>JBOGIW010000486.1:0-13974 GCA_050748045.1 Vicinamibacterales bacterium | reverse complement strand
GTCGAGCAGGCCGCGCTCGGCCCGCATCAGGCGGCCGTTGATCGCGGCGAGCTCGCCGGCGTCGTGCGAGTCGAGGGCGGCCGCGGCGCGTGTCGCGATCGCGGCGGCGGCGTCGGAAAAGCGCGCGTTGGCGGCGCGCGCGCGGTCGAAGGATCGTCCGGCCCGATGCTCCAGCTCCTTCAGGAACTCCTCGACGCGCGCGGCGTAGGGCCGGTAGTCGAGCGGGAGCAGATCGGCGTTCGCGAGGCGAGCGGCCATGATCGCCCAGAGGCGCGTCATCGCCGCGTGGTAGCGAAACCCGGGATCGCCGATGCGCGAGACCCACTGGTGGTTGTCGTACATCGAGTGATACACGCCGTACGGGCCGTCGAAGGCCATGTCGACGATCGGCGCACCCACGAAGTTGAGGAACACGGTGTAGTCGGAGCCGCTGCCGAGGCGATTATTGACGAGATCCTCGCCCGCGCCGGTCGGGAGCGACCCGCGCTCCTTCATGCCGCGGGCCTGCCACGCGTCGGTCAGCGGCACGCGCGTCGCCGGATCCAGGACCGTGCCTGCTGCCTCGGCGATGAAGCGGTTCAGCGAGGGCACGGCCGACGCCGTGAAGTGGGGGCCGGACGCCGAGCTGTCGACGTTCAGGTACGCCACCGTTTTTTCGCGGAGCTCCTGCTCGAACTGTTCCCCCCACTCGGTGGACGAGGTGAGCGTCCACTCCTCGGCGTCCCAGCTCGCAAAGACGATGGTGCGCTTCGGGCGGAGTCCGTTGCGGGCCGCGGCTCCCAGCGCGCGTGCCATCTCCATCATCGACGCGGAGCCGCTCGAGGGATCCACGCCGCCGTACACCCACGCGTCGCGGTGGTTGCCGGCGATCACCCAGCGGTCCGGCTCGCTTGCGCCGGCAATCCTGCCGGTGACGGTCCAGATGGGCCGCACCCGGTCGTCGTTCCGGACCGTGATGCGGACGGCCGCCGGACCCGGCCCGACGCGGTAGGTCAGTGGCAGGCCGCCGTGCCAGGCGCGCGGCGACTCGGGGCCGCCGAGCGATTCGAGGATCACTCCCGCGTCTTTGTGAGACATCGGCACGCTGACGATCGCCGGAAGCGACACAGCGTCCCGCGCCGCGATGCGCCGGGCACCAGGCACCGACGCCCACCCCGGCGTGAGCGGATCGCCAGGCACCATGAAATCGTAGACGATGCCACCGCGCTGGATGTGGCTGTCGGGGCCCCAGGGTCCCTTGGGATACACGTCGCCGCGCCCGTAGCCATCGTCGGCCGGATCCGAATAAATGATGATGCCCGCCGCGCCGCGCTGCTGCGCCGTCAGCGCCTTGAAGCCGCGGTAGCTGTAGGGCACCGAGTATCGGACGAGCGCGATCCTGCCCTTGATGTCAATGCCCTTCGAGGCGAGCCAGTCGTAGTCGGCAGGGTTGCCGCTGCCGGCGTAGACGACCTCGCCCCTGACCTCGCCAGACGCGCTGTATGCGTGGTACGTGAGTCCCACGTCCGCCGCCGTGTCCTCGTCCCCGTCAACCGGCTCCTCGCGGAGCGACGCCCGCCACGCCTTCGGCGCGGTCATCTCGACGCTGACCTCTTCTGCGAACGGCAGCAGGACCTCGTGCTCGACGATCTGCACGTCCTCGAGGCCGGCCTTGCGCCACTCGGCTGCGGTCCACTCCGCCAGCTCGCGGTCGCGCGGCGTGCCGGCGACGTGGGGCCGTTGTGTGAGGAAGCGGTGATCCGCCCGGATGCGATCCGCGGAGGGAAAGCGGAGCAGTTGCCGCTCGAGGTTGCGTTGTGACGACAGCGAAGCGTTCGTGAAGCCACCGATCCTCCGACCCCCAGGTTGGCTCGGCGACCACATGGCCACTAGCGACATCGAGGTGAGAGCCAGTCCGACGATACCTGCGATAAGCGTCAGTCGGACCACGGGCCGCAATACTATCCTCCCGAGACGGAATCGTCTATGCAGTGCGAGCGAGGTCGCTGTGCCGCGATGGAACACGGTTCGCTTCGTGCGACGCTTGACTTATGGTCGAGCTTTATTAAACCGGAGGAATGGCGCGCGTGGCTGAGCAAACGAGAGACGTGGGGTGGGGCACCATTGCCCCGCTGTTGACGCCACAGGCCTTGGTGGCGTTCTCTCCTATGCCCTTGAGTCGCACCAGCCCTGGCTGGCCTTGTATCACGGTGCGACGGCTCCCGTCCTCCTATCGTTTCTGTTCAGGCCTCACGCGCTCTGAAGCTCCGAGATCTTTCAGGACAACACGCGCCGCGTGCCGGGCGCTCGCGCCGGTGAGGAAGCCGCCGGGATGCGTGCCGCCGCTGCAGAGGTAGAGACCGGCGACCGGCGCGCGGTACTGCGCGTACCCGAGCACCGGACGCATGGCGAGGAGCTGATCGAGCGCGAGCTCGCCGTGGAAGATGTGCCCCCCGGCGAAGCCGTAGTGGCGCTCCAGCTCGACGGGCGTGATCGCCTCCGCGGCCACGACCTGCCGCTCGATGCCGGGCGCGTAGCGCTCGAGCGTTCGCAGCACCGCCTGCGGCAGCGCTCCCTTCGAGGCGTCCCACGTCGTGCCGCGCAGCGCGTACGGCGCGTAATGCACGTAGACCGACATCACATGCGAGCCCGCCGGCGCGAGCTGGGGATCGAGGATCGACGGGATGCGAACGTCGAGCCACGGATCGCTCGACAGCTCGCCGTACTTCGCGTGGTCGAACGCACGCTCGAGGTAATCGATCTCCGGACCGATATGGATCCGGCCCCCGAGCGACTCGGGGCCCTGGCTGCCGGCGAGCGGCGGCAGCCCGGAGAGTGCGAAGTTCACCTTCGCGACGGTGCCCTGGCTGCGGTAGTTGCGGATCTTCGTGATGAAATCGGGCGTGAGGTCCACCGGATCGGTGAGCTCGAGGAACGTCGTCCTGGGATCGGCGGCCGAGACGACGGCCCGAGCGGAGATTTCTTCGCCGGTCGAGAGCGCCACACCGGCGGCGCGTTCGTTGCGGACGAGGATCCGGTCCACGGCGGCGCCGGTGCGAATGCGTGTGCCGGCGGCCTCGGCCGCGGCCGCCATGGCGCGCGTGAGCGCACCGGGTCCGCCGCGTACCTCGGCGCCGACGGCCCGCCGCCGGTGCGCATCCCGCATCAGCAGCACGAGGGCGCTGCCCGCCGACCACGGCCCGAGCATCGTGCCCGACACGCCCGCGGCGGCGATCGAGGCCGAGAGCAGGTCCGTCTCGAACCATTCGTGCATCAGGTCCGCAACCGCCATCGGCCCCCATCGCAGGAGGCGGTAGCCGTCTTTCTTTCCGAGCGCGCGGAACGTGCGCCCCGCGCGGAGCATGGTCAACGCATCGGCGGCGCTGGGGCTGTCGATGCTGGGCGGCGTGCGGGCGAAGAGCGCCGCCAATACCGACGAGACGCGCGCCATCGCCTCGCGGTACTTCGGGTAGGCTTCCGCATCCTTCGCGCTGAACGATCGGATCGACGCGGCGCTCCGGCGGTCGTCGTCGTAGAGGACGAGCGCGCGGCCGTCGGCGCCCGGCGCGAAGACCTGCGCCTTCGAATGGATCAGCTCGACGCCGTGGCGGCGGAGGTCCATGTCCGCGGCGACGTCCTTCCAGAGGAGGCTCGTCGAGTGGGTGAGCGTCGGGCCGCGGAAGCCCGGGTGGATTTCACCGGTGATGGCGCCGCCGCCGACCGTGTCGCGGCGCTCGAGCACGATCGGCGTCAGGCCGGCCTTCGCCAGGTAGAAGGCCGCCACCAGGCCGTTGTGGCCGCCTCCGATGATCACCACGTCAGTCATTCAGCGCCGTGTATCGGAGAGGATCTTCATCGCCGCATTCCGGCCCGGCGCGCCCATGATGCCGCCGCCCGGATGCGTGGCCGACCCGCACATGTAGAGGCGCTCGATGGGCGTCCGGTACTGCGCCCATCCCGGCGCGGGCCGCAGGAAGAAGAGCTGCTCGAGCGTGAGCTCGCCCTGGAAGATGTTGCCCTCCGACAGGCCCCACTCCCTCTCCAGATCGAGCGGCGTGACGACCTGCCGGTGCAGGATGATGCGCTTCAGGTTCGGCGCGATTTGTGACAGCGTCTCGATGACGGTGTCGCCGAAGGCCTCGCGCTGCTCGTCCCAGGTGCCCTCCTTCAGGTGATAGGGGGCGTACTGCACGAAGCAGGACATCACGTGCTTGCCCGGCGGCGCCACGGACGGGTCGGTCAGCGAGGGGATGACGATGTCGATGTACGGCCGGCGCGAGAAGCGTCCGTACTTCGCGTCGTCGTAGGCGCGCTCCATGTAGTCGACGCTCGGGGAGATCGACACCGCGCCCCGCAGGTGCGCGTGGCGATCGGTCCCCCTCGTATGCGCCGGCACGGGAAAATCCGGGAGCGCGTCGAGGGCGAGGTTGACCTTGCCGGAGGAGCCGCGGAACTTGTAGCGGTGGATGTCGGCCGTGAAGTCGTCGGGGAGCAGGCCCGGCTCCATCATGCGCACGAACGTCAGCCTGGGATCGACGCTCGAGACGACGAGGCGCGCCTGGATCTCGTCGCCGTTGGCCAGGACGACGCCCGAGGCCCGGTTGCCGCGGACCAGGATCCGCTCGACCGGCGCCTCTGTGCGGATCTCGGCGCCCGCCTCTCGCGCCGCGGCGCCGATGGCGTTCGAGATGGCGCCCGTGCCGCCACGGCAGAGCCCCCACGAGCGGAACGCGCCGTCGATCTCGCCCATGTAGTGGTGGAGCAGCACATAGGCCGTGCCCGGCGATCGGACGCCCAGGAACGTGCCGATGATCCCCGACGCCGCCATCGTCGCCTTGAGGACGTCGGTCTCGAACCACTGGTCGAGGAAGTCGACCGCGCTCATCGTCATGAGCTGGATCTGGTTGTATTGATCCTGGCGCGAGAGCCGCTGGAAGCGGCGCGCGAGGAAGAGGAGCTTCTGCAGTCCGCGGGGATCGAGCGAGGTGGGATCCGGGGGCAGCATGCTGAGGATGGGCTTCACGAAGCGGCCCATCTCCACCATGGCCTTGCCGTACTCGTCGTAGGCCTCGGCGTCGACGCGCGAGTGGCGCGCGATCTCGCGGCGGGTCTTCGCGTGGTCGTTCACGCGCCAGAGGTAGTCGCCGTCCGGCATCGGCGTGTAGGTGCCGTCGAGCGGCAGGATCTCGAGCCCGTGTCGCGGCAGGTCGAGCTCGCGGATGATCTCGGGCCGGAGGAGCGACACGACATACGAGCAGACCGAGAAGGTGAATCCGGGGAAGACCTCTTCCGTCACCGCCGCGCCGCCGAGCACATGGCGGCGCTCGAGGACGGCCACCCTGCGCCCCGCGCGCGCGAGGTAGGCGGCCGTCGTCAGCCCGTTGTGCCCGCCGCCGATGACGATGACGTCATACGTCACGCGGACATTCTATGTGCCGCGCCTTTCCCTTGTCACGGGCGGGCCGAGACGCCGAGCCAAGGTGCGGGCGCAGACTCGCGAGAGGACCACCGTATAATCGCGAGGTGCCGGTAGGAACAGCCTTCCACGATCGTACCTTCGCGCTCTGCGAATCGTTGAACTACCGCGAGTGGTCGGGCTACTACACGGTCAGCGCCTACGAGACGCACCACGAACACGAGTACAACGCCATCCGGAACGCGGCGGCGCTCATCGACATCTCGCCGCTCTTCAAGTACCGGGTCACGGGCCGCGACGCGGCGCGGCTCGTCAACCGCGTCATCACGCGCGACGTCGAAAAGATGCAGGTCGGCCAGGTCTACTACACGCCCTGGTGCGACGAGCACGGCAAGGTCATCGACGACGGCACCGTGTCGCGGCTCGGAGAGCAGACGTTCCGCTGGACGGCGGCGGATCCGAGCCTGCGCTGGTTCACGCAGAATGCCGCCGGCATGCAGGTCGCGATCGAAGACATCTCGGAGCAGGTGGCCGCCCTCGCCCTGCAAGGCCCGACCTCGGCGCGCGTTCTGCGGGCGGTCGCCGACGCGGACATCGACCGCCTCAAGTACTTCCGCGTGACGAGCGGAACCATCGCCGGCGTGCCGGTCGATATCTCCCGCACGGGCTATACGGGCGATCTTGGCTACGAGATCTGGGTGGCGTGGGACGCCGCGCTCACCGTGTGGGATGCGCTGATGCTGGGCGGCAGGCCCTTCGACATCAAGCCGGCCGGCATGCTCGCGCTCGACGTCGCGCGCGTCGAGGCGGGCCTGCTGCTCATCGACGTCGACTTCAACAGCAGCAAGAAGTCGCTCATCGAGTCGCAGAAGTACACGCCCTATGAGATGGGGCTCGGCCGGCTCGTGCAGCTCGAGAAGGCGCCCTTCGTCGGCCGGCACGCGCTCGCCGGCGAGCATCGCCGCGGACCGCGGCGCATGATCGCGGGCCTCGAGGTGGACTGGACCGAGGTGGAAGCGATCCACGATCGGCTCGGGCTGGTGCCGGTGGCGCCCGCTGCCGCCTCACGCGTCCACGTGCCCGTCTTCCTCGACGGCCGCCAGGTGGGCAAGGCGACCACAACCGCCTGGTCGCCGACGCTCAAGAAGATGATCGCGCTGGCGACCATCGACGCCCCCCACGCCGCCGTGGGAACGCGCCTGCAGATCGAGATGACGGTCGAGGCCGTGCGTCACCACGTCGGAGTGACCGTCGTCAAGACGCCGTTCTTCAACCCCGGTCGCAAGACAGCTACGCCGCCACTCTAAGTTCCAGGTTCCAGGTTCCAGGTTCCGGGTTCGGGTTCTGGGTTCTGGTTCTCAGTTCCGGTTCTCAGTTCTGGTTCTCAGTTCCGGTTCTCAGTTCCAGTTCTGACTCCGGTTCCGGGCCCCAGAACCCAGAACACCGAACTCAGAACCCCGAACCGAGAACCCCGAACCGAGAACAGAACCCGGAACCAGAACGTGGAACCCGGAACCTGGAACCCGGAACATCAGGTGCTTCGCGCCCGCCGCGCCGCGACGAACGACCTGACGCAGAGGCCGACGAAGACTCCCGTCATCAGCAGCATCGCAATCTGCGAATAGAGGGCGACATCGGAGCGCACGCCCGACGGCGTACGCAGCAGGCTCATGAGCGCGCCGAGGAAGCCCACGAGCGCCACCGCCGCTGCCGCGTGCATGGCGTGCCTCCGCGCGCCTTCCGATCGCGCGATGAATCCGAGCGCCAACAGCAGCAGGCCGAACACCGCCGGAATCAGCGCCGTGAAGCTGCTCGTGCCCGTCATGAAGTAGCCCAGGAAGCCGAGGCAGAGGAGCGCCAGGCCGAAGACGATCGTCGTGGAAGCCATGCGGTAAATTTACCGCATGCGACGCACATTGCTAAGGCTCTTTGTCGCCCTCGCCGCTCTCGCGTCCGCCAGACCGTTCGACGCCGCTCAAGGTCCTCCCGATCCCCATGCCGGCGCCTGGGAGCGCGTCGCCGAGCTGGCGACCGCGCGGATGCGTGAGGCCAACACGCCCGGCCTGGCGCTGGCCATCACCTCCCGCGACCGTTTGCTGCACGTCGCCACGTTCGGCTTCGCCAACCTGGCCGCCCGGCGGCGGCTGACGCCGGACACGCTCTTCGAGATCGGCTCGGTCTCGAAGTCCTTCACGGCAATCGCGTTGCTGCAGCTCCGCGACGAAGGGCGGTTCGACCCGCACGCGCCGATCGCGCGCTACCTGCCGTGGTTCAGCGTCAGGTCGTCGTACGCGCCGATCACCGGCCATCACCTGATGTCTCACACCTCGGGCCTGCCGCGCGATCGCGACGACGTGCCCTCGTCCAGGTACCAGGCGTACGGCGTGCGCGACCGCGAGGCCGGCTATGCGCCGGGCGTGCACTACGCCTACTCCAACGTCGGCTACCAGGTGCTCGGGTATGCGCTCGAGTCGATCGAGCACCAGCCCTATGCGGACGTGATCGCGCAGCGAATCCTCGGACCGCTCGGCATGCAGGCGAGCGCCGCGCGGTTCACGCATGAGACGCGGCCGCGGCTCGCCGTCGGCTACGCGCGGCTCTACGACGACCGCCCATCGCATCCGGCGCATCCGCTCGTGCCCGCCACCTGGCTCGAGTACGCCGCCGGCGACGGCAGCATCGTCTCGACGCCGGCCGACATGGCCGCGTACGCGCGGATGCTCCTCAATCGCGGCGCCGGGCCGGGCGGGCGGCGCGTGCTGTCGGACGAAGGGTTCAGGCTCCTCACCGGGCGCGCCATCCCGAGCGGCGAGAAGGCCTGGTACGGCTACGGGATGAGCACGTCGGAGCGCGGCGGCCGCGCCATCCTGTCGCACAGCGGCGGCATGGTCGGCTACGCGTCGATGCTCGTGGCGGATCCCGAGGCGGGCGTGGCGGCCGTCGTCTTCGTGAACGGCCCCGGGAACCCAGGCTCCGTGGCCCGCTTCGCCGTCGACGTGGCGCGCGCGGCCCTTCGCGGCGAGGCGCTGCCCCCGCTGCCCGAACCAACCGATCCCGCCGTCATCGACAACGCCGCAGACTTCGCGGGCACGTACATGTCCGGCCAGCGCACGCTCGTGCTGAAGGCGGACGCCCCGCTGCTCGGCACGCCGCTCCTCGGCCGGCTGGCGCTCCTCGAGCGGCGCGGCCGCGACGTCTTCTACCTCAACGATCCCGCCTGGTACACGTTCCTGCTTCGCTTCGAGCGGGAGCACGGCGCCGTCATCGGGTTCTCGCACGGGGGAGACTGGTTTTCACGATCCGATCGCCGCGCGCCCGCCTCGCCGCCTCATCCCCCGGAATGGAATGCGTATCCGGGCCACTACCGGACGACGCACGCGTGGTTCAACAACTTCCGGATTGTCCTGCGGAGAGGCGCTCTGTACCTCGTGCCGCCGGACGGCGGAGAGACGAAGATGGAGCCGCTCGGCTCGGGCCTCTTCAAGGAGGGGGGCCTCTCCGCCGAGCGCCTCCGCTTCGACAGCATCGTCGAAGGCCAGGCGCTCCGCGCAAATCTGTCGGGCGTAGACTATTACCGGGTGTTCACGCCGTGATCCCGTGCGCCGAGTGCCTGGGTTGCGCTCAGTGCGAGAAATGCAGCGAGCTGCTCGACGCCACTGTCGCACCAGCGCACCTGGCACTAGCCGGTCGGCCTGCCTCCGGCAACCACCGGGTTCGTGAGCGTGCCGATGCTCCCGATCGTGCAGACGGACGTATCGCCGCCCTTCATGTAAATCGGGGTGGCGCGCGCGGTGCCGACGCCCGCCGGACTTCCGGTCGTGATGATGTCGCCCGGCTGCAGTGTGATGATGTGCGATGCGTACGACACGAGCTCGTACACGTTGTGCGTCATACGGTCGGTGTTCGAGTCCTGCATCAGCTTGCCGCTCAGGGTGAACGTGATCGGCAGCTTCTGCGGGTCAGGCACGAGCTCGTGCGGCACGAGAAAGGGGCCCATCGGGGCGAACGTCGGGTGATTCTTCCCGAGCAGCCAGTCCGATCCGTGTCGGCCGTCGCCGCGCGCGCCGCGATCCGACACGTCGTTCACCAGCGTGAACCCGAACACGTAGTCCCTGGCCTGTTCCGGCGTCACGTGGTCGGCGGTCCGGCCGATGACGACGGACAGCTCGCACTCCCAGTCCACACGGTCGCGCATGGGCGGCAGCCTGATCGGATCGCCGTCGCCGGTAATCGCTGCCTGGAGCTTCGGGAACATGTACGGGTTGTGGCGGGTGTCGCCCGGCTTCCGCTCCCAGATGCCGGGAATGCCCGCCGGCACTTTGGCGGGCGGCGCGGCGGCCGCGCCTCGCGACATCTCCTCCGCGTGCTCGGTGTAGTTCACCGCCGTGCTGAGAAACGTCAGCGGGTTCGGAATGGGCGCCAGCGTGTCGAGCGTCTTGAGATCGCGCGCGCCCTTGCCGGCGCGCGCCTGGGCCGCGAGGTCGCGCAGCATCGTCCGGTGCTGCGCGTAGCCCGTGATGAGCGCCTTCATGTCCGTGATGGCGGGAATCTCGACGACGGCCTTGTCGTCCACGACGACGCCGAGGAAGGTCCGTCCGTTCTGGGCGAACCGCCCGATCTTGAAGCTGTCCGGTGGCTGGGCAGCCAGGACACCTGCGAGCGCGACGGCGACGACGAGTCCGAGTGCAGATCGAGCCATGGGTGTGTCTCCTTCGCGGCGCATACTCTACTAGAATTCGGCCAATGAAGATTGCGCTCATTCAGCAGCACGCGTCGGCGGACAAGCGCGACAACCTCAGGCGCGGCCTGGCGCGCTTCGACGAGGCGGCTGAGAGCGGCGCCTCGCTCGTGTGCTTTGCTGAGCTGGCCTTCGAGCCCTTCTACCCGCAGCGGGTCGCCGAGGGCGACGTGAGCAGCCGGGCCGAAACGATCCCCGGGCCGATCACGGAGGCCTTCGCCGAGCGCGCGCGCCGGCACGGCGTGGTGGCCGTCGTCAACCTCTTCGAACGCGACGGCGCGCGCACGTTCGATTCGTCGCCGGTCATCGACGCCGACGGGCGCCTCCTCGGCGTCACGCGCATGCTGCACATCACCGATTACCCGTGCTTTCACGAGCAGGGATACTACGCGCCGGGCGACAGGGGCATGCCCGTGTACGACACGCGGGCCGGCCGCATCGGCGTGTCCATCTGCTACGACCGCCACTATCCCGAGGTGATGCGCGCCCTCGCGGTGAACGGCGCCGATCTCGTCGTTGTCCCCCAAGCCGGGTCGATGGGCGAGTGGCCGGAAGGGCTGTACGAAAGCGAGATGCGCGTCGCGGCTTTCCAGAACGGCTACTTCGTGGCGTTGTGCAACAGAGTCGGCAGGGAAGAGTGCCTGGAGTTCGGGGGCGAGTCGTTCGTGTGCGCGCCGGACGGCTCCATCGTCGCCCGCGCCGCGCAGGGGACCAACGAGATTGTGTACGCGGACATCGATCTCTCGGCGTGCAACCGGTCGCACGCCCGGCGGCTGTTTCTGCGCCATCGGAGGCCGGAGCTCTATGGACGGTGGATTGGGCTTCCTTCACGATTGCTCGAGGAGTGACAATGATTCCTGAACGCTATGCCCCCCAGGTATATGCCCTGTTCCGGATCGTCGCCGGCTTCCTGTTCCTGTTCCATGGCCTGCAGAAGCTGTTTGGACTGTTCGGCGGCCAGGTGGTCGCGACGGGATCGCTCCCGTGGTTCGCGGGGATCATCGAGCTCGTGGGCGGCGTCCTCATCATGGTCGGGCTGCTGACGCGGGTCGTGGCGTTCATCGCCTCGGGTGAGATGGCGGTGGCGTACTTCCTGGTGCACCAGCCGCAAGGCGGCTGGCCGATCCAGAACGGGGGCGAGCTGCCGGCCCTCTATTGCTTTGCGTTTCTGTACATTGCGACGAGGGGCGCCGGCACGTGGAGCGTCGACTCGGCGCGCACGAGGTCGCGATGATTGCCGAGCGGTACGCCCCCTACGTGTACGCGCTGATGCGCGCCGCGTTCGGGTTCCTGTTCCTCTTCCATGGACTCCAGAAGATGTTCGGCCTGTTCGGCGGCCGGACGGCGGAGCTTCTGTCGCTCCGCGGGCTGGCCGGCGTGATCGAGCTCGTCGCGGGCATGCTCATCATGCTGGGCTGGTTCACGCGGCCGGCGGCATTCATCGCGAGCGGTGAGATGGCCGCCGCGTATTTCCTGTCGCACTACCCCACGGCGTTCTGGCCGATCCAGAACCGCGGCGAGCTCGCGGCGCTCTACTGCTTCGCGTTCCTGTACATCGCCGCGCGCGGCGCAGGTCCGCTCAGCGTGGACCGGCGATAGGGCGTAGGGGCAGGTTCCGGGTTCCAGGTTCCTGGTTCCAGGTTCGGGTTCGTGGTTCTGTTCTCGGTTCGGGGTTCTCGGTTCGGGGTTCTCGGTTCGGGGTTCTCGGTTCGGGGCTCCGCATCAAGAGTGAGGTCATCGCGGATCGCGGATCGCGGATCGCGGAGAGCGGATCACGGAGAGCGGATCGCAGAGAGCGGATCACGGAGAGCGGATCGCAGAGAGCGGATCGCGGAGAGGGGAAAGCGGATTGCGGTTCAGACGAGACACTCGCGAAGGTGTCCGGCGGCATCGAGAAGCTGGGTGTCGCTCAGATAGGGCGCCGGTCCGAGTCGCAGGAGATCGCCGCGGAAGTCGGTGAGCACGCCTCGTCCGCGAAGCGCCCGCGAGAGATCGCCGGCGTGCGGCGATCGGATCGCGAGGAAGCCGCCGCGCCGCTCGGACGGCATCGGCTCGATGCGCGCGAGCGCCGGCGACAGGTCGAGCGACTCGAACGCGTGTTGCAGCAGCCCGACCTGGTGGCGGCTGATCTCGCGCAGGCGCGCGGGCGTCAGGCCCTGCCGCACGTGAAACTCGAAGACCGCCGCCGCCCGGTAGTGCGCGGTGGGGTCGTATGTAGCGCCGGCGAATGCCTCCGCGCCCGATCCGTACTCCACGGCGGCTCGTGACGCCGCGTGCTCGAGTGCGGCAAACTCGGCGAACCATCCCGTCAGCACCGGCCGCATGCGGGTGCCCGGCGGCACGCGCAGGAAGCCGTTGCCCTCGCCGAGCTGGCAGTACTTGTAGCCGCCGCCGGTGACGAACGCCTGCTGCAGTCCCATGGCGGCGATGTCGAACGGCACGACGTTGAGATGGTGATACGCGTCGACGAGGAGCGTCGAGCCGCGCGCGGCGCACGCCGCGGCGAGGCGACCGAGTCCAGGTACGATCTCCGCCGTTTCGTACAGCACCGACGAGACGAGGACGCACGCCGTGCGATCGTCCACTGCTGGCACAAGCCGGTCGGCCAGCGCGTCGGCGGGCCGCGCCGCAACCTTCACGACATCGAGTCCTCCTTCGGCCAGGCGGTCGAGCTGGCGACGGATCGTGTGGAACTCTCCGTCGGTCGTCGCGAGCTTCGGCCGCTGCCCGAGCGGCAGCGCCGACAGCAGCCGCGTCACGAGCTCATGCGTGTTCTGCCCGAGCGCAATGCCGCCCTCTTCGTCGCCGAGCAGCCGCTTCCAGTGCGCCTGCACGCGCGCCGCCTGTTCCGCGGCGCGGCTCCACTTCTCGTCCACGAGCTCCGCCGAGTCGAGCCACGCCTGCTGCTGCGCCTCAAAGGCGACATCCGGCCAGGCCTGGTGGGAATGGCCCGTGAGGAGCAGGCGATCGGCGACGCGAAAGCGGGAGTAGTGGGCTGCGAGAGGATTCATGGTCTCGGGTCTCTGGTCTCGGGTCTCTGGTGTGCGTCTCTCGCCTCGGTCCCGGGTCGCTACCCTCTCGTCGTGCGGCACGGCTGGTCTTTGCCTCCTCTTCCGCCCAGAAATGCCTCCATTCTGCCGTTTACTCGGTCCCCCGATGTCCACTGGTGGCCACCTACAGACGAGAGATCTAAAGCCCAGAGATCAGAGGCCGGAGACTAGAGCTGCGATCGTATCGCCCACAGATCCGGAAACGCCGGCGTGCTGAGCGTCGTGCGCAGGTAGCCGGCGCCGCTCGAGCCGCCCGTGCCCGGCTTGATCCCAATCGTCCGCTCCACCATCTTCACGTGGCGGTAGCGCCATTCCTGCATCCCCTCGTCGAGATCGACGAGCCGCTCGCAGAGCTCGGCGTTCTTCGGGTCGCGCCGGTACACGTCGACGAGGATCTGCTGGATGTCGGCGGAGGGCTCGACCGGTGCGGTCACGTCCCGCTGCAGGTGACGCTCGGGGACCGGGTAGCCTTCGCGTACCAGGTAGCGAAGGAAGGCATCCCACAGGGTCGGCTCGTCGAAGCGCGTCCGCAGGGCCGCGCGTGCGCGGCTGTTCTCCGCAAAGCGCGCGATCGCCTGCTCGGACTTGTGGCCAAGCACGAACTCGAGCTGGCGGAACTGGTCCGACTGGAAACCGCTCGCAGCCTCGAGCCGCTCGCGGAACGTCAGGAACTCGAGCGGCGTCATCGTCTCGAGAATGTCGAGCTGCGCCACCATCACCTTGAGAATGGTGAGGATGCGCTTGAAGGTGTGCTGCGCCCGGTGCAGCCCATCACCCTGGAGGAGCGTCCT
>JBOGIW010000485.1:0-10434 GCA_050748045.1 Vicinamibacterales bacterium | reverse complement strand
TTCCCACCCTGCATGGGGAGTTGGGAGTTGGGAGTTGGGAGTTGGGAGTTGAAAGATTGGGAGTTGGGAGTTGGGAGTTGGGAGTTGGGAGTTGAAAAGTCCCCGCAGGTCCGTCTCTTTACATAGGATCACCTCGAGCCGGAACGGAACGTGAGGAGAGTCACGAGGATGAACGTTCATTGGCCAGGGAGGTTCGGCATGTGGATGCGGCGCCTTGTCGTGGGTGGTCTCTCGGTCGTCGCCGCAGAGGCCGTGCTGGCGGCCTCGCTCGCCTGCCGGCCGCAAGGAGGCTCGGGCACTCAGCCATCCGCCGACGTGGCGCCCGCGGCCACGCCCGCCGCCGCGCAGCCCGGCGATGCGGCAGAGCTGGTCTGCGAGGCGTACTGCAGTCCGGACGAACCAGGGGTCCCTGTCACCGAAGTACGCCTGGTGGTCTCCGCGCCGGCACCGGGGTCCGAGAACCTTCGGAAGGCGGCCGCGGCGCAGAACGTCGAGGCGACGGTTCACGAGGATGGGTTCGACCGCGGACTGTTCGTGCGACTGCCCACGATCGCGCCTCAGGCACGCTTTGCGCCGGCAGGCCCACGTGCGGACGCCAAACCGCTGCCAGGCCTCGACCGCCTCACCGTGAGCGCCGTTACCACCTCCCAGGACCCGGCCGGGGCACTACGCCTCGCCCGACCTGCCGAGAGCGGGCGCGAGAACGTCGTGCTCCAGGTGCAAGGCCTTCAGCCCGGAATGAATTACTACTGGCGAGTGCAAGCCCCCTCTGCCAGGGGACCGCAGGTCGTCATGTGCCGGGCGCCCATCTGCCCGGCCGACAGACCGCGACCCTGAGCCACGGCCGTCAGCCGGCGCTCGCTCCATCGTGCCGCGGTTGCAGGAGGTACAACATGAAGCTCCGACTCCACGTGGGTGGCCTCGGTGGAAACACCTCACGACGGTGGGGGGCCAGTGTCGCCGGCGCTGGTGCTGCCGCTGCGTGTGCGGTCGCACTGGTCCACGCGCAGATCACGATCCACGAAATCAACCCCACGCGGTCGACCCTCGATGCCTCCGATCCCGACGGCGCATCCGGCGGACGCGTCAACGGATTGGGCCGTGCCAGCAACACCACCTTCTATGCGGCCAGCGAGTGGGGCGGCGTGTACAAGAGCACGGATGCGGGGCGGCGTTGGGCGCGCCTCGACGCCCACTTGCCGACCGCGATGTGGGACGTCGAGGTCAACCCAGCCGATGCCAACCGCGTCATCGCAACCTCCTTCTTTGACGGCCGCGTGAAGAGCCTGGCGGGCATCAACATCAGCGCCGACGGCGGCGCGACATGGACACCTCCCCCTTCGGCTGCGCCGCCGGAAGGATTCTGCCGGACCGCCGACCGGCGCGACGAGCCGTCGGCCTTCGGCATCGCGTTCGATCCGGCCAACGCCAGGAACGTCTACGTGGGAACGAGCTGCGGGCTGGCGATCAGCCACGACGCCGGCACGACGTGGCGCTTCGTCGACCCGACGCCCGCCAACGGCGCCAACGATGTCTGGGACGTGGTCGTGCACCACGGCGGAATCATCGACGTGTGCGGCGACGACGGCCACCGCCGATCGACGGACGGCGGCGCGAGCTGGACCACCGCCGTCGCGGGCGGGTCGCCGCTGCCGGCCGGCCTCTGCTCGATTGCGGCGTCTCCCGACGAGGCCCACGTCCTGTTTGCCGTCGCCGGCGGGTTGATCTTCGAAACCGACGACGGCGGCGGGACGTGGAACACGCAGTTTGTCAACCCATCTCCGCAAGGCCGCATCCCCTTCGTCGTCGTCAACGATCGGCCAGGGCGCGGCTTCGATCTGTGGTTCGGGGACGTCAGCCTTCACCGCGCGTCGTGTACGACGCCCCCGACGGCCGCCGTGGGCGGCACGGCACGATGCCCGGCCTCCACCCAATGGGCGGGAGGGTTCACGCGGTCCGCCGGCGCGCACGACGACACGGGCGACCTGGTGTTCTCGCAGCCCTCGTCCCCGTCGGTGGCCGCGTGCCCCGTGCTGATGTCGTCGGACGGCGGCGTGTACTTCAACCTGCGCGCGTCGCCGCAGTGCCACACGCCGCTGTGGGAGCAGCCGAACGTGACCCCCCGTGCCCTGTGGCTCTTCGGGATGGGGGGCGCGGATGCGCCTGGCGCCGCGGGCGAGGAGCTGTACTTCGGCAATCAGGACAACGGGACGTTTGCCACCGATACGGCCGGCGCCGTCACCCCGACCTGGTCGAACCGCGACTGCTGCGACGGCTTCGACATCGCCGGCACCACGAATCAGGTCGTGTACACGATGTGCTGCTTCGGCGGCGGCCGCGCGAACCAGGTCTTCCTTCGCGGGACCAACATGGCCGGCGGCGCCCAGATCGGGAGCTATCCGCCGGGCAACGTGCCCGGGTTCACCTTCGTTGACGTGCTCGATCGGTTCGGACCGGACAGCTACGTGCTCATTACGAGCGCGCCCACGCCGTCCGGCGGGATCGCAAGGCGCGTCTCCATCACGACGGACATCACGGCTGGAAGCGTGGAGTGGACAGCGCTCGGTCTTGCCACAGTTCCCCGCAACGCCTGCGGGATACGTGCGGCCGGCACGGCCACGAGCCCGACCTTCTACGCCCAGGCGGGCGTGTGCAGCGGATCGAGCGCGGACCGGCTGTTCCGGTTCACCGGCACGGCCTCGAACGGGACGTGGCAGCCGGTGAATCCGCCGGCCGCCGCCGGTGCCGGCGCCGGGTTCGGCATTTTCGGGGTCGATCGCGCGAACGGCAATCGCCTGTTCGCCTCCGTGATGACTCCGGCGGGAGCGCGGATGTTCCGCTCGGCGAACGCCGGGGCCACGTGGACGGCCGATACGGCACTCGACGCGCTGATGACGGGCGGCGGCCTCTACCGCGCTCGCACGCGGCGTGGTCCGACGAATTTCACGGCCTTCGACGGCTACGTGCAGCCGACGCTGGCCGCGTTCGATCCGGCCGACCCGCAGACGCTGCTGGCGGCCTCCAGGGACGCGGGCATCTTCCTGACACGCAACGGCGGAACCACCTGGACGCCGGTCACGGACAACACCGGCCCGCCCGCCAATCCTGTCATTCCGCGGCCTCACTTCGCATACTTCGATCGCGAGTGCGGCGAATCGCACGCATACGTCGGCACACAGGGCCGCGGCGTATGGAGGGTGAAATACGCGAGCCGCGATCCCATGGCCGAAAACGCCTGCACGTCCGGGTGCGAGACGAAGCAGAATGCCTGTGTCGCGGCGGCGGGAAAGCCTGGGAGCCTCTCCAAGGCGCAGTGCGTGGAGCGGTTCAAGACGTGCGCCGCCGGGTGCAGTTGCCCTGTGTGACCCGCATGACGCACGGGTTCGAGAACATGGAAGCGAGGGTAGACCATATGGATCGTCGGCGCGGCGCATCGGCTCCGCCTGTCTGGGTGTTTGGACTCTGCCTGCTCGGCCTTGCCGGGTGCAGCAACCCTGCCCCGCCCCCCGAGCCACCTGCCGCGCCGAAGCGCAAGGTGCTGCTCGAGATCGATCGGATGCAGGGTACCCCTGTCGTCGAGCTCGAGCACGAGATCAGCGGCAGGAAGATCTCGCTCCAGTCCATCTACGACGACGCGGGAATCGAGCTCGAGATCCGGCAGGACCAGGTCGATCTGCCGCGGCGCGACGAAGTGGGCCTCGCGGATCTCCATGCCATGATGAGCGCGTTCCGTTCGATCGAGGCACCGCCCGACGTGATGCGCGTTCACGCCCTGGTCCTGACGCGCGAACAGGGCGACCCCGACACGCTTGGGATCATGTTCGACTTCGGGGAGGACGATGTGGACGGCCGGCCTCGTGAAGGGTTTGCGATCTTCGCCGATCCGCACGACCATCTTCCCGGCGGCCCGAAGGCGGAGCTGCTCCTGACGCTGGCCCACGAGCTGGCGCACTGCTTCAACCTGCACCACCCGGATTGGGAGGGCGACTCGTTCGGATCGGGCTCGACGGTCGAGAGCTACAGCCAGGCCGACAGCGTCCGCTGGTCGCTGAGCGGCAACAGCAAAACCCACCTGCGGGCCGATCCGGGCCGTGAGGTGTGGCCGGGGCGCAGCAACATCGCCTTCGGGTTCGTCACACAGGACCATCTGGCGCGCCATCGCCCGTCGCCGTCCGAGATGTTCAACGTCGTCGATCCCGGGAACTTCACGGAGAGACGCCCAGGCGCCACGCTGGCGATGGCGCTGAGACAGAGGATGGCGCGGCGGGATCGGTCCGCCTTTCTGCCGGCCGAGGGCAAAGGGGTGCAGTTGCGGCTCGAAGCGCCGAAGCAGTCTTACGTCGTCGGCGAGCCGGTGGTGTTGACCGTGGGATTGCACAACGCAGGCGACACGAGCCAGCGCGTGCTGCCGCTCCTGGATCCCAAGTACCGCTTCCTCAACGTGGAAGTGCGTTTCCCTGACGACCCGGAGTTCTCGACCTTCCAGCCAGTACTGCTCGCCGATGCGAGAGGCGCCAGGATGCAGGTGCTGGAACCGGGACAGTCCATTCATGACGAGGCCCGGGTGTTCTTCGGCTCCGGGGGCTGGGTGTTCAAGCAAGCCGGGTCGTACGAGATTCGCGCCGACTACCCGGCGCCGGTGCCGGAGGGCCGAAGGTTCGAGGACCACGGGCGCCTGCAGAGCAACGTGCTCAACATCATCGTCAAGGAGCCGACGACGGCGCCCGACCGGCGGGCGCGCCAGTTGCTCGGCGATCAGGAGGGGTTGTTCCTGCTGCTGGGGAGCGGAGATCACCTCAAGAAAGCGGTGTCGAACCTCAAGCAGGCCGTCGCGGAAGCTCCAACGGCCGCCCAGGCGCCGGCGATCCACCTGGCGTTGGGCACTGCCGCGCTGAACCCCACGATCACCGCGGCGTCCGGGGTACAATCGCAGCCGAGGCTCGAGGAAGCGCAGGGCCATCTTCGGGCCACGCTGAACGCGCGACTTCCGGCTCTGTCGGTGGTGAAAGCGCAGGCGGAGCTTGCCGAGACGCTCGAGGACCACGGCCGCCACGCCGCCGCGAAACGGGTCCGCACCGAAACCGTCCAGCGAATGGGCGGACACGAGTCGGCGAAGGAACCTCTTGATCAGATCAGGCGGCCTGCCCAGCGCGTGGCGCCGAAGCCGGTTGCCAGGCCACCGGGATAACCCGCTCAGGAGCGTGTTCACCGCCTGTCACGTCCTCCCGTTCGTGGCGGTGGTCCTTGCAGCCGGCTGCGAAGCCGATCGTCGCGTGGAGCGCGCCGAGCCAACGGCGCGTCCCGCGGCGAGCGTCGCGGCCTCTGCGCCGAAGTCCGCCGCGCCCTCGCCACAGTCGCCTCCCGAGCGATCCGAGGGCGCGTCCGTGCCGCAGTCGCCGCCGGCCAGGCCGGATGGCGCACGCTCGCTCTGCCTGGAGCTGCATGCGCCGCGCGACACCGTGCAACTGGGCGAGCCGGTGACGGTGATCGCGTCGCTCCTGAACTGCTCGTCGAGCACGCAGCAGGTGCAGGACCTGCTCGCGCCGGAGCTCGGTTTCCTGCAGGTCTGGATTCAGCCGCCCGACGGCCCCGAGATCCTCAACAGGCCCGTGGTGTATCGCGACGCTCGTGGCAAGCCTACGCGAGCCCTGGCGCCCGGCGCACGGCTCTCCGCGTTCGTGCCGGTTTACTTCAATCCGGATGGGTGGACCGTCACGCGGCCCGGCCCGTATCGCATTCGCGCGCAGTTCGGCGGCCTCGAGTCCACGACCCTCCGCTCGAACGTCGTCACGGTGATCGTGCAGGCGCCGCGGAACGCGCTCGACGGCAAGGCGGCGGAGATCCTCCTGACTCATGAGGCCGGCATGTTTCTCTCGGCCGGCCGCGACCCTCGCGGAGAGGGGACGCGACAGATGAAGCTGCTCGTGGGCGATTACGGAACGAGCCGCCTCGCGCCCTATGCGCGTCTGGCGCTTGCGGTCGCGGCGAGCCGCGATCGATTCGATCCGGACACCAAGTCGTTCCGGACGGACGGATGCGAGCAGGCGACGTCCGAGCTCGCGCAGGCCGTACCGAAGGTGGGGGATCCCGTCCTGGCGGCGTCCGGCACCGCGGCGTGGGTGCGGTGCCTGAGACAGCTCGGTCGCGACGCCGAAGCCGATCGGGCACTGTCGCTGTTTTTCAAGGCCCATCCGGAGGCGAGAGACGTGCCCGCCGTGGCGCAGCTTCTTGGCACGCCCGCACGCAAAGACTGACGCAACCGGAGGTCAGCCTCGCCGCAGGATGAGGACTTCGGTTCGGTATGAGCCATGAGACATGCGCGTCTATCATTGAACCGTGCCCTTCATCGAGGACTATGCGCTCATCGGGGACTGTGAGACGGCGGCCCTCGTCAGCCGCGCGGGATCGATCGATTGGCTGTGCTTTCCGCGCTTCGATTCGCCTGCGTGTTTCGCCGCGCTCCTCGGCACGCCTGAACATGGGCGCTGGCTTCTCACGCCCGCCGCGCCGGTCACGTCCGTTCGCAGGCGCTATCTCGGCAACACCGCAATCCTCGAGACGGAGCTCACGACACAGGAAGGCGTCGTCGCCATCCTCGATTTCATGCCGGTTCGATCGGGTCTCCCGGACCTGGTGCGCATCGTCACTGGACGGCGCGGCAAGGTCCAGATGCGGATGGAGCTCACAATCCGTTTCGATTATGGAAGCGTAGTCCCGTGGGTGCGGCGTGTTCCCGGCGGCATCTCCGCGGTCGGCGGACCCGACAGCCTGCTCCTTCGGACTCGGGTGCCGCTTCGCGGCGAGAGCTTTCACACGGTTGCGGATTTCGTGGTCGCCGAAGCGGAGCGTGTGCCCTTCGATCTCACCTGGTTTCCGTCGCACGAACGACCGGATCACGAGCTCAACCCGGAGGACGCGCTCCGGGGAACCGAGGCGTGGTGGAACGACTGGGCGTCGCGCTGCACCGTGAAGGGACCCTGGCGCGAGGCCGTGATGCGCTCATTGATCACGCTCAAGGCGCTCACGTACGCCCCGACCGGCGGGATCGTCGCCGCGCCCACCACGTCGCTGCCCGAGAAGTTCGGCGGCGTGCGGAACTGGGACTATCGCTACTGCTGGCTGCGGGACGCCACCTTCACGCTGCTGGCGCTTCTGAACGCCGGCTACACGGAGGAGGCCCGCGCCTGGCGCGAGTGGCTCGTGCGCGCCGTGGCCGGCAGGCCCGACCAGCTGCATATCATGTACGGCGTCAGCGGCGAGCGGCGGCTGCC
Organism: Vicinamibacterales bacterium; assembly: GCA_050748045.1. GTDB lineage: Bacteria > Acidobacteriota > Vicinamibacteria > Vicinamibacterales > UBA2999 > CAVYVZ01. The sequence continues at coordinate 3,163 of JBOGIW010000485.1, read as the reverse complement.
CGAGCTCGAGCTGCCATGGCTGCCGGGTTTCGAGGCGTCACGCCCGGTGCGCATCGGCAACGCGGCGCACCGCCAGTTTCAGATCGACGTGTTCGGCGAAGTGCTCGACGCCACGCACCAGGCGTGGCGGAAGGGGGTTCCGCACAACGACGATGCGTGGCGCGTGGACACGGCGCTGGCGACCTATCTGGAATCGGCGTGGAACGAGCCGGACGAGGGCATCTGGGAGATGCGGGGCCCGCGCCGGCATTTCACGCACTCCAAGATGATGGCGTGGGTCGCCTTGGATCGCGCCGTCAAGGGGATCGAGCAGTTCGGGCTGCAGGGGCCGCTCGACCGCTGGCGCACGGTGCGCGACGCCATCCACCAGGAAGTCTGCGCGCGCGGGTTCGACGCGCGGCAGGGTGCGTTCGTCCAGTTCTACGGCTCGACGCTGCTGGACGCGAGCCTGCTGATGATGCCGCTCGTGGGCTTTCTGCCCGCGTCGGACGCGCGCGTGCGCGGCACCGTCGAGGCGATCGAGCGGCGTCTCACGCACGACGGCTTCGTCTCGCGCTACGAGACGATCCCCGAGGTCGACGGGCTCCCGCCGGGTGAAGCGGCGTTTCTCCTGTGCAGCTTCTGGCTCGTGGACAACCTCCTGCTCCTCGGCCGGCACGGCGACGCGCAACGCCTGTTCGAGCGCCTCCTGTCCATTCGGAACGACGTGGGCCTCCTCGCGGAGGGCTTCGACACGGAGCAACGCCGGCAGGCGGGCAACTTTCCTCAGGCGTTCTCGCACATCGGGCTGATCAACAGCGCGCTCAACCTGTCGCGCTCGCGCGCTCCCGCCCTCGAGCGAGGCAGCACGTCGTAATGCCAAGGTCACATCGACAGCTCGGCGCGCGCCGAGAGGAGGCGCACGATCTGATCGCGTGAGATCACGCCCTGGAGTTGCCCGTGCTCGATCACGGGAAGCTGGTTCACGTCCTTCCGGCCGAGTACCTCCAGCGCCTCGGTGACGGGTGCGTCCGCGGTGATCTGATGCAGCCGCTCGAGAGGGTGCATGGCCTCTCCCGCCGATGTCGACGCCCAGCGCTCGCGGTCCACGCTCCGCATCTCCCGCGGCGTCAACAGGCCGGCGACGTGCCCGTCATCGACGACGAAGAAACATCGCCTATCAAACTCCGAGCCAGACCCCGTCGCAGGGCTCCCTCCCCGGCTGCGCGTGTGCTTCGAAGATCACGCACCGTAACGCTGGGCTCGGTGTGGTGTCGGTGTTGCACACAGCCGGCGGGTATGACGCTATCAAGGAGGAGAGCCGTGCTCAGAAAATGTGTGTTTACCGCTGTGCTGTGCGCCGCTGTCGCAGCGGGTGCCCAGGCAACGGATGGGGCAGGTCAACAGCAGAATCCACCACAACCCCGGCCGGGTGCACAGACGGAACCTCGTGCAACGGCCCAGGGTCCGACGACGACGCTGGTCGGCTGTGTCTATCGGGAGCGTGACGTTCCCGGCAGATCACCGAACATCGCCGAGCGTGCAGGAATCCTGGAGGATTACATTCTGGCCGATGCGAAGATGAGCGGTCAGGACGCGACGACTCCCTCGCCGGAGTCAACGCCAGGGGCGGCGGGGACGGCGGGAACCGCCGCCTCGATGTACAAGCTGGAGCACGTTGACGACGAACGTCTCCGAGCCATGGTTGGGAAGCGGGTCGAGGTGACCGGTCGGATTGACGCGGAACCCGGCGATTCACGAGGTCAGCCGACAGGGGCGCCTGGGACGGAGCAGCCGGACAAGAGCCCCGGACCGGACCAGATCGAGCTTCCCGAGCTCGAGGTGACGTCGATTCGAGAGGTCGCGGGCACCTGTCCTCCAACGCCGGCAGTACGTAAGTAGTTACCGCAGCGAGGACCGGTGCATCGGCCGCCGGTCCTCGCGATAGACAGGACGGCCGAATCACGCCCAACCCGGCCGGGTGCGCCTCGAGCATCCACGCAACGCTCAGCGCTCGACGCGAGGCGGTCCATGACGCGCCTGGATGCGGCTTACTCATGAACGTCCCGGCGAAACGTTTCGGTGATCCGCGGAATCGGTCAGATCTTCAACAACCTTGCGGCAGGCTGGGGCGAGAGCTCGTATGGATACCGCCTAATCGCAGCCGCGCCGTCCGGAGCGCGCGTGTCTGGATCGCGTCTCGGACTCCCGGATGAGCCGCCTCACCGTGCGAATAATACGCGACAGGTCGTCGGATGGCACCTTGATCAGCGCTCCCGCCGTCCGCCCGGTCCTTGCGTTGCGGACTTCGATGGTGATTTCGTGTTCCACACGATGACCCTTCCGCATGACAAGTATTCACACAGGTGACTCCCCTCTGTACGTGGCCCTGGGGCTGCGCGGCCAGGCGCGCAGGGAGCCGAGGGCAGAGCACGTGCTGCCGCGCGCCCTCGCGGGCGCCCGCCGACCAATGCGTCCCGTCAGCGCCGCTCAGACACGTGGGCGTCGCGAGAATGACGATGCGCGCACGTCGTGCCGGTATCGGCTGATCTCCGCAGGTCGATCGTGAACGGTCACGTCATCGTGATGAGATACCAGCGCTCGTCGCGGATGCCCACCGTAGACTTCAGCGTACGATGTCGCGCGTGATGGGCGCAGGAGGGGTCGCGGGTGGGGGTGCCCAGTCGATGCTGGGATACAACCAGGAGTGCGTCAGCCCCGAATGGCGTCCCGCGTACCTGACCGGGACGTTCTGCGTCCAGTTGCTGGGGATCGCAAGGCAGAACGCGAGCAGGACAGCGAACCCGACGCGCTGCACCAGGAGTGGCGGCGCGTCGGTCCAGCGTGGCAACGACACGGGTTCCAGGGCGGTGCCCTTCAAGCGTCCCAGCCGCCGCAGACGCGAGCGCACGAGCAGCACGACGCCGATCGCCGCCATGACCAGGTTCAGCGTCTGGCCGGTCCCGATCGCGAGGCGGTGCGTCGGGTAGTCCCTGAAGAGATCGATGAAGAGGCGCGGGAAGGCATACCAGAACACGAACCGCGCGGCGGCGGCGCCGGGTGTGGGATTGGTCCTGCGGATGTGCAGCAGATAGGGGACGAGCAGCAGGTTCTTGACGCCGTCGTACAGGACGACCGGATGCCGAAAGCCGTCGGCATACGGGAATTTGACGCCCCACCAGAC
>JBOGIW010000484.1:0-13063 GCA_050748045.1 Vicinamibacterales bacterium | reverse complement strand
GGGTCGGACCCGGCCGTTTCCACCGGCCTGATCATCGCGCTTCCGGCAGGCCGGAAACGGAGCCGGGGCGAGGAGATTCTGTACCGGATCTGCACGCCGGCCTCGTTGTCCGCCGTCACGACGAACTTAACGGTCGTCACCTGCGGCAGCGTCGTCACCGGGTCTGGCGTCCATTTGGGAGGCGTTAGAGTGGCCATCAGGCGCACCTCACACTACTTGGGCGGAGCGCCGGCTCCGAGCGTCGGCGGCTTCGCGCCGGCGCCGAAGAGGCCCCCCAGCAACCCAGCGAGATCCAGGTCTCCCGACATCGAGATGAACGGCGTGACCTCGAGACGCGTGGTCGCAATCAGCGGGTTCGGGTTGAAACCCTTCAACACGAGCGCGCCGCCGTTGAGGCGGAGCAGGTTGTGGAATCGCAGCCCCGCGCCGAGGACGAGCATCGCGTTTTCGCCGAAGAGCGCCTGCCGCACACCGCGCTGTTCCAGGTTCGCCGTCCATGTGAAGCCGACAACCGCGGAGAAGCGCGTGAGGAAATGGCCGAGTCCCGCCTCGCGGTTGACCGGCCGGAAGTAGATGTTCGCCCCGACGTACGGAAAGACCTCCTCGATGCGCGGCGCGACCGCGAGGCCCGTATCCATGCTGAGGTACCACGTGCGGCGCGTGGCCAGGTTCCCGATCGTGGTCACGAGCGCCTTGATTTCCTCCGCGATCTGGCCATTGACGAGCGCGACGTGTTTGGTGATGACCTCCTCGCGGTCGTTGATGGCCTTCTGCAGTGTGAGCAGTTGAATCTTTCTGCGTCCGGCGTCCCGGATGGTCTGTTCGATCTGCGGGACGAGCGCCGCCGCGTCGGCGCCGCCGGCGCGCGTAACGATCTCTCTGACGCGCGCGAGCCCCTGGAGCATGGCGTCGAGCGCCGCGCATCGGGCGACGAGCTGCCCCTCGGTTGGACACGCATCGGTGGCCAGGTAGCCCGTCTCGCCGGGAGGGCTCAGCCCCGGATCGGGCTCCCAGAGATCCAGCGTGGGCACGACGGTGGTTTCCGGCGGCCGGCCAAGCAGCAGGTTCGCCCGCATGGCGCTCGTCATGCGGGCGAAGGACTCGAGGAGCGTTCGCTCCTCGGCCGAGACTTCGGCTGCCGCCGCGATCCGCTTCAGTTCGGCCGAGGCGGCCCAGCGGGCGAATTCCGCAACGTCCTGCTGGAGTCCGCGCTGCTGTTCGCTGCCGAGCGCGTCGAGCTGCTCGGTCAGCCGGATCACGCGGTTGTGAAAGTTGAGGACCTCCGCGGCGAGCCTCCCGAACTCGCCTTGGACGCTCTGGAACGTGGCCCTCGGATCGAAGACCGATCCTTCATCCGGGACGAAGCTCTGGAAGCCGGACGCGGCCAGGAGCGCCCGGATCAACGCCTGCCGCAAGCCTTCCATGTCGCGCTCGTCCACGTCCTCGCGCGGACCGAGCTGGCGCAGGAATTCCCGGTACGCCGGGAGCAGGCGGTTGCCCAGCATCACCTGCTCCGCCGGCGTCAGCGGGCGGCCCGGCTCGATCTGGAACAGGAAGCAGTAGAACCGGCTGGGGGCCAGCGGCTCGATGACCATCTCGAACTGCTTGGGCTGGAGCGCCGGATCGCCCGTGGGCGGCGTCAGGCCGCGGTCGGTGTAGTCGGTTGCCACCCATTGCCTCGCGGGGGCCTCCTGCTCTTTGAAGTCCGTGGCCGCGCCCGTGGTGCAGTCGGCCGGGGATGCCACGGTCGCGATGCGCAGGCGAACCCTTTCGGCGGTCTGCGCGACGTCGCCCCAGATGATGAAGTGGACGTCGAAGGGCAGCGTGTCGTTCAGGATGCCGTCGAGCAGCACCTTGTACCGTGTGAACGGCTTCGTGTTCTGCGGGGCGTCGTCGGCACCCGCCGGCGACACGCAGGTCAGAACGCAGGCGCACGCTGCGGCGAGCCGGACAAGAGACATGGCTGTAAGGACCGGGCCAGATCCTTACACAGGCAGCTGCCGCTTGCCTACGGGCTCGGCGAAAAATTGTGCGGCCGGGCCGCCCGTTCTCCAGCCGCGGGACAGGTAATCGGTCAGCGTTAGCGCGAAGAGGACCAGAAGGAAGAAAAAGCCGGTCGCGATGACGAGCTTCGTCAACTGGCTGCTGTACTTCACGTGCATGAAGAACAGGACCACGAGCGTCGCCTTGACGATGGCGATCGAGATCGCCACGGGGAAGTTGAACGGCCCGAGGGGCACGAAGGCGACGCCGACGGTGATGGCCGTGAACACCATCAGCGCGGCGAAGATCGCGTAGTAGACTCTCTTCGGCGACACGTGTCCCGACATGGCGCTAGGCGAAGTGGTGGGCCCGGTCCACCAGGTACAGAAGCGGGAACAGGAAGATCCAGACGATGTCCACGAAGTGCCAGTAGAGCCCGGCCATCTCCACCGGCGCGTAGTATCCGGGCGAGAAGCGCCGCCTGGAGGCCATCCAGGCGATCACGCTCAGCAGCCCGAAGCCGACGACCATGTGCAGGGCGTGGAGGCCGGTCATCGCGAAATAGAGCGAGAGAAAGATCTCGACCTGCCGCGCATGCGGGCCCTCGAACTGGAAATTCGGCCCCGGCACGTGGTGCTCGTGGACCTTGTGCGCGTACTCGAACCCCTTGATGACGATGAACACGAGGCCGAGCGCCATGGTGATGAGCAGCCATTTCACCGTGTCGCGCGGGAAGCCGGTCTGCGCCGCCCGCACGGCGAGCGCCATGGTCAGCGAGCTGGCAATCAGGACTACCGTATTGACACCGCCCAGCCGGATGTCGAGCGCGAGGCTGCCGATCGCCCACGCCTCGGGGTACCAGATCCGGTAGAGCAGGTACGCCATGAACAGGCCGCCGAAGAACATGACCTCCGTGACCAGGAATACCCACATGCCGAGCGTGGCCGTCTCGTGCTGCTGCTCCATCGTGTCGAACTGATGCTGCAGCGCGGGATGGTGCCTGTCCGCGGCGGCCATGGCGGAGGGCGGAGCGGCGGCTGCGTGCGCGTGATCAGACAACCCTCATCTCCCGCTTGCTGTACTCGTAGGCGCCCTCCGTCACGACCGGCGTCACGGTGAAGTTCTCCGTCAGCGGGGGCGACTGCGTCTCCCACTCGAGCCCCGTCGCTCCCCACGGGTTCGGCCCGGCGACGCGACCGTATCGCAGCGACCAGAGGAAATAGACCATCGGGATCAGGTAGCCCACGCCCAGGATCGTCGCGCCCGCCGACGACATCACGTTCAGCACCTGGAACTCTTCGGGGTATGCGTGGTACCGGCGGGGCATCCCCAGGTAGCCGAGGACGAACTGGGGAAAGAACGTGAGGTTGAAGCCCATGAACACGACGAGGGCGGCAAACTTCGCCCAGCCCTCGGGGAACATGCGGCCGGTGATCTTCGGCCACCAGAAGTGAAGGCCCGCCATGTAGCCCATGATCGAGCCGCCGACCATGATGTAGTGGAAGTGCGCGACGACGAAGTAGGTGTCGTGCACGTGCACGTCCAGCCCCATCGCGGCGAGGAAGAGGCCCGTCAACCCGCCGATCGTGAAGAGGCCCAGGAACCCGAACACGAAGAGAAGAGGCGACTGCCACCAGATGGCGCCCTTGTAGAGCGTGGCGGTCCAGTTGAACACCTTCACCGCCGACGGGATCGCGACGGCGAAGCTGAGGAACGAGAACACCATCGCCGCGTAGACCGAGATACCGGCCACGAACATGTGGTGCGCCCACACCAGGAAGCCGAACACCGCGATCGCCAGCGACGAGAAGGCGACGAACGAGTAGCCGAAGATGTTCTTGCGCGAGAAACAGGCGATCGCCTCGCTGACCACGCCCATCGCCGGCAGGATCATGATGTAGACCGCCGGATGCGAGTAGAACCAGAACAGGTGCTGGAAGAGCACCGGGTCGCCGCCGAGGGCGGGATCGAAGATGCCGATCCTGAAGGCGCGCTCGACGGCCACGAGCAGCACCGTGATGGCGATGACCGGCGTCCCGAGCACCTGGATCAGGCTCGTCGCGTAATGCGCCCACACGAAGAGCGGCAGGCGGAACCACGTGAGGCCTGGCGCCCGCATCCGGTGGATCGTGACGATGAAGTTGAGGCCGGTCAGGATGGACGAGAAGCCGGTGATGAAGACGCCGAGCCCGGTCGCCACCACGTTCGTGTTCGACGCGGCGGTGCTGTACGGCGTGTAGAACGTCCAGCCGGTGTCGACGCCCCCGACGACGACGGCCCAGAGGGTGAAGATCCCGCCCAGGATGAAGATGTACCAGCTCAGGAGGTTCAGCTTCGGGAACGCCAGGTCCTTGGACCCGATCATCATCGGGATCAGGAAATTGCCGAGCACGGCGGGGATCGACGGGATCAGGAAGAAGAACACCATGATCACGCCGTGCATGGTGAACATCTTGTTGTAGGTGTCGGCGGCCAGGAGGTCGCCCTGCGGCGTGGCGAGCTCGAGCCGGATGAGCACCGCGAACGCGCCGCCGAGGAAGAAGAAGACGGTGATGGCGATGAGGTACAAGAGCGCGATGCGCTTGTGGTCCTTCGTCAGCAGCCACGACAGGATGCCGTAGCGGACGTTCAGGTAGTGCTCGCGCGGCATGAGCGGCGTTGTCATCGCTCCTCCTGCGCGGGCGCCGCCGCGGCCGGCTGGAGCAACTTGATGTGCTCGATGAGCCCCATCAGCGTCTCTTCGTTCACGAGGCCCTGGAAGGTGGGCATCTGCGGCTGGTAGCCGGCGACGAGCCTCGCCTGCGGGTTGAGGATCGACTCTCGCAGGTACGCCTCGTCGGCCACGACGGTGCTGCCGTCGGCGAGCTCGACCTGCGAGCCGAAGAGCCCGCGGAGCGTCGGCCCGCGGCCGCCGGCGTCGTCCATGTGGCAGGTGTGGCAGGCGAGATCCTGGAACGCCCGCTGCCCGCGCGCCGCCATCGACATCTCGCCGGCGCCGCCGCCCAGCCACGCCTGGTAGGCCGCCGGCTCCATCACGATGACCCTGCCGATCATGCCCGAGTGCTTCGTGCCGCAGTACTCCGCGCAGAACAGGCGGTACTCGCCGGCCTTCGTGGCGTTGAACCAGACCGTCAGGTACCGGCCGGGGATCACGTCGGTCTTCACGCGGAACGCCGGGAAGTAGAGATCGTGGATGACGTCCTCGGACGTGGCCGTGATCTTCACGGGGCGGCCGACCGGGACGTGCAGCTCGTTGATCTCACGCTGGCCGTCGATGTGCTGGAACTTCCACATCCAGCGCTTGCCGACGGCGTAGATCTGCAGCGTCTCGTCCGGCGGGCGATGGATGTCGAAGTACACGTTCGCCGACCACGTGAAGATCACCATCGCGATGCCGAACGGGATGATCGACCACATCAGCTCGAGCGGCACGGAGCCGGTGATCGGCGCGCCCACCTGCGCCGGGTGCGTGCGGCGGTACTTGATCGCGAACACGATCACCAGCAGCGCGATGAGCGTCGAGAAGAAGAGCGCGATCGCCAGGAGGAAGAAGTACAGGTTGTCCACCCTGGGGGCCATGGTGGACGCCTGTTCCGGGAACAACGGAAGACCAGACCACATGACTCAGGCGTGCTTCCCGGCCGGCGCCGACTCGCGCCGGCGCATCACCCAGATGAAACCGCCCAGCAGCACGAGCGTCACCGCGCCGCCGAGGCGAACCAGGTTCATGGCGATCACGCCGTACCGGCCCGTGGCCGGGTCGTAGTGATAGCAGTAGAGCAGGAGCTCGTCCACGACCGAGCCGACCCTGCCCGCGCCGCTCTCGACGATCGCCATGCGCAGCTCTTTCGGCGAGTACTCGACGCCGTAGAAGTAGCGCGACAGCCGCGCGTCGGGCGTCGCGACGAGCACGCCGCTCACGTGCGCGTACTGTCCGCTCGCCTCGTCCCACCGGTACGAGAAGCCGGCGGCGCTCGTGACGCGCCGGATCGACGCCTCGTCGCCCGTGAGGTAGTGCCAGCCGGCCGCCGTGGCCGCCTGCCGGTAGTCGGCGAGCTGCACGGCCTTCTTTTGCGCCGCCGTCGCCGGCGTGTCACGGGGGTCGAAGCTGACGTAGACAACGTCGAAGTCGGTCCCCACCCTGAACGGCATCGCCTTCACCGCGCTCGAGACCCCGTTCAGCACCTGCGTGCAGAGCATGGGGCACGAGTAGTACACGAAGGCGAGCACCACCGGCCGCTTCCCGAAGTAGTCGCCGAGCGTCACGTCACGTCCCGTCTCGTCACGGAACCGGGCGTCGAGTGGCAGCTTCGTATCGAGGCGTTGCGCGAACGTGACGTCTTTCAGCGGCTCGGGCACGGCGGTCGAGGCCGTGCCGCGGTCGTGGGGGCCCTGAAGCCCCGGCCTCGGCTGCGCCTCGCTCACGCCAATACAAAATGCCGAAGTCCAAATGCAAACAATGCCTACGACAACTTGCATTTTCATTTTCGAATTACTCATCGTCGTACCAAGGTCCTTCCCGCGCTCGCATCCGACGGCGCCATGTCAGGAGGCTGCGGCGGCGGCGCCGGCCGGGACGGAAGCAGCTTCCGCTCGAGGACGAGGCGCATGGCTTCGTCGATCGGGATCCGGACGGTGCCCGCGTCCTTGTCCACCCAGCCGTAGCTCCGGAGCGCCGACTCTTCGGCGAGGCGGAAGTTCAGGATGTCCTCGCGCGGGAAGCGCTGCAGACGCGGCTCGGGCGGCAGGCGTGGCTCCTCCTGGACCGCAAGCGGAAACCGCGGCTCGCCGCGCTCGATGCGCCGGGTCGTGAGCAGGCCGAACAGGAGCGCCAGGCCGACATGGATGATGACCGCCGAGGCGGCCAGCCACAGCAGGAACTTGACGATGATGGCGACCGTCGCGTCCGTGTGCTCGTAGCCGGCGCCCGGGGGCGTGGCGGCGTATTCGTCGTCGGCCGATCGGTGCGACTGATTGGCGTGCTCGACCACGTCAGTGTCCTCCCGCGCTCTCGAGCGCCTGCGCGAGCTGGGGGTCGCGGATCGGCAGCAGCGGCCGCTCGCCGAGTTGCGTCAGGAAGAGCCACAGCCAGACGCCGCCGATGCCGACCGGCGCCGCCACGTCGAGCCAGTGCACGAAGAGGTGCGCCGCGTGGGATCCATCAGCAGGCAGGAGGTGCCGGCTGGTTCCGCTCGGATCGAAGTCCGGCGATACCAGGAAGAAGAGATCCACCACGCGCATGACCAGGATGGCGATGGCGACCAGCACCAGGCGCGGCGCCCTCCGCTTCAGGTCGCGCGACAGGAGGAGCGCGAAAGGCGCCACGAAGTGGAAGACGACGAGCACGAGCGCCACGTACTGCCAGCCGCCGGTCGTGCGGTCGATGTAATAGGGGATCTCCTCGACGAGGTTGCCGGAGTAGATGATGAGGTACTGCGAGAAGTTGAAGTACGCCCAGAGCATGACGAAGGCGAGCATCAGCTTCCCGAGGTCGTGGAAGTGGCCGGGGTTGAAGACGTGGCTGAGCGGCCCGCTCCGCCAGAGCATCGTCGCGACGACGATGGCGAAGGCCAGCGCCGAGAGCCCCTGTCCGCCCATGAAGAGGAAGCCGAACATCGTCGAGAACCAGTGCGGGTTGATCGACATGACCCAGTCGACCGACGCGAACGTGATGGTGAGGCCGTAGGTCACGAGCCCGGCCCCGCTGAGGAGCTGCATCCTGCGGGTGGCGAGCGGGTGTCCCTCGTCCTGCGCGGCCGACCACCTGTTCAGCACCCAGGCAAAGCCGATCCAGCAGGCGAAGTAGATCGCGGCGCGCGCCAGGAAGAACGGTGTGTTCAGGTACAGCGCCTTGTGCTGAAGGATGGCGTCGCCCTCGACGTGGCTGGCATGGGTCCACGGGTAGAGGTCGTGCATGCCGGCGACGATCGGGAGGAACAGGAGGGCGAGTCCCGGGAGCGTCCGGGAGGACGCCTCGAAGATGCGCCGGATGACGAGGCCCCACGCGCCGCCGGACTGATGGTGCACCATCATCAGCGCCAGAGACCCGAGCGCGATGCCGAGCCAGAAGAGGTAGCCAATGAGGTACGCGCGAAAGAGGTGCTCGCGATCGACCAGGAAGCCGATCGCGCAGACCGCGAGCCCGGCGACACCGGCGATGAGCGCAGTCCGGCGTCGCGCGATGAACGCGTGGGGAGCGGCGTAGGTCGGGTCCATGACCTAGTGTTTCTCCGGAGCGGCCGGCGCGCGCGTGGCCGCGGACTCGTCGAGCTCGGCACGGCGCTCGGCTGGCACGTCGTTCATCGTCGCGTTCTGACTGAGCTGCAGCGCCTTGATGTAGGCGGCAATGGCCCAGCGGTCCGCCACGGGCACCTGGGCAGCGTAGTCGGGCATCGCGCCGAAGCCGTTGGTGATCACGTCGAAGACGTATCCCGGCGGCGCCTGCCGCAGGCGCGCATCGTGGAACGACGTGGGCGCGCGGTAGCCCCGGCGTACCACCATGCCGTCGCCTTTGCCGGTGTAGCCGTGGCACGGCGTGCAGAAGATGTTGTACCGCTCTTGCCCGCGCAGCATCAGCCCGGCGTTCACCGGCATCGGGAGTTCGGTGGCCAGTTGGCCGTTCACCGTGCCCGTGTACAGGTGCTCGTCGTCACGCAGGAAGCCGCGTGGCACGGTGTTCGGGACGAGCGGGCGCTGCGATCGGCCGTCGGCGAAGAAGGTGCTCCGCTCGAGCGGCTCGTACCGCGGGTTGTCGTGCATGTCCTGCCGACAGCCCAGCAGGACGCTCGCGGTCACGACGACGAAGACCGCTCGCCATCTCCAACACTCAACTCCCAACTCCCAACTCCCAAGGCGACTCCGCTTGTGCGCTTCGCGCGCCCAAGCCAAGTCCTTTTGGGAGTTGAAGGTTGGAAGTTGGGAGTTGAGCGGGAGTGTCACCACGCCACCTCGGAAACTCCGCGTGGATCGAGGCTCTCCAGGAACCGGTGCGTGGCCTCGGCGTCGAACGCCGGATCGGTCGCCTCGATGCAGAGGAAGAAGCGGTTGCGCGAGGCGAGCGCGAAGCGCGGCGCGTTGAAGACCGGGTGGTACGGCATCGGCAGCCCGTTGAGCGCCAGCATGCCCAGGACCGCCGCCAGCGCCGCGCCGAGAATCGTCGTCTCGAAGGTCACGGGGATGAACGACGGCCAACTGTGGAGCGGCCTGCCGCCGACGTTCAGCGGGTACGCGATCACCTGGGACCAGTACTGCAGACCGTAGCCCGCCAGGCCGCCGATGAGGCCGCCGGCCAGCACGATCATCGGCAGCTTCGTGTGGTGGAAGCCGAGCGCCTCGTGGAGCTCCTCGATCGGAATCGGCGAGTAGGCGTCCATGTTCCGGTAGCCGGCGAGGCGCGCCGCATGCGCCGCGGCCACGAGCGCCGTCGGGTTGTCGAACTCGGCCATCAGGCCGTAGACCGCGGGCCGCGGCGAGAGCTGGGCCATCACATCACCCGCAGGTCTTCCTCCACCTTCGCCTCCGGCACGAGCGTCCGCATCTCGAAGATCGAGATCATCGGCAGGAACCGGATGAAGAGGAAGAGGAGCGACAGGAAGAGGCCGATCGTGCCGACATACGTCATCCAGTCCCAGCTTGTCGGGGCGTACATGTCCCAGGACGAGGGGAGGAAGTCGCGGTGCAGGCTCGTCACGATGATCACGAAGCGCTCGAGCCACATGCCGACGTTGACGAAGAGCGACAAGACGAACAGCAGCAGGACGTTGTCGCGGACCGCGCGGAACCAGAACAACTGGATCATCACCGCGTTGATGGCGATGAGCGTCCAGTACAACGGCGCGTACGGCCCGGTCATCCGGTTCAGCATCATGTATCCCTCGTACGGGTTGCCGGTGTACCAGGCGAAGAAGGCCTCGTTCATGTAGCCGTAGGCCACGATCATCCCCGTCACGAGCATGACCTTCGTCATGTTGTGCAGGTGGTGCATCGTGATGAAGCCCTCGAGGCCGTAGAACTTGCGCAACGGGATCGCCAGCGTCATCACCATCGCGAAGCCGGAGTAGATCGCGCCGGCGACGAAGTAGGGCGGAAAGATCGTGGCGTGCCAGCCGGGGACCTGCGAGACGGCGAAGTCGAAGCTGACCACCGTGTGGACCGACAGGACGAGCGGCGTCGAGAGGCCCGCCAGCAGCAGGTACGCCGTCTCGTAGCGGTGCCAGTGCACCGCCGACCCCCGCCACCCCATGGAGAGCGCGCCGTAGATCAGGCGGCCGACGCGCGAGGTCGACCGGTCGCGCAGCGTCGCCAGGTCGGGGAGGAGGCCGACGAACCAGAAGAGCGCCGACACCGTGGCGTAGGTGAGGACCGCGAACACGTCCCAGATCAGCGGGCTGCGGAACTGCGGCCACAGGTTCATCGTGTTCGGGTACGGGAACAGCCAGTACGCCGCGAGCCACGGCCGGCCGGTGTGGAGCAGCGGGAACATCGCCGCGCAGGCCACCGCGAAGAGCGTCATCGCCTCCGCGAAGCGGTTGATCGACGTGCGCCACTGCTGCCGGAAGAGCAGCAGGATCGCCGAGATGAGCGTCCCGGCGTGGCCGATGCCGATCCACCAGACGAAGTTGATGATGTCGAACGCCCAGCCCACCGGGTTGTTGTTGCCCCAGATGCCGACGCCGGTGACGAGCAGGTTGCCGATCGCCACCAGGAACATGTTGAGGAGCAGGAACGACACCCCGAAGCCCGCCAGCCAGCCGAGCGTCGTCCGCCGCGTCAGGACGATGGCGCTGATCTTGTCGGTGACCGACTCGAACGTGTGGCCCGGCTCGATGACCGGCGGACGCCGCTCTCCGGCGAGGTCGCCCGCCTCAACCAGCCGCTCGTGCGGATGCTCCAGGGGTTCTGCCATCAGTCGCCGGCTCCGTCAGTGGCGCTGGCAGCGCCCTCGGGCTCGAGCGCCGTGTTCGGGTTGCGGACGATGCCGAGGTACGTCGTGCGCGGGCGCGTGTTCAGCTCGCCGAGCAGCGCATAGTTCAAGGGGCTCTGCTTCAACCGCGAGACGCGGCTCGCCGGGTCGTTGATGTCGCCGAAGACGATCGCGTCGGTCGGGCACGCCGACTGGCACGCCGTGAGAATCTCGCCGTCGCGGATCGGCCGTTCCTCGCGGATGGCGTCGGCCCGCGCGTGGTTGATGCGCTGCACGCAGTACGTGCACTTCTCCATGACGCCCCGGCTCCGGACCGTCACGTCCGGGTTGCGAGCCAGCTTCAGGCTCGGCGTCTCGAAGTCGGCGTACAGGAGGAAGTTGAACCGCCGGACCTTGTACGGGCAGTTGTTCGAGCAGTACCGCGTGCCGACGCAGCGGTTGTAGACCATGTCGTTCAGGCCCTCGTCGCTGTGCACGGTCGCGGCCACCGGACACACGACCTCGCACGGCGCCTGCTCGCACTGCTGGCACGGCATCGGCTGGTGAACGGTGTCGGGGTTCTCGATGTCGCCGGTGTAATAGCGGTCCACGCGCAGCCAGTGCATCTCGCGGCCGTTGAGCACCTGCGCCTTGCCCACCACGGGGATGTTGTTCTCGGCCACGCAGGCGACGACGCACGCGTTGCAGCCGGTGCAGACGCCCTGATCGATCGCCATCCCCCAGGCGTAGCCCTCGTACTTGTAGTCGGGATACATCGACAGGCCGGTGAGCGGCAGGTGCTCCATCCGCTTGACGAATGCCGGATCCTTCTCGAATTGCGCCCTGGTGCCGGCGCGCACGAGGTTGCGCCCTTCGAGCGACCAGTGGTCCTGCGTGCACGCCAGCTCGTATGACTCGCCGGTCTTCGCCAGCTCGACTCCCGTCAGGATGAACGGCGCGGCCGTCGTCCGCAGCGCGTTGACGTCAACCCCCGTGCCGTTGCCCACCCTGCCCGCCCGCCGGCGCCCGTAGCCGAGAAAGAGCGTCAGGCAGTCGTTGGCGTGACCGGGGTTGATCCACACCGGCGTGCGCAGCGTGCGGCCGCCCTGCCTCACCTGGACGACGTCGCCGCTCACGAGGCGCAGCCGGTCGGCCGTCGACGGCGAGACGAGCGCCGCGTTGTCCCACGTCAGCTTCGTCAGCGGCTTCGGCAGCTCCTGCAGCCAGGCGTTGTTCGCGAAGCGGCCGTCGTGGATCGCTGGATCGGGACGGAACACGACTTCGAGCGCGGCCGATGCGCCGGGTGCCGTGGGTGCCGCGGGGGCGCTGGGTGCAGGCAGGCTCACCTTGGGCGATACGGTCTTGGGCGCGAACGCAGTGTTCGGCACGAGCCCGTCGTGCAGCCACTTGCGCCACGCTTTGTCGAACTCGCTCGAGGCGCGGCTCGGCGCGGGTGCAAATTGCGCCGGCGCCTGCGTTCCGCCTGTCTGTGCCGCTTGCCCGGCGCCGGTCGGTGCCGTCTGCGCGGCGCCTGGTGGTGTGGTCGGCGCTGCGCCCGCCGGTGCTGTCGTCGCCGCGCCTGGAGATGCAACCTGCGCGGCGCCGGCCGGTGCCGTCTGCGCTGCGGCTGAAGGAGTTGTCGTCGCCGCGCCTGTCGGGGCAGGCGCGGCCTGAGGCGCTTCGGTCGAGAGTCCGCTCTGCGCGGCCCAGTAGGCGCGGACGATGTCGTAGCCGCTGCGCTCGGGGCGATCCGTCAGCGCGGCGAGCACTTCGTGCGCCGACTTGCCCTGGTAGAGCGGCGCGATGAGCGGCTGCACGATCGTGACCGTTCCGTCCCCGGCCCGCACGTCGCTCCACTGCTCGAGAAAGTGCGCCTCGGGAATGCTCCACTGGCAGAGCGCGGCCGTCTCGTGCTCGTGCTGGGAGAGGTTCGCGCGCAGCGTGACCTTTTGCAGCGCCTCCGCGAATTCCAGGTCCGCCGGCGCCGTGTAGACCGGGTTCCCGCCGAGGATCAGCAGGAAGTCGACGCTGCCGGCGTTCATCTCGCCGACGAGCTCCTGCAGGCCGGCGAGCTCGTTGACCGGCTGTGTCTCCGGCGTCTCCGTGTAAACCACCGTCTGACCGACGTTGCCGAGCGCCGCGTTCAGGGCGTGCGCCAGCGCGTGGACGGCGGGCGGC
>JBOGIW010000483.1:0-3779 GCA_050748045.1 Vicinamibacterales bacterium | reverse complement strand
TCGCCGGCCCGCGCGAGATTGACGTCCGCGGTCCCGGGCATCGGGATGCGCGGACCGCCGGGGTGCCGCCGGGCGGCGAGGAGCGCCGGACGCTCCGTTTCCGCCGGGCGGTCATCGCCACCGGCGGGCGGCCGGCGGCGCCACCGATCCCCGGGCTTGCCGACACGGGCTATCTCACCAACGAGACGATCTTCGATCTCGAGGTCCGTCCGGCGCGGCTGCTCGTCATCGGCGCCGGTCCGATCGGCTGCGAACTGGCGCAGGCCTTCGCGCTCTTTGGTTCCGACGTGTCGGTGGTGGACGTGGCCGATCGCCCGCTGCCGCGCGAGGACGCCGATGCGTCGGCGATCGTGCGGCAGCACCTCGAGGCCGACGGCGTCCGCTTCCGGCTCGGCACGACGCTCTTGCACGTCGCACCCGGGGATGCCGATGCCATCCTTGTCGCCACCGGACGCACGCCGAGCGTGGACGGGCTCAATCTCGAGGCCGCGGGGATCCGGTCGGGGCCGGAGGGTGTGGTGGTGAACGACCGCATGCAGACCGGCAACCCGCGTGTGTTTGCGGCGGGCGACGTGGCGTCGCCGTACAAGTTCACGCACGCCGCCGACGCGATGGCCCGTCTCGTCGTGCAGAACGCGCTCTTTTTCGGCAGGCGCCGCGCATCGGCGCTCGTCGTGCCGTGGTGTACCTACACGATGCCCGAGGTGGCGCGCGTCGGCGACATCGGCGGTCCGGCGGTGACGGTCTCCCTGGCCGACGTGGACCGTGCGGTGGTCGACGACGCCACGGCGGGCTTCGTGCGCGTGCATCATGACCGCGGCCGGATTCGCGGCTGCACGATCGTGGCGCCGCACGCAGGCGACCTCATCGGCCACGTCGCCCACCTCATGCGGATCGGCGGCCGCCTCGGGGACCTCTCGGCGACGGTGTTTCCGTATCCCACCTATGCGGAGGCGCTCCGCAAGGCGGGCGATGCGTACCGGCGGTCGCTCCTGACGCCGGCGGCGCGCTGGCTGTTACGAAAGTACTTCCGCCGGTAGGAGCCGGATCGCGGAGAGCGGATGGCGGATCGCGGAGAGCCGTGAGGGGGATTGCGGAGAGCGGATCGCGGATCGCGGATTACTGAAGCTCGGCGATCCGGCGATCGAGATCGACAATCGCGCGCTCCAGCATGGAGCGGTGCGCGTCGGCGGTGGCGGCGCGGAGGTCGGCTTCAGCACGCGCGCGCGCGAGGAGGAGGGTTCCGAGGTGAGCGCGGCGCGACGCCTCGTCGCGCGAGATCGGCGGGCCGGTACGCGACCGGGTGGCGGCGTCGGCCTGCTGCGCTTCCACCGCCTTGCTCTCCCAGCCTCGAGCCATCAGGCGGCCAGGCCCGACGGCCGCGTGCCTTCGCCGCGCCGCCCGAAGCTGCGCATGCGCCGCCAGCCGACAAAGACGAGCGACGCCGCTGCCAGCCACAGTCGCCGCCTCAGGTACCAGGGTTTTTTCCCATCCTGCTGCCGGCGCCCGCTGCGCGGGCGCGCGCGCCGGTCAGGGAGCTCCGGGGTTCGACGGTCCTCGCTCATCGATCCGAGCTTACCACTCCCGCGTCTCCGGCTTCACGCGTTGCTGGCCGGGCTGGACGCGGGACGGGCAAGGGCACGAACACGGTGATCCCTCGCTCAGTCCTGTGTCGTCGTCGTGCCTCCGCCGAGCTTCGGGCGCGCCGGCTGCTGGGCGAGATCCCAGCTCATTTGGTAGACGAGCCTCGCCACCTTCTCCATCTTGTCGTAGTTGATCTTCTCGGGCCGGTCGTCGATCGTGTGATAGTCGGGATGCAGTCCCGTGTGAAACCAGAGCGCCGGGATGCCGTGCTGGAGAAACGGCCAGTGGTCGCTGCGGCGCATCAGGTTGGAGATGTTGTTGTCGTAGCGGAACTTCAGCTCCAGGCCGATGCCCGCGTTGGCGTTCTGCACGGCGGCTTTCATGTCGGCGCTGCGGGTGGTGCCGATGATGTTGATCGCGTTGCGGTTCGACTCGGCGGTCTGCAGGTCGAGACCGCGGAAGCGCGTGCCGCCCTCTTCCGGCACCTCCTCGTTGCGTCCGATCATGTCCATGTTCAGCACGGCCACGATCCGCTCGCGCGGGACGAGCGGCTGGTCGGCGTACGCCCACGCCCCGAGCAGGCCGCGCTCCTCCGAGTTCCAGGCCGCGAAGAGCACGCTCCGCTTCGGCCGCCGCCCCTCGCGCGCCGCCAGCGCGTACGCCTCCGCGATCTCGAGCAGCCCCACCGTGCCCGAGCCGTCGTCGTCGGCCCCGTTGAAGACGCGGGGGCCGTCGGCGCCATTGTGGTCGTAATGCGCGCACACGATGATCCACTCGTCCTTCAGCGTCGGATCGCTCCCCTCGATCATCGCGAGGACGTTGCGGTCGGGGACGACGTGACGATTGACTGTCGCCGTGATCTCGACGTCGACGGGGGCGAGCGGCACCGGTTCGAGGCCACCGGGCGCGTCCGCGAGGCGTCCGAGCTCGCCGATCGGCCTGCCCGCAATGGCCTCGGCCAGCGACGGCGAGATCTGCGCGGCGGGGATGCGGACCTGCTCCATCAGGCTCGCCAGCGCGTAGCGCTCGATGCGCGGCGGCGCCGCGGGCCAGGACGCATCCGCCGCGGCCTCGAAGTTCTGCGGGCCCGGATGGTTGTGCACGTCGGCGACGAACAGCACGGCAACCGCCCCCTTCGCCTGCGCCGCGAGCGTCTTCCGCAGCGCGTTCGCGCTTTCCGACGTCACGACGCCGTCGAAAGGGCTGGCCGGGTCGCGTTCGCCCGGCTCGTGATCGAGCGCGAGCACGATCTTTCCTTTCAGGTCAACGCCGGCGAAGTCGTCGTGACGGTGCGCCGGCGCCGTGATGCCGTATCCCGCGAACACCACGGCGCCTCTCGCCGTGGCGCTTGCGCTGAAGCGCTGCGGGTAGAAGTCCTGTCCGGCGCGAGGCTGCAGCGTGCGCCCGCCGCCGGCCACCTGCAACGAGTTCGGCGTGCCGAGGGTGGCGGTGAGCAGGTTGTACGCATGAAAGTACGACCGCTCCGGACCGGCCGGCGCGAGGCCGAGCCGCTCGAACCGCGCCTTCACCCACTCCGCGGCAAGGGCGTTCTCGGATGTGTCCGTCAAGCGCCCACGCATGCCGTCGCCCGCAAGAAAGAACAGGTCGGCGCGAAGCTCAGCCCTGCGAATCGACTCGACGTGCGGCGCGCGGTCCTGCGCCGGCATCGCGCCGGCGAGGGTGAGTGTCACGATGCCGGCGGTGAACACGCGAGCTCGCATCGCTCTTCTCCGCATCAGATGTGCAAAGTCCATGAACGAACGTCGTGACGGGGCCCCGGCAACTGCCAGACCGCGCTCCGGCGGCAGTATACGGAAAACTCCCCCGGAAAACACTGTCGCCGGCACCGGCGGCGTGGCAGCGATCGCGTGGTATTGTGAGCGCCATGCGATTGCTGCATCTGGCCGCCGCACTGTCCCTGGCCTGCATCGCCGCTCCCGTCTCGCTCGGCTCGAGCGCCGTCGAGGCGCCCGCGTCGAGCGCCGCCGGCGAGACCGAGCGCATCGATTACGAAGTCAACGCGCGCATCCGCACGGAAGGGCGCGAGCGCTCGCAGTTGATGCACACGCTGCACATGTTGACCGATCGATACGGGCCGCGGCTCACCGGGTCGCCGAATCACAAGGCGGCCGCGGACTGGGCTCTGACCGAGATGCGGAAATGGGAGCTTCAGAACGCGCACCTCGAGCCGTGGG
>JBOGIW010000482.1:0-5322 GCA_050748045.1 Vicinamibacterales bacterium | reverse complement strand
TGCGACATCGATGGCGCGGGTCAGGCCGCCGGCCGGCCCGACGTGGACGATGCGGCCTTCGGCCGCCGCGATGGAGGCGTTGGGAAGCGGAGAGACGTCGTGCTGCGCCGGCCCGCGCCGCGGCGCGGCGCCCCCGCAGGTCGCGACGAGCGACGCGTTGTCGATCACGAAATCGGCGCGCACCGCGGTAGTGTAGCCGACGCTGCCGGCAACGCGCCGTCAGCCGTCGCGCGACGGCTCCTGCGCCGTCAACAGGCGCCCGGCCTCCTCCCGGGTCACGCCGGCGACGCGGACGCGCTTCCGGCGGCTGCGCTCGCCGCCGACGATCGTGATGTTCCGCCTGGGGACCTTCAGAAGCCCGGAGAGGACCTCGACGAGCTCGGCGTTGCCGGCGCCGCCGACGGGGGGAGCGGTGAGGCGAATGAGGAAGGCGTCATCGCGCTTCCCCGCGGCGCCGGACCGGCCGGCGCGCGGGATCACCCGGATGGGAAGGATGACGCTCTCCAGAGGGCTTACGCCGGCCGGGCGATCTCGATCGACCGGTGGATGGTGACGCGCTCTTCCCGCGATTCCTGCTCGCGGATGAACTCCAGCGTGTTGTGGAGCGTCGAGATGAGCGCCTCGACGCCGGTCTCCGTCTCCCGTCGCTTCATCTTCAATCCGTCGATCTCGCGCTGAACATCCTCGAGGCGCGCCTGCGCTCTCTGCTGCTGCAGCTCGGCCCGGCTTTCCGCGTCCCGCACGATGCGCGCCGCTTCGGCCTGCGCCGTCTCGCGCAGATCGTCGGCCACCTTCTGCGCGCTGATCAGCGTGCTCTTCAGGCTGCCCTCGAGCTCGCGATGCTGGCCGAGCACCGCCTCGAGCCGAGTCATCTCGCGGCGCAGCCGATCGTTGTCGCGGAGCGTGTTCTCGTAGTCGTCGGCCACCGCCTCGAGCAGCGTCGTCACCTCGGTCCTGTCGTAGCCCCGCATCGCCGTCTTGAAGCGCGACTGCCGCAAGTCGAGCGGCGTGACCTTCATCGGACGTTCAGGCTGCACGGTGTCGTCAGTCATGGACATCTCGGCTCCCAAAGATCGCCGTTCCCACGCGCACGATCGTCGCCCCTTCCTGGATGGCGACGTCGAAGTCCCCGCTCATTCCCATCGAAAGCTCGGCCAGCATCGATCGAGGGACGCCCTCGGCCTGCCACCGGTCCCGCAGCTCGCGGAGCTGCCGGAACCACGGACGGGAGTCTTCCGGGGTATCGGGCAGCGGGGGCAAAGTCATGAGGCCCCGGACCCGCACCGCGTGGCACGCCGCCGCGGCATCGAGGATCCGCCGCGCCTCGTCCGGGGGTGCCCCGAACTTGGTGGCCTCCCGCGCGAGGTCCACCTGGACCAGCAATTCAGGCGACTTTCCCGCCTCGGCCGCTGCACGGTCGAGCTTCTCGAGCAGGTCGACGCTGTCGACCGACTGAATCATCGAGAAGGCGGGACCCGCCTTGCGAGCCTTGTTCGTCTGCAGGTGGCCGAGGAGGTGCCACCTGATCGGAAGGTCGGCCGATGCTGCGATCTTCTGCAGGGCCTCCTGCACGCGGTTCTCGCCGAACTCGCGCTGGCCTGCCTGAAAGGCCTCGCGAACGGCGCCGACGGGAAACGTCTTGGACACGGCGACGAGCCGGATCGAGGCCGGGTCGCGGCCGGCCGACCGCGCGACAGCGGCAATCCGCTCCAGAATTGCAGTCAGACGGCCGGCAATGGGCATCGGCTCGGGGCGAGCCTATTTCTTGAGCTGCGCGATGATGCTCTTGGCTTCCGCCGCCTTGGGTCCGTCGGGAGCCGCCTTCAGGTAGCCTTCGAATGCGGCGACGGCGCCGTTCATGTCGCCGGTGTTCAGGTTCGCCATGCCGAGCTGATACCACGCCTCGGCCATGTTCGGGTCGAGCCCCACAGCCTTCTCGAATTGCGCTTTCGCTTCGACGAACTTCTGGGCATTCCACAGCACGACGCCCTGGTTGTAGACCGCCGAAGCGCTGCCGCCTCCGCCGGCGGCGCCGGCCAGTTCCGCCGCCTTCGCGTTGGCCGCCGCGGCATCGTCGAAGCGCTTCTGCGAGTTGTAGATGCCGGCGAGCCCGCTCCAGGCCTCCGCGAAATCGGCCTTCATTTCCAGTGCCTTCTTGAACGCCGTCTCGGCTTCCGCGTACTGCTGCTTCTGGGCGTGCGCCGACCCGATGTAGTAGTAGCAGGCGTGGCAGGTCGGCATCGCAACGAGCGCCTCGTTGAATCTGGCGATCGCGTCATCGCTCTTGCCTGCCTTGAACGCCTCCTCGCCCTCGGTCAGCGTCGCCTGCAGCGCGGCCATTTTCTTCTTGTCTTCCTCGGACATCCCCGCCTGCGGCGAGAGCTGGAAGTTCACCTCGGACGCGTTGCCGATGCGCACGCGGACCTCGAAGGTCTGCGTCCCGACGCCCTCCTTCGAGGCCGTGACCTTGTAATTACCGGGAAAGAGGCCGATCTGGATGTACTCGCCCCGTCTGTTCGTCTTGGTTTCGTTCTTCCGGGTCACGCCCTCGGCGAACTCGATCAGGATCCTTGCGCCGTCGATCGGCTCTCCCTGGGCGTCGACGACCTTCCCCTTGACCATTCCCGTCGACTGGGCGGCGGCCGGCGCAGCCAAGCCGAGCGCGACCACGATCGCGAGCGCGCCGCGGATCAGATGGGTCCGCATAGATCTCCTCCCTGTGTCTAGAGCTGGGCGGCTGAGGCTGATCGGCTGCCCTGGGTTCATCTTACCGG
Organism: Vicinamibacterales bacterium; assembly: GCA_050748045.1. Classification (GTDB taxonomy): domain Bacteria; phylum Acidobacteriota; class Vicinamibacteria; order Vicinamibacterales; family UBA2999; genus CAVYVZ01. Next base: position 2,548 of record JBOGIW010000482.1, on the reverse strand, counting down.
AAGAATTGTTCGATATCCCGGATATCGCTGGTCACCGGCGCCGGGGGCAGCGAATTCAGGAAGCGGCGCCCGTACCCCATGGTCCGCAGCCTCGGATCCAGCACGGCGAGGACGCCCCGGTCGTGACGATGGCGGATGAGGCGGCCGAGCCCCTGCTGCAGGGCGAGGATGGCCAGCGGCACCTGGTACTCGGCGAAGGCCTCGCCACCGCGCGCCGTGATGGCGTCGATGCGCGCCGCCGTCACCGGTTCCGACGGCGACGCGAAGGGCAGCTTGTCGATGATCACGCAGCTCAGCGCCTCGCCGACGACGTCGACGCCCTGCCAGAAGCTGGCGGTGGCCAGCAGCACGGCGTGGGGCGTCCGGCGAAACGCCTCGACGAGCGCCGAGCGCGGCAGCGTGCCCTGCACGAACACGGGATAGGGCAGAGCCATCTCGACGAACTGCTGCACCGTGCGCAGGACCGAGTAACTGGTGAAGAGCACGAACGCCCGGCCCTCGGTGCGCTTCAGGATCTCCAGCACCTCGCGAGCGGCCGATTCGGCGAAACGCGCGCTGCGGGGCGGCGGCATCCGCCGCGGCAGGTACAGAATCGCCTGCTTCGTGAAGTTGAACTCCGAAGGCACGCGGAGCTCGGTTGCCTGCTTCACGCCAAGACGCCCCCTGATGTACGCGAAAGAGCCGTCGACGGCCAGCGTCGCGGACGTGAGCACCGTGGCGCGCATGCGGTCGAAGAGCGCGTCCTGGATGATCCTCGAGACGTCGATGGGCGCCGCGCGCAGGAACACGCCGCGACCGCGCAGCTCGAGGTAGTACACGAAGTCGGCATCGTCGGCTCGAAGCAGGAACCGCAGGTTGTCACGGATCTCGCCCGCGCGTCGCGCCAGTGCGTCCGCGTCCTCGCTCGTCTCCACCTGCTCGCCAGGCCTGCCCGGCTGGCTCGAGCGCCCGATGGTCGCGTGGAGATCGTCGAGGGCAGCGGCAAGCGCAAGCCCCTCGTCGACGTGCTCACCGATCGATTCGGCGGTGTAGCGGGCGCGGTCGTCCTTGCGCGGCGCCATCTGCAGGCCGGCGAAGAACGTGCGCGCGCGCCCGGAGATACGCTCGAGATCGCGCTCGATCTCGTCGATCCGGCGGCCCGTACCGAGCCGTCCCGCGCCGGCAAGCGTCTGACCGTCGTGCACCAGCTCATCGACCCGGTAGTTGCTGACCGCCACGCCGAAGTACTGGGTTGCGACGTCTTCGAGCTGGTGCGCTTCGTCTACGACGAGCGTCGGGCAGCTCGGGATGACCTCGCCGAACGCGCTCTTGCGCACGGAGGCATCGGCGCAGAGCAGGTGGTGGTTGACGATGACGACGTCGGATTCGGCCGCGCGCTGGCGCATGCGTGTGACGAAGCAGTCGCCGGCATGCGGGCAGTCGGCCCCGAGGCAGGTCTCGGCGTCGGCCGCCACGTCCTTCCAGATTGGCAGATCTTCCGGCAGGTCGCTGAGCTCGGCGCGGTCTCCTGTCTCGGTCTGCGTCGCCCACTCCTGGAGCATGGGCAGGACGAACGCGTCGGGCGCGGCGCTCATCGCGTACTGCTCGAAGCGATGCAGGCACAGATAGTTCGAGCGCCCCTTCATGAGCGTGGCGGTGAACGGCACGTCGAGCGCGCGCGCCAGCGACGGCAGGTCCTTGAAGAAGATCTGTTCCTGGAGGTTCTTCGTGCCCGTGGACACGAGCACGCGCCGCCCGCTGAGAATAGCGGGGATCAGGTATCCGAGCGTCTTTCCCGTGCCGGTGCCCGCTTCGACGAGGAGCGTCCCGCCCGATTCGACGACCGAGGCCACCGCCGCCGCCATCGCGCGCTGCCCCTCGCGCGCTTCGTATCCCTCGACGGCGCGCGCCAGCACCCCTTTCCTCGAGAAGGCGGCGACCACTCTGTCACGGAGAGCCGTGTCGCTCGGAGCGCTCGCGCGTGTCCCGCTCGTGCCGTTCGCCTCGGACGTGTCGTGCGCCGGGCGTTTCGATCGCGCGATGCTCACGATGCGGACCTCAGGGGACCCAAGTGTACATCGTCGTCCACGGCACGGATGGAACGAGGACTGGAGGTGGGCGGCGGCGCACGCCTCGAATCCCGGCCAGTCGAGCCCGCGCCCGCGCCAGATCCGTGAAGTCGGCGTCGGCGTCGCGCCAGGCGTGCACGGCGTGCTCCAGGTGCGTCACGGCAGTTCCGCGGTCGCCGGCCCGCTCGGCCACGAGGGCGAGCAGGTACTGCGTGCCGCCGTACGCCGGATCGTGCGCGCGCATGTCGGCGGCCGTCTCAGCCGCGAGGTCCCAGGCGGCGGCGTCAACCGCCGCTCGTCCGATCGATTCGAGGCGGAAGAGCGCCTGGCTCCATCCATCCGGGCCGGGCAGCGCGCGCATCTTCCGCCGCGCCTCTCGAAATGCCGCGATGGCCGCGTCGAGGCGGCCGGTGCGCAGGAAGAACTCGGCCTGCAGCGCCTGCAGGTGCGGCGCGGCCAGCGACGCCTCGGGTCCGCCGGCGCGCAGCTCGGCGAGGGCC
>JBOGIW010000481.1:0-10184 GCA_050748045.1 Vicinamibacterales bacterium | reverse complement strand
TTCGGCCTGCGCTACCGATCGCCGGTGGGCCCGGTCCGGATCGACCTCGGGTTCAACCTCGATCCGCGAGAGCTCGTGCCGGGGAGCCTGGAGCGGCGAAGCGTGCTGCACGTGTCGCTGGGGCAGGCGTTCTGAGTGCGGACGGGGTGCGGTACCGTCGCTGGTCACGGTCCGCGCGGAGACGCCGAGACGCGGAGACAATTCGGCCACGAAGGCCGCGAAGGCCACGAACGCACAAGCCTTCGCGTCTCGGCGTCTCCGCGCCGACCGTGACCAGCGACGCTGTTGAAGCACGATGAACAAGCTGCTGACGGCGTCGTTGATCGCCTGCGCCTCGGCCGCAGCGGCCCAGGAGGTGCTCGACCGCGTGCTCGCGCGCGTCGAAGGCGCTCCGATCACGCTCTCCGACACGCGCGCCGCGATCCGTCTCCGTCTCGTCGAGATCCCCGAGGGTGTCGATCCGATCCTCGCGGCGCTCCGGCAGCTGGTCGAGCGGCGGCTCGTCCTCGCGGAGGTGGCGCGGTTCACTCCCGCCGAGCCCGATGGGGCGGCGCTCGATGCCGAGGTGAGCGCGCTCGTGGCGCGGGTGGGGACCGCGGCCGACCTCGCGGCGCTCGAGAAGTCCACTGGCTACGGCGACGCGCAGATCCGCGAGGTCGCCCGCGACGACTTGCGCATCCAGGCATACCTCGCCCAGCGATTCGGCGCGAGTGTGCAGCCGACCGATGACGAGGTCGCGCAGTACTACCGCACGCACCTCGACGAGTTCACCCGGGACGGCCGCGTGATCCCCTTCCTCGAGGCCGAGCCGGTCGCCAGGGCGAAGATGGCCGCCGAGCGGCGGCGCGCCGTCATCTTCCAGTGGATGCGCGAGCTGCGCCAGCGCGCGGACGTCGTCGAGCTGTATCCCCCGAAGTAGACATGCCGTCGAGCAGATCGTCGGCGGTCGTCGGCCGCGTCGAGGCAGCCGGGCGTGCCAGGCCCGCGGCGCCGGGGCCCGGCTCACCCGCCCTTGCCGGCCAGATCGTCGCCGAGCACGACCTGAAAGTGCTTCGTGCGCCGGTCGTAGTCGGTGAGGAGCGCCGACGCCGTGCCGGTGACGACCGCCGCCCCGGCGTCGGGGCCCGCGAAGGCGCGGATCGACTCGAGCGATCGCCAGAACGTGATCACCTCCACCTCGACGCCGTCGGCCACCTCGCGCTGCAGCAGCAGCGCGTGCACGAACCCCTCGATCTCGCCCAGGCGTGCGAAGACGTGCGTGCGCAAGTGCTCCGCGTAGGCCGGCGCCTGCGTGCGCGTCGTCCGCGCCGTCCAGATGCGCGCGATCACCGGATGGCTTGCAGTCCCGGTTCCCCCGCCAGCGGATCGGCATCGCCCTCGCGCAGCCCGCAGACGACCTTCCACGGCTGCACTTCCCACCGTTCGACGAGACCGCTCGTCACGTACGGATCCGTCTTCGCAAAGCGCTTGGCCGTGCCGCCATCCTCCGCCCGGAACACCAGGAGCGCGCGATCCGGCGGGTCGCCGAGCGCGCCGCCGTACACCAGCTCGCCGCGCCGGCTCGACTCGAACACCTTGCGCAGGTGCGGCTCGCGGTGCGGCGCGCGCGCCTCCGCGAAGCCAGGGCCGACGTAGTAGATGAGGGCGAAGTAGCGCGTCATACGAACGTCATCCAGCCGTGCGTGTCGGCCGTGCGGCCCGTCCGGATGTCCTCGAGCCGCTGCCCGATGCGCCCCAGCAGCGACTCGCCGTTCGGTGTCAGATCGATCTCGCGATCGCGCCAGCGGATGCGTCCGAGCGGCGCGAACGCGACGCCCGTGCCGACCCCTGCCCCTTCCGTCAGCCGCCCCTGCGCGTGCAGATCGAACAGTTCCTCGATCGCCATCGGGCGTTCCTCCACGCGGACGCCGGCCTCGCGCGCCAGCGTCAGGAAGCTGTCGCGCACGATGCCCGGCAGGATCGTCCCTCCGAGGGGCGGGGTGACCAGGGCACCGTCCACGGCGAAGACGACGTTCATCAGGCCACCCTCCTCGATCCACCGATGGTCGATGCCGTCGAGCCACAACACGTTCTGGAAGCCGTCGGCCTGCGCCTCCTGCGCGGCGAGCAGCGCACCGGCGTAGTTGCCGGCGGGCTTGATGTCGCCCGTGCCTCCGGGGAACGCGCGCACGTAGCGTTCCTCCGCGCGGAGGCTTACCGTGCCGCTGAAGTACGGCGGCACGGGCGACGTGATGACGACGAACCGGTACGTCGCCGACGGCTTGACGGAGAGCGCTTCGTCGGTGGCGAAGTAGATGGGGCGGATGTACAGCGCCGAGCCCGCTCCCGCCGGCACCCACTCCCGGTCCACCTGCACGAGCGCGGCGATGCCGGCCGTGAAGATGTCCTCGGGCACGGCGGGCATGCACAGGCGCGCCGCCCCCCGGTTCAGCCGCAGATGGTTGTCGCGCATGCGGAAGATCCCGACCTGGGGCCCCGGCCCGGCGCTCTGTCGAAGAGCGCGGTACGCCTTGAAGCCCTCGAAGATCGACTGCCCGTAGTGGAGCGCGGTCAGCGCGGGCGACATCGCCACCGGGCCGTACGGCCGGATCTCCGGCTCGCCCCAGCGGCCCTGTGCATAGTCGGCCACCAGCATGTGGTCGGCGAAGACGCTCCCGAACGGCGCCTCTTCGCGAAGCGACTCCGTGAGCCGCGATTGGGCAACGCGCGTGACTTTGAGCGTGGCAGGCATCAGTACCTCCGACGACGTCCTCTCGTTCTGGCGTCGTGATCGTAATCGAGCCGAAGATTGAGTCTCTTCCGGATGGGCGACGCCGTCAAATTGTCAGCCGAACACGCACTCCACGGTCCGCCATCGCAGGCGGCACTTGGAGCCGGCAACGCGTCGCGGCGGATCGCGGATCGCGGAGCGCGGATCGCAGATCGCGGATCGCGGATCGCGGATGATCAGCCCAGTGCCGCGACGCGCAGGATCTCGAGCCCGTTGAACCCCGCGTGGCTGACGATCGGCGCGACGCTGCTGCGCCGCCGGAGGTAGACGATCGCCCAGAATGCTCCGAGCGCGCCGGTGACGATGGCGGCGTCCCAGCCCTGCCCGATGTGCAGCAGCCCGAACGCGAGGCTGAGGACCACGACGCCCACCACGGGCCCGCCGAGGTGCCGCTCGAAGCGCCGCAGCAGGAACGCGCGCTGCAGTTCCTCGCGTACGCCGCCCGCGACGATGGCGACCAGGGCGAATATCGCCGCGTCGCTTGCGGTGCCCGCGAGCTGCTCGAGCGGATTCTGCGGCACGTTGTGCAGCCATGGCGCCGTCAGGCGCAGGATGTTGAGCAGGATGACGACACCGAGGAACACCGCGGGCACGAGCATCACGCCGAGGCGCACCTCGTGGCGCATGGGCCGGTTGCCGAGCCACAGGTCGGTCGCACGCTCGCCGTGCGCGCGCGTCAGTGTCACCATCAGCGCGACGAGCACCACCGTGTCCGCCAGCAGCAGCGTCAGCACGTACGGCAGCAGCAGGTTTCCCGACGCGTCCTTCGGTGCCCACCCCGCGAGCGCCAGGAGCGAGCCGATGAGGAGCTGCGTTGGAACGCTGGAACAGATCAGGACCTCTGCGATCGCGATCACGCGAGGGTGCGACGAGGTCGGGAGGACTGGCACATCGGTGCCGGGCACCGGGTCCGAGATGTTCGGATGCGGCACGGATGAGCTCGACATTTTATCGAACCTCGAGCCCGGAACCCGGAACAAATCCTCCGATCGCCGACGCGGAAGCCGCCGGATGCCAAGGCTGTGCTGGACCGTGTAAAAACGACAGGCTAGACTCGACCCATGCGCGGTGCGCCGCTCCCCCGTCGCGCGACCTGAGGCATGCATGTCTGAACACGACATTTCCGGCGAGCGCGTCCTCATCGTCGAGGACGAGCCCGCCACCCGGCGCGGTCTCACCGAGCTCGTGCGAACGTGGGGCTTCACGGCCGATGCCGCCGCCGACGGCGAAGAGGCGCTTCAGCAGATCACCGCCTTCCGGCCTTCCATCATCATCAGCGACCTGGTGATGCCGCGCATGAGCGGCCTCGATCTGCTTCGTGCGCTCAAGGACGAAGGGGGCGACCTCACCATCGTCATCCTCACGGCGCAGGGGACGGTCGAAACCGCGGTCGAGGCGATCAAGGAAGGGGCGTACGACTACTTGACGAAGCCCGTCGAGCCGCAACGGCTGAAAATCCTCCTCGACAAGATCGTCGAGCGGCAGGATACACTCCGCGAGGTCAAAGTGCTCCGGCGCCAGCTTCGGGACCATGGCACGTTCGGCCGCATGATCGGCAGCAGCCCGCACATGCGCAAGGTGTACCAGGTCATCGAGCAGGCGGCGCCCACCTCCGCGAACGTGCTCATCTGGGGTGAATCGGGCACGGGCAAGGAGCTCGTGGCGCAGACCGTCCATCAGCTCAGCCCCCGCGCGCAGCAGCCATTCGTGCCGATCAACTGCGCCGCCATTCCCGAGACGCTCCTCGAGAGCGAGATCTTCGGACACGAGAAGGGCGCCTTCACCGGCGCGCACGACCGGCGCGCCGGGTGCTTCGAGCTGGCCGACCGCGGCACGCTGTTCCTGGATGAGATTGCCGAAATGACGCCCGCCACTCAGGTGAAGCTGCTGCGCGTGCTGCAGGAACGGCGGTTCCGCCGCCTGGGTGGGCGCAACGAGCAGTCGGTGGACGTGCGCGTCATCACGGCGACCAACGTGAACCCGATGGACGCCGTGAAGAACAGCAAGCTGCGCGAGGATTTGTACTACCGGCTGAACGTCTTCGCGATGGAGCTGCCGCCGCTGCGCGACCGCAAGGACGACCTGCCGCTGCTCATCCAGTCGTTCATCAACGAGTTCAACCAGCGCAACGCGAAGACGGTGGCGGCGGTTGACGCGGGCGCGATGCGCATGCTCGAGCAGTACAACTGGCCGGGCAACGTGCGCGAGCTGCGGAACGTCATCGAGCGCGCGGTGATCCTCAGCTCGGGCGAGTTCATCGAGCCGAAGCACCTGCCGCCGCTCGTGACCGAGTCGCCCGACGTGGTGAAGCCGACGCTCTCGCTCACGCCGGGGACGACGGTGGAAGAGGCCGAGCGTCGGCTCATCCTGATGACGCTGGAGCACACGCGTGACAACAAGACCCGCGCCGCGGAGATCCTCGGCATCAGCCTGAAGACGCTGCACAACACGCTGAACAAGCTTCGCGGCCGCGTCCCGGGGAGGAAGCCGTCGGAGACCGAAGAGCCCGTGTCACATTGATGCTCGTGCCCGCACCGATGATTGCTCCCTCGAGGCGTCCCTGCGTCCCGGCGTCTCTGCGTGCCCCGGCCTGACGTATGCGCCTGGGCATCAAGGCCAAGCAGATCGCGGGCGTCACGGCCATCGTCGGGCTCGCGATCGGCGCGCTCAGCGCCATCAATCTGACGCGCCTCTCGGGCGTGGTGCTCCACGAGAGCCACGCGCGGGCGCAGCTCCTCGCCAGGGCCATCTTCCACCGCGCCCGGGAAGTGGTGACCGCCGCGCCCGAGCCCTACTCGGCGCTGCGCGCCGACCCGGGCCTCCGCGCCATCCTCGAGGCGAGCATCTACGGCGAGAGCATCGTCGATGCCGCCGTGTTCGACGCAAGCGGCTTCACGGTCGCCGCGAGCGACCCGGCGCAGGAGAAGCAGCCGATGCGCGTGCGAGGCGACCTCGACGCGCTGATGGACGCCTCCGCGTGGGACCAGCTCCGGGTGATCTACTCGCGGCAGGGGCAGACGCTCGAGGTGCGCCAGCCCATGATGCTCGACGACCAGGTGTTCGGTTCGATCCGCATCGGTGTGTCGACGCTGCTGATGCGGCAGGAGCTGACCGCGTCGCTCCAGCCGGCGCTCATCGCCGCCGCGGGCGCGCTCCTCATCTCGGTCCTCGTCGCGGGGCTCCTCGCCCAGCTCCTGCTGCGTCCGATCCACGTGCTCCGGAGCGGCCTCACGCGGCTCGGCAGGGGCGAGTTCGGCGTCACGCTGGATCTTCCGCCCGGCGACGAGTTTGCCGAGCTCGGCGCGTTCTTCAACAGCGTCAGCCAGCAGCTCTCGGCAGACCGGTCGCTGCTCGCCGGGCAGAAGGCGAACCTGCAGTCCGCGGTCGAGCACCTCGAGGACGCGGTGGCGCTGTTCAACCCGGCGGGCGAGCTGCTCTTCAGCAATCCCGCGATGCAACCGGTGCTGCCGGCCGACGCGATCGGCCGCGCGCTCCGCGGCCTGCTGCCGCTCGGCCATCCCTACGCGCAGATCGTCGAGGAGACGCTGGCCGCGCGCCGCTCGCGCGGCCCGGTCCAGGCGAGAGTGGATGGCGACGATGAGCTCCTGGTCATGGCGCATGCGGTGGAAGGCACCGGCGGCGAGCTCGTCGGCGTCCTGCTCGTCGCGAGGAATCTCGCGAACCTGACGCGCATGCAGTCCACGCTCGCCTATTCGCGCAAGCTCGTGGCGCTCGGCCGCCTCACGGCCGGCATTGCCCACGAGGTGAAGAACCCGCTCAACGCGATGATGATTCACCTCGAGCTGCTGCGGACGAAGCTCCGCGCCGCGGCACGGCAGGCCGTCACGCCGCAGGTGGAGCCGCTCGTCGCGCCGGTGGCGCCCACCGGCGGCGCGCTGGCCGTTGCGCGCCGGGAACAGCCGGCGCCCGTCATCGCGCAGGGCGCGCTCGAGCACGTGGAGGTGATCGAAAGCGAGATCCGCCGCCTCGACGAAGTCGTGCAGGGCTTCCTGAAGTTCAGCCGGCCCGAGGATCTCCGCCTGCAGCCCGTGCCCCCGCGTACCCTCTTCGAGGAAATCCTCCCGGTGATCGAGCCCGAGGCGCAGCGCAACGCGGTGACGGTCCACGTGGACGCGTCGCCGCACGTGCCGGCCATCAACGGCGACGCCGGCATGCTGCGGCAGGTCTTCCTGAACCTGGCGATCAATGCGTGCCAGGCGATGCCGAACGGTGGCACGCTGCGCCTGACGTCCGGCGCCGCCTCGCGCGGCCGCGTCGAGCTTCGCGTGCAGGACACCGGGGTCGGGATCCCTCCCGATCACCTGCAGAAGATCTTTGACCTCTACTTCACGACGAAGGATCATGGAACGGGCCTCGGGCTGTCGATGGTCTACCGAATCGTCCAGCTTCACGACGGCGAAATTGAGGTACAGTCCACTCCCGGCCGAGGCACGACTTTCAGGGTCTTACTGCCGAGAGCGAACAAGATCTAGCAATGCGCATGACGATCACGGCTCACGCGTCCGGGCCGAAGGCTCACGACCCGCAGGTGCGGCGGAGGCGTGGCCTCGCGGTCTGGCTGGTTGCGTTGATCCTCGCGCCTGGTGTCCTGACGGTCGGGGGCTGTGCCCGGGCGGCCGCGAAGATGGTCCCCGACGGCCCTCCGCTCGAGATGCCGGCCCCGCCCGCCCGCGTCATCGCACCAGCCGAGGAACCGATCGCGTCGGCGCCAGCGGAGCCGGCGGAGCCGGCGCCGGCGCCGCCGAGCACCATCCGTCGTCCGGTTCGGCGTCCCGCCGGGACGAGCAGCACCGACCAGGGACAGAAGCCTGAGACCACGCCAGCCGAGCCGGCTGCGGCGCAGTCGGCGCCCGAGCTGGCGGTGACCACGCCGCCGCCGACGCTGCACGCCCCGGGCAGCGCCGAGAAGCCGGTGCGCGATCGACTGCAGAGCGCGCAGCGCGACCTCGCGCGGGTCGACTATTCGAAGCTCACCGACGATGGTCGCGCGCAGTACGAGCAGTCGAAGCGATTCGTCCAGCAGGCCGAGCAGGCGCTGAAGGATCAGAACATCGTCTTTGCGCAGACGCTCGCCGACAAGGCTGCGACGCTGGCGGCCGAACTGCTCGGGCGTTAAGCGTCTCAACGAGCGTGTTCGAGCCCGACGTCGAAGGGGTCTCGCATATCAGAGCGGCCACGAAACGTTCGCGCTGCGAACAATTCTCAGCAGCCCGAATGTGGCATGAGCTACCCAACGGCCGTACTGCTGAGACATCGCGGTACCCATTCCAGAGCTTTCGCCGCCGTCACGTTGAGTATTCGGCTCAGTTCTGGCCGGTACGCCTTGGCATTCGCGTTGCTCTTTCAGGGGTCGTAGACAGTTTCCTCACCCTGCCGCGAAAGTGGCAGGACATCCTGCCAACACCCCCTGCCTGTGCATCCGGGGAGGCCTCGTGCCTCCCTCTCGCCCTCACCGGTCCAGAGACCAGAGACCAAAGACCAAGACCAGAGAACAGGGACCAGGGACCAGGGACCAAAGACTAAAGACCAGAGACCAAAGACTTTAGCGACAGCGACATATTGCGACTGACCTAACGATGCGTCACAATATGTTGTGGTTTTGACTCTTGACAAACACGTAAACAGGGCGCAGTATTGCCGTCGCGCTCAACGAATTCTGACGCAGGATCTCCCAGCTCCTGCAGGATGCGAGAGGCTCTCCAGGACGTCTCGGGCGCAGATCACAAACAGACTCTGAGGACCCACCTGCCGGGGGAGGTGTGTCCCTGCCGGTGAGAGAAGGTCGGAGGTGAGCATGGAACGAGGCGCTGCTCGGGAAGCTGCCGTGACCAGGAAAGCCGCAGCCGATGCATCGAAAGGCGCGGTTGCGCCTGGACTCGACTTCCCGCGGTTCTTCACGCTGCCCGGGGTCGATCCGTTCGACGAGGTCGAATGGGAGGTCCGCTCGGCGGTGATTGGGAACGAGAAGGGGCAGGTCGTCTTCGAGCAGCGCGACGTGGAGATTCCGAAGTTCTGGTCGCAGCAGGCCACGAACATCGTCGTCTCGAAGTATTTCCGCGGGCAGCTCGGCAGCCCGGGGCGCGAGCGCAGCGTGAAACAGCTCGTTGGGCGGGTCGTCGACACGATCACGCGCTGGGCGCGCGAGCAGGCGTACTTCGCCGGCGAGGACTCGCTGCAGTCGTTTTCGGCCGAGCTGGCGCACCTGCTCGTCTACCAGAAGGCGGCGTTCAACAGCCCCGTCTGGTTCAACTGCGGTTTCGAGGCGGCGCCTCAATGCTCGGCCTGCTTCATCAACTCCGTCAAGGACACGATGGACTCGATCCTCACGCTGGCGAGGACCGAGGGCATGCTCTTCAAGTTCGGCTCGGGCACCGGCAGCAACCTGTCGGCGATCCGCTCGTCGCGGGAGCTGCTGGCCGGCGGCGGCACGGCGAGCGGGCCGGTGTCGTTCATGAAGGGCTACGACGCGTTCGCGGGCGTCATCAAGAGCGGGGGCAAGACGCGCCGGGCGGCGAAGATGGTGATTCTCAACGCCGACCACCCCGACATCCTCGAGTTCATCAACTGCAAGGTCGAGGAAGAGAAGAAGGCCTGGGCGCTCATCGACGCCGGCTACGACGGCTCGTTCACGGGCGTCGCCTACGGCTCGGTGTTCTTCCAGAACTCCAACAACTCCGTCCGCGTGACCGACGATTTCATGCGCGCCGTCCTCGACGACGCGGAGTGGGAGACGAAGGCGGTGCTCACCGGCGAGGTGATGGACACCTGCAAGGCGCGCGACCTGATGCGGCGGATCGCTTATGGCACGTGGGTCTGCGGCGATCCCGGCATGCAGTTCGACACGACGGTGAACGACTGGCACACGTGCCCGGAGACGGCGCGCATCAACGCCAGCAACCCGTGCTCCGAGTACATGTTCCTCGACGACTCGGCCTGCAACCTGGCGTCGCTGAACCTGCGCAAGTTCCAGCGCCCGGACGGCGAGATGGACGTCGAGGCGTACAAGCGGGCGATCGAGACCACGATCACGGCGATGGAGATCATCGTCGGTAGCTCGAAGTACCCGACCGAGGCGATCACCAAGAACTCGTACGCCTACCGGCCGCTCGGCCTCGGCTACGCCAACCTGGGCGCGCTGCTGATGTCGCGCGGCCTGCCCTACGACAGCGAACCGGGCCGCGCCTACGCCGCGGCGCTGACCGCCATCCTGTGCGGCCACGCCTACCGGACCAGCGCCCGGATCGCCGCCGAGGCGACCGGCGCGTTCGAGGGCTTCGAGCCCAACCGCGAGCCGTTCCTCAAGGTCATGAAGAAGCACCGGGAAGCGGTCGAGCAGATCGACGGCGCCTACGTGCCGATGGACCTGATCGAGGCATCGCGCCAGGTGTGGGAC
>JBOGIW010000480.1:0-3229 GCA_050748045.1 Vicinamibacterales bacterium | reverse complement strand
CCGAACTTGAAGTCGTGGCTGCCGCCCCACCCGTCCTTGAAGTAGCTCAGGGTCGTGTAGAACTGCGGCTTCCACCGCTTCTGGTTCTGGTAGCCGTCGTGCGAGCCGCCGTCGAAGCGCTGGTTGTTCGACAGGTCGATGCGACCCGGCCCCCAGGGTCCGTCGTAGAGGCCGAAGTCGCGGGTCGGCCGCAGCGGGAAGAAGTTCTCCCAGCGTCCGACGAGCACGTCCAGGAACATGCGATTGTTCAGCACGCTCGTCCACTCGACCTTCATCGGGTAATTGCGCGACGCCTGGTACAAGGACGCCGACACCGGGACGAGCGGCCCGAAGTCGCGCAGGTTCTGCAGCTTGTTCCGCTTGTTGAGAAACCCGATGAGCTGGTTGTTCCGATTGAGCTGGAACGTGCCCTTGAAGGTGTAGTCGTTGGTCAGCTTCGAGCGCGCGAGCTGATCGGAGCCGATGATGAACCGGTACTGGTCGTTGAGGCGGTAGCTGTAGAACAGCCACGCCTTCCGCTTCCACAGCGGCCCGCCGATGTTGAAGTTGACCTCGTACTGGCGGTCGATCGGGTTTCCGCGTCTGAGCGCGTTGCGCACGAAGAAGCCGTTGTCGTCGCGCTGGTTGGACACCCGCAGGCTGTCGGGCACGTTGTCGGTGATCGTGGCGTCGCCTTCCCAGTCGCTGTACCAGTTGCCCGTCACGCGATCGCCGCCGGACTTGACCGTGATCGACATCGACGCGCCCGACGCGTAGTTCTCGGCGCTGTTGCCGGCGCCGCCGATCTGGAACTCTTCGAAGCTGCCGAAGTCGAAGTAGCCCGCGTTGGCCGTCACGCCTTCCGTCGTGTCGATGCCTTCGATCTTCGTCTGGTTCTGCACGTCGACCCCGTAAGTGATGAACGTGCTCTGGTTCCCCGTGCGCGAGCCGCCCACGTCGAACTGCGCCATCTGGATGCCCGGCGCCTGCGACATGGCCGCCCAGACGTCGCGGGCGTTCGGAATCTCCGTCAACAGCTCCTTCGTGAAGTTCGTGCCCATCGTCGTCGTCGTGGCGTCGACGACGGGGGATTCGCCCGTGACCGTCACCGTTTCCTGCAGCGTGGCGACCGGGAGCTGCATGTCCACGGCGAGCGTCTGGTTGATGACGACGCGGATGTTCTCGCGCTTGACCGTCTGGAAGCCCGGCAGCTCGAAGGTGAGCTCGTAGACGCCCGGGGGCAGGGCGATCAGGCGGTAGGAACCATCAGTGCCCGTCGTTTGCACTTGCGGCTGCATGAGCGCCGGGCTGGATGCAGTGATCGTGACGCCCGGCAGAACGGCGCCGGTGTTATCCGTCACGACTCCGTTGATGCGGCCGCGAAAATCCTGCGCGGTTCCAGGCGCAACGGATACCAGGAGCAGGGGAACCACCCAGGCCAGCAGCCAGGGTACACACCTCCGATAAGGCCTCATCATCGTCCTCCTCGAGAGCAAACAACACCAAACAGACAAACCCAGGGACGGAACAGAGAATAAATGCGATGCGCCCGCCGCCGCTCGGCTGAGCGTTCGCCGCCCAGCCGGAATGATCGGGGCAGAATGGTATGCCCGAGGGACGGAAGGAGCAAGCGAAATTGGGCTAGACTGCCGGCATGTGGCGTCAGGCATTTTTCGTGATTCTGCTTGGTGTTTTCCCGAGTGCGGCCCTTCCATCCCAAGAGGGGCCCGACATCGGCGGCCGGTTGATGCAGGAAGCGGCGGTGAGGGCTGCGGTCCAGGCTGCGAAAGAGGACGAGGCGCAGACGATCGAGGACCAGGTGCGGCTCTGCGAGATTCCGGCCCCGCCCTTCAAGGAGACTGCACGCGGGGCCGCGTACGCCGAGGCGTTCCGCGCGCTCGGCCTGAAGAGCGTTCGCGTGGACCAGGAAGGCAACGTGCTTGGCGAGCGGCCGGGCCTGGCCGCCCGGCCGCATCTGGTGTTCAGCGCTCACCTGGACACCGTGTTCCCCGAGGGGACCAACGTGACGGTGACGCGCGAGGGCCACTTCCTCCGGGGGCCCGGCATCAGCGACGACTGCCGCGGCCTTGCCGTCGTGCTCGGCGTCGTCCGCGCGCTCAACAAGGCCAACGTGCAGACGCCCGGCACCATCACCTTCGTCGGGACCGTGGGGGAGGAAGGGCTGGGCGATCTCCGCGGCGTGAAAGCGCTCTTCCACAACACGCTCGCCGGGCAGGTCGATCGGTTCGTGTCGGTCGACGGCACGGGCCTCGGCCTCACACACGTCGGCGTCGGCAGCCTTCGCTACCGCGTCGCGTTCAAGGGGCCGGGCGGCCACAGCTACGGCGCGTTCGGCCTCGCCAATCCGATTCACGCGCTCGGCCGCGCTATCGACAAGATTGGCGATTTCCAGGTGCCGCGCGATCCGAAGACGACGTTCAACGTCGGAAGGATCGGGGGCGGCACGTCGGTGAACTCGATCGCCTTCGAATCGTGGATGGAGGTCGACATGCGGTCGGCCGATGCCGCGTCGCTCAAGTCCGTCGATGCGAGCTTTCACAAGGCCGTGGACACGGCCCTGGCGGAAGAGAACGAGCGCTGGAACCACAAGGGGCGTCTGACGGTCGACAAGCAACTGGTTGGCGATCGGCCGGCGGGGCAGACGCCGGCCGGCGCCCCGATCGTCGAGGCCGCCGTCTCGGTGACGAAGGCCCTCGGCTTGCCGGTGGCGTTCGATGAAGGGTCGACCGACTCGAACATCCCGATGAGCCTGGGCATCCCTGCCGTCACGATCGATGGCGGCGGCCGCGGCACCGGCGCGCACGCGCTCGGCGAATCGTTCGACACCACCAACTCGTGGCAGGGAACGCAGCGCGCGACGCTACTGGCGATCGCGCTTGCGCAGTAGCAGCGTCCGATAGCGGTCCAGCTCGACGGCACGCTGGCGTCCTGCTGCCAGGCGCGCGCGGATGACGCGCACGCCGAACAGGACGTGCAGCGCAGCCACCACGCCGATCTCGATCGGCTGTGGATCCGGGACGAGCATCGGAATCAGGTTGAGTGTCGTGGTGCCGAGGAAGAGGACCGAGAACAACGGGTCGACGCCGCCGCCCGGCAGGGCCGGCCCGACGGCCGTCGCCGTCGTTTCCCACCGGGGCGCGCCGCCGTGAGAATCCGTGGGGACCCCCTCCTCGTAGCAGACCTGAAGGTACCGGCCGATGCGTTCCACGCCGACGTGCAACGCGTGGAT
>JBOGIW010000479.1:0-2762 GCA_050748045.1 Vicinamibacterales bacterium | reverse complement strand
CAGCTCCATCGCCATCGTGATCTCATCGGTCTCGGCGAAAGTGAGGCCGGGGATCTTCTCGTCGCGCCGCCACACGCGCTCGAGCCACGCGAGGCCGTCGCGCGTCTGGACCACGTCGCGAAACGCGCCAAACCACGCGGACTTCTGGCTCATCGTCCCAGCACGGTTTATCCCCTCGCGGAGCATCTGCTCCAACGCGGCGGCGCGCTGGAGGCGTTCGTCCTGCGGCAGGAAGCGCCAGTACGCGCGCGCCACGTAGCCAAGCATGCGCTGCGTATTCTGCTCGTCGCGTTCGAGCGGCAGCGCCCGCGCCGCGAGGTCGAGGAGCGCCGTCGGCTCGACACGCCGTTCGAGCAGGTTGTCCCAGAGCGTCACCCACGCCGCCCCGCGTGTCAGCGGATCCGCGATCTCCGGCAAGTGCTCCATCAGCCAGCGCCTGCTGGCGTCGTCCAGCACGAACAGCCCGTAGCCGAGTCCCTCGCCGTTCGGCAGCACGAATGCCGCGTCCGGAACATCTGCGCCGCCGACGACGACCGATCGCCGGTCGAGGGATGTGGCCCACGAACGCTGGCCGCCCGCGGACCCAAGCGTGACCGAGAGGCGCTGCGGCCAGAGAAGGCCTCGCTGGAGCGGATCGTCCTGGGTGAGCGTCACCATCAGGTGGCCGGAAGACGCACGTCCATCGCGCGTGACCGTAATGACCGGCCGGCCCCGCTCCTCCAACCATGCCCGGCTCCACGCCGCGAGATCCCGCGGCGTCTTTGCGTCGAGGATGCGGACGAGGTCGGTCCACGTCGCGTTGCCGAAGGCGTGCTTCTTCAGGTACTCGCGCAACCCGTCGCGAAACGCCGTCTCCCCGACCAGCAATTCGAGCTGGCGCATGACGATCGGCGCCTTCTGGTAGATGATGGCCCCGTAGAGTTGTCCCGCCTCGTTCAGGTTCGAGAGCCGCTGACGGATCGGATTCGTGCCCGCGGTACGGTCCACCTCGTACGCACCCGGATAATGGGCGAGGAGGAACCGCAGGTCGTGATTCACCTCCGGGAACGACGGGTTCACGATCTTCGCCGCCATCACGTTGGCGAACACTTCCTTCATCCACACGTCGTCGAACCAGCGCATCGTCACGAGATCGCCGAACCACATGTGCGCGGTCTCGTGCGCGATGAGGCTGGCCCGGCCGAGAAGCTGGTTCTGCGTCGCCGACTCGTCGAGCAGAAGTCCCGGCGCGTTATAGAGAATCGCGCCCGGGTGCTCCATCCCGCCGAACTGGAACGAGGGAATCAGGACGAAGTCGAACTTGCCGAAGGGGTACGGGATGCCCGTGTAGGCCTCGAGCCAGGAGAGCGCCGAGGCGTGCAGGTCGAAGATCGCCTCGCGATTCCGAGCCACCTTGGCCGCGTCGGTCTCGCGGTGGAACATCCGCAGCGAGCGGCCGTTGCGTGCCGCGGTCTCGACCTGGAACTTCCCCGCGGCGAACGAGAAGAGATACGTGGGCAGGCGCTCCGTCTCGGCAAACGCCACGCGATAGCGGCCACGGCGCGGCTCCGGCGCGCCGGACGCGCCGTTGGACACCGCCTGCCAGCCGCCCGGCAGGTCGAGGCGCAGCGTGTAGCGGGCCTTCAGGTCCGGCTGATCGAAGCACGGGAACGCCAGGTGCGCCCGCGCCGGCACGAACAGGGTGTACAGGAACTCGTCGTTGCGGTTCAGTGACTCGTCGCCCGCGATGAACTCGATGGTGATGGCGTTCTCGCCCTTCGTGGTGTGGCCCGCCGGAATGATCAGGTGATTGCTGCTGAAGGCCGCCTCGATCGCCCGGCCGTCGCGCGTCACCGACAGGACGCGCTCCCTCGGGCTCGCGAAATCGAGCACGATCCGGTGCGGCGACGCGAGCCGGAACCGCACGACGAGACGGCCTCTGAGCGGCTGGCTCTTCGACTCGGGAATGCGGAAGTCGAGCTCGTAGCGAATGCCGCCGAGTGCCGCCGCGCGCTCCTGCGCGAGGCTGTCAGGAATCCCCGCGCCCGGCGCGGCGAGCGCGGCAAACATCAGCAGCGACAGCATCGGCGTCATTCATCGTCGACTTGGCAGAAACGCCCACATCACTCTCGCGGCAGCGCCGCAGAATATGAACACTTCGGCGGGCCGTCGAGAAAACCAGACGCAATTATGCATGGCACTCGCCTCGCATAGTGACGATGGTAGTATGGCCAGGAAACGAATGGACCCTCACACCGAGGCAGTCATGTCGCTCCGCAGCGACGTGGACACGCTCCGTAACGAGATGGAGCAGCGGTTTGACGCCGTGGACCGGCGGCTCGACGCCGTGGACCGGCGGCTCGACGCCATGGACCGGCGGTTCGACGCCATGGACCGGCGGTTCGACGCCATGGATCAGCGGATCGACGAGACATCGTCCGGTCTTCGCGCCCTCATCGAGAGCGTCCATTCGGATTTGAGACTGCTCCTCGACCACTTTTCGCCGGCGCTGACGCAGATCACCAGGCACGAGCTGCGGCTCGGCGCGCACGACGAGCGTTTCGACGGCCTTTGACACCCGCGTGAGCGCACTCGAACTTCTCCGGCGCAAGCCGTCCTGAGGGCGTCTACTTCCCAAGCTCCGCGTAAATCTTCGTCACGTTGTCCTTCGTGCCGGTCATCTGGTACGCGCTGAACGTCTCCGGAAGCGTGATCTCCGCGATCGCCTGGTCGACCGTCTTCCCCCTCTTCACCGCGCCCTGCACGTAGGCCAGGAACGCGCG
>JBOGIW010000478.1:0-7699 GCA_050748045.1 Vicinamibacterales bacterium | reverse complement strand
GTCCCAGCCTTCCTTGTTGTCGCCGCGCGGCGGATAGTAGTTGATCCGGACGACGTGGCAGAGGTCCTCGTACAACCCGGGGTAGAGGTGCGGCTGAAAGATGTAGTCGAGGACCGACTTCTTGCTCTCTTCCTTGGTCTTGAACGACTCCGGGTCGTCGAGCACTTCGCCGTCGCGGTTGCCGAGGATGTTCGTCGAATACCAGCCCCGGACGCCCAGCAGCCGCGCCTTCAGGCCCGGGGCGATGATCGTCTTGATGAGCGTCTGGCCGGTCTTCAGGTCCTTGCCCGCCAGGGGCGACCCGGTGCGGGCCGCCAGCTCCAGCATGGCCGGGATGTCGGCCGTCAGGTTCGGCGCCGCATTGGCGTACGGCAGGCCCTCGCGGAGCGCCGCATACGCATACACCATGCTCGAAGGGATGGCGTCATCGCTCTCGGCGAGCGCCTTCTCGAACGCCGCGAGGCTGGCATGCGCGGCGGTCTCCTTCAAGTAGATCTCCGTGCTGCCGCACCAGACCATCACGAGACGATCGCAGGCGTGCTGCTGCTTGAAGCTGCGGATGTCGGCGACGACCTGCTCGGCCAGGTCGCGCTTGTTCCTGCCGGTCTTGACATTGGGGCCGTCGAGCCGCTTGACGTACCTGCGGTCGAACACCGCCGGCATCGGCGTGATGGCTTCGAGCTCGGGCCGGATCAGCGTGAGCAGCGACGGCTCGAGGACGCCCGCCGTGCGGGCCGCCGCGTAGCAGTTTTCCTCGAAGATGTCCCAGCCGCCGAAGACGATGTCGGTGAGCTCCGCGAGCGGCACGACCTCCTTGATCGCCGGCGAGCGGCCCTCGGTGCGCTTGCCGAGCCTGATCGTGCCCATCTGGGTCAGCGATCCGATCGGCGGCGCGATCCCCCTGCGGATCGCGAGCGTCCCGGCGATGGTCGTCGTGCTGACGGCGCCGAGCCCGACCAGCAGCACGCCGAGCCTGCCGTGCGCAGCGGCGATTTCAGGTGGTGGAGTCACAATCGGTCATCATATCATCGGGACAATCGCATGTTCCGCCTCCCGTTCCTTCGTCGATCGCGGCTCGAGCCGCTGCCGATCACGATGACCGGTGTGCGCATGGGCGAGCGCCTGCTGCAGATCGGCATCGACGATCCCGCCACCGCCGGCATGCTCGCAAAGAAGGTGGGCCTGAGTGGCGCCAGCGCGCTCGCGGCACCGGCCGACGCCGACGCCGCGCGCGCCCGATCCGCGGCAGCGGAGGCCGGCGCGTTGATCGACGTGCAGGTCGTCCCGTGGCACCGGTTTCCTTTCGAGGCCGGCTCCTTCGATCTCGTAGTCGTGCACAGCGTGCGCGGGCTGCTGGCCTCGCTCCCGCCGGAGCATCGCGTCGGATGCCTGCAGGAATCGTGGCGCATGCTGCGCGAGGGCGGCCGCATCATCGTCATCGAATCCGCGCCCCGCCGCGGTCTCGCAGGCTTGCTGCGCGGTCACCGCGCCGACCCGCATTACGCCGCCGGAGGAGCCGAAGGGGCGCTGAGGGCCGAAGGCTTCAAGCCGGTTCGCCTGCTCGGAGAGCTCGATGGGCTCAAGTTCACCGAGGGGGTCAAGTGGCTGAATTCCCCCCATTCTGATTCGCCGATGCAACCTGCGAGCAGGACGCCCGCACCATCGTCATCGGCCGGTTCAGGGTCAGGCACGTCCAGCAGTTCGCAGGGTGGCAGTTCAACTGGCTCGCGAGGGACGCGCGAAAGCAACAATCAGTAGTTCAACCTCCGTGGCCGACCCGCTCCCCGCCAATGGCCGCGTCATTGGCGGGAGGCGGTCGCAGGGTTGCCGGCAAATCCTCGCAGTTCGCTTCGCTTTTGGTCGTCAGCCACTCGAGCAGACTGCGAAACGAGCGATGTTCCAGCTAGAATCACATCATCGCCATGGCCGAGCCGCGCGAACTCGCACATCCACCGATCACCGAAGCCCTCGTCGACATTCGGATAGCCGCCGACACAACAATTACAGCCGCACAACTGACGCCTTTACAGGACGAGCTCCGCGACACCTTTCCAAAGGCCAAAGAGCAGCGCCAGATGAAAGGCGAGTTTCGCTTTGAAGCTGGCAAACTGCTGCCGCCGACGTCGCTGGACCTGGGGGTTCACGGGTTGCGCCTGGAGGCGGAAAATGGGCATCGAATCGTGCAATTCCGGCGAGACGGATTTACATTCAACAATCTCGGCCTCGGGTACTACTTGGGAGGAGAGGCACTGATCCGCGAAGCTCTCAGCCTGTGGTCTCGTTACGCAGAGGTCGTCAGACCGACGAGCGTGGTACGCATCGCGATGCGATATCTCAATCGGCTGGATCTTCCGTTTCGGCAGGGAGATCAGTTCACGCGATTCCTCGTCGTGCCACCCGATCTTCCAGTAGGCGCGCCGCAACTCGTGAGCAGTTTTCTGAGCCGCATCGTCGCGCAGGATGGTACTGGCGCTCAGGCAATCGTCACGCAGAAACTCAACGTCAGGCCCGACCCGCCTGGAGCTGTGGTTATCGATTTGGACGTCTTCTACCCGTTGGACAAGGGGATTGAGCCTACTGGCATCGGGATCCACCCTTATTTGGAAAAACTCAGAGTCCTTAAGAATCAGACGTTCTTCTCCCTCTTGACCGAGGAAGCTGTTAAGCTCTACTTATGAGCGTAGCCATCGCCCCGTGCCCCAGCGGGATCCATTCGCCCTCTCAGGACACGGCTTTGAGCCCGGCCGCGGAGGAACTCCGCGACTCGATTGAGGACGCCCTGAACCCTCGATCGGCGACGCCAGAAGACGACGTCGCTACGCTCCTCACCCGCGTCAGCGCGGCGCTCAAAAAGGGCTTTGATAGAGAAGGCGTACTCGTCGACGTGGAACCGTTCGGCCGAATGTTCGATCTACTGCGTACGCTGCCTCGCGAGATCCCGCTGCCGGATATCGTCGTGGAGTCAGAACACGAAATCGGCTTGGATTGGGGCACAGGGCGCCGAGAAGTGCTGAGTCTGACGATCGATGAAACGCCGTTCATTGGCTTCGCTGCGCTGATCGGACACGAACCTGTTCATGGGAGGGCGCTGCTTGCTGGGAGTCTTCCGGAGATTTTGGCGCATCTTTTTTCCAGACTCTACCCCAGCAACCACACGGACTCCTGATCCTCCTCAAGTAGCACCTGGACCAAGCGCCGAGCTGCCACTTTCCGTCGCTGCGCCGATAACCAATCTCGAACGCCTGACGCGTTATATCACCGACGACGAACACCTCGCTCCGTCTCGCTTTTGGCGAGCGTTCAGACCAAAGCCAGCGGACAAGGGACTCTCGATCGCACGGATCGAGGAACTCGATGAAGCGGTTGCATGGACACTTGGAGACGCGCTCGCCGGCAGGCCGAGTCACCGCACTGTTCATGGTCGGGCGGATTTCAATCGAGTGCAGGTACGCAACGTCCCCCTTGACGGCAACAATCCGCTCGACGTCATTCCAGACGAGCCGCCGGAGCGTCACGCACTGATAGTTGGGTGGCCAGACGATGGGAACGCCCGAAAGCGACTCTGCATGGAACTTGCGGCGGTCGCGGTGCGGCATATCCGCTCACAAGCTTAGGTTCAACGGCCCATTGTGTCCCGACCTGTCGACAAGCAGATCCCCCAGGAGTGAGAACCGGCCCCGCTCGAGCCGTTTTGCATAGTCGGGGTTCCCTACCTCGCGCACGTCAGGTGGCGGCCCCCATCCACGGCGATCGTCTCGCCCGTGATGAACGACGCGCGCTCGGAGGCGAGGAACACGATGAGATCCGCGACTTCGTCCGGCTGTCCCGGGCGGCCGAGCGGATGCGTCTCCTTCGAGCGGGTGAGGAACGCGCTGTACTGCTCCTCGCCCATCCCTCCGCGCCGGTGAAGATCGGTCACCGTCACGCCGGGGTTCACCGCGTTCACGCGCACACCCGCCGCGGCCAGCTCGATCGCCGCGCACCGCGTGAGCTGATCGACCGCCGCTTTGCTCACGTTGTACGCCGTCAGGCCGGGGAACACGCGACGGCCGTTCACGCTCGACACGTTGACGATGGCGCCACGGCGTTCTTTGAGCGCGGGAATCGCGGCCCGCATCAACCGGAAAGGCGCCGTGACGTTCAGCTCCATCACCCGGTCCCACAGCGAGTCGTCGGTCGCTTCGACGGGCCCCATCGCGATGATCCCCGCCGCGTTGACGAGCACGTCGAAGCGGCCGAACCGCTCGAGGGCGTTGCCCACGACGGCGTCGGCCGCTCCGGGCGCCGTGACGTCGTGGGCACACACGAGACCGGCGCCCCCCTCTGCCGAGATACTGTCGACGACGGCCGTGAGCGCCGACCGATCGCGTGCGACGGCCACGACCGACGCCCCCTCTCGGCCGAACGCCAGTGCGGTCGCTCGGCCAATGCCGCTCGACGCGCCCGTGACGATGACAACTTTCTCGCTGAAATTCATGGCCTCGATTCTAGGCTGAGCTGCGCTGTTCAGCGTTCCTGCCTCGGAACCACCGCTCCAAGGTCGACTTCGAGTCCTGAGTTCGAGCCTCGACTCCGAGTGTCGATTCCGAGTCCTGACTCGGAGTCCAACTGAACGGAGCTCTGGACAGGACATGAAGTGTCCGGCGGTGAGGCCAGGCTTACACGAACTGGCGAGATCGGGCCGGATTCCGCTCAAAACACACTGGCAAGCGTTTTGACTTTGACGGCCTGCCGCACATGGCCGAACTTCAACTCCCGGAAGTCTTTACGGTCAATGAGCTGACCCGCGCCACGGGCGCGTCCCGCGAGCGTCTCGAGGGGCTCATCGACTCCGGACAGTTTCGGCCAATTCCGGGCACCCGGTTCATCTCCGCCGGTGAGGCTCTACGGATCGGACGGCAGTTGCGGCGCGAGCCTCCGGAGGTGAGCCTCGAGCCCGCGGCAATCTTCTCCACACCCGGGGGCCAATCTCGTCGCTCTGCCGCTCCGGCCATCGTCTCCGCGCTGATGCACGCGTCGCTCTTCGCGGTCGCCCTGCTCCTCTCGACTCTGGACGTGAAGAGCGCGGTCACGGAAGTGCGCACCCACGAGCCGGCGAGGCTGGTCTTCGTCGTTTCGCCTGGTCCGGGCGGGGGCGGCGGGGGCGGCGGGCTCCGGAATCCGCTTCCTGCGCCGAAGGTGGAACGCAAGGCTGGGAGCCGTACGCCGCGCGCCACCGTGCCGGCCGTGACGCTGCGTCCCGCGGTAACCACGACCAGGCGCGACAGCGTGCCCCCGAAGCGACCCACGCCGGCGGCGGCGCCAACCGTCGTGCCCAAGCCGGCGCCGCGCGAGCCGGAGCCGCTGCCGTCCAACGTGCTGGTCGCGCCCGTCGTGTCGTCGGCGTCCGACGCACGCAACCGCGAAGGCGTGATCGAGCAGGGCGCAGGCAATGCGGATAGCCAGGGGCCAGGCACAGGTGGCGGTGCCGGCTCGGGTCACGGCACCGGCAACGGTGAGGGGATCGGTTCCGGCATCGGCGACGGGTCGGGCGGCGGCACGGGCGGCGGACCGTATCGTCCCGGCAGCGGCATCGAGCCGCCCCGCCTGCTGCACGAGGTCAAGGCGACATACACGGATGAGGCGAGGCGCCGCGGTCTCTCGGGCGACGTGCTGCTGGAGATCATCGTCCGCGCCGACGGGAGCGTCGGCGACGTGCGGATGCTGCAGAGGCTTGGCGCCGGCCTCGACGAGCGGGCCGTGCAAGCGGTGCGGCAGTGGCGCTTCGATCCGGCGCGCCGGAAAGGCGTGCCGGTTGACGTGCTCGTCGAGGTTGCCGTCGAATTCACCCTGCGGTGACGGAACGCGACGGCCGCCACCGCGCGGTAAGGTTGAGGTGCGCATCGTGCTGCTTGGACTTACGATCGTCTCGTTGCTGGCCGCGCTCGGCTTCGGCTGGTTCGCGTGGCGTCTTCGCCGCGACGAGCGGCTGCGATCCGAGGCCCGCGTGGCCGCGCTCTCAAGCGCCATCGACGCCGCGGAACCGGCTTTCCACTCGCCACGGGCCGCGCACGCGACGATGCCGGTGCCCGGTCTCTTCGCGTCGGAGCTTTCGGCCGCCGCGCGCGGCACGCCGATGATCAGGCTCGCGGCCGGCGTGGCGATGGCGCTCGTCATGCTCGTCGCCGTGGCGATGAGCAATCGTGGCGCGGCCGGCGTCGGGACGGGGCCGCGCGAGCCGGCCCCGCTGGAGCTCGTCTCGATGCGGCACGAGCGCGAGCGGGACACGCTCCGTGTCCTGGGCCTCGTGCGCAATCCGCCCGGCAGCGGCGACATGACGCACGTGAGCGCCGTCGTGTTCGCGTTCAACCGCGCCGGTGCCTTCGTGGCGAGTGGCCGGGCGGCGCTCGATTTCACGACGCTCGAGCCCGGCGACGAGTCGCCGTTCGTCGTCACGATTCCCGGCGTCGCCGACGTGGGCCGCTATCGCGTGAGCTTCCGCACCGAGGCGGGCGTCGTGCGGCACGTGGACCGTCGCGCAGACGCGATGCGGCTCGCGGCCGCGGCCCCTTAGGACAGGACCCCCATGCACTCGAACGTCCACCCCGCATCGCTCGCCGCCATCCTGGCCGTGCTGGCGGTCTCCGCTGTGCCGGCACAGGAACAGGACGCGTTCCGTTTCCGGAGCGGCGTCGAGCTCGTCAACGTGACCGCAACCGTCACCGACGACGACGGCCGCTTCGTGTCGGGGCTGCGGAAGGAGGACTTCCGCGTCTACGACGACAGCGATCTGGTCGAGGTGACGCACTTCAGCAACGAGCGCGTGCCCGTGAGCCTCGGCATCCTCCTCGACACGAGTGGCAGCATGACGCCCGACAAGATGTCGTCGGCCCGTGGCGCCATCGAGCGGTTCATCGGCCTGCTCGGCCCCGACGACGAGATGTTCCTCGCGCGGTTTGCCAACGTCCCGGAACTGGCGCAGGGATGGACCAAGGACCGCCGTTTGCTGAGCCGCGCACTCGATCGCCTGTATGCGGGCGGAGGCACGGCCATGTACGATGGCATTGCCGATGCGCTGCCGATCGCGCAGTCCGGGAAGAACCGCAAGAAGGCCATCGTCCTCATCTCCGACGGCAACGACACGAGCAGCACGACGACCCCACGCGACGTGAAAGCGATGATCCGCCAGAGCGAGGTGCTCGTGTACGCGATCGGCGTTGACGGCCGTCTGCAGACGACGGTCCGCGGCGGCGGTTACCCCCGGATACCGCCGCCGCTGCCCTTCCCGATTCCCGGGCGCGGCGGCCGCGGTTTTCCCGTGCCGCCTCCCATCGGAGGCCGTGGCGGCGGGACACTGGGCCGCGGCAACCTCGGCGACGGGCTGGATGCGAACGCGCTGCGACAGGTCACCGACGATACGGGAGGCCGCACGGAGATCGTGCGTGACTTCAGCGACCTGCCCGGCGCCACGGCGCGCATCGCCGACGAGTTGAGCAAGCAGTATTACCTCGGGTACGTGAGCCCTGGGAGAAAGGACGGCCGCTGGCACGCGATCCGCGTCGAGGTACCCGACCGCCGCCTCAACGTGCGCGCGCGACGCGGGTACGTCGCCTCGTGATCCGCGATCCGCAATCCGCATTCCGCCGCGATCCGCGATCCGCACTCCGCCACCCGCGATCCGCGAGCCGCGAGCCGCGAGACGCGTGCTGTGATTGAGAGT
>JBOGIW010000477.1:0-3924 GCA_050748045.1 Vicinamibacterales bacterium | reverse complement strand
ACTACGCGCCGGCCCACAACAACCTCGGCGCGACGCGCCGCGTGCGCGGCGACCTGACGGGCGCCATCCAGGCGCTCCAGGACGCGGCGCGCCTCGCCCCGTCGTACGCCGACGCGCACCTGAACCTCGGCGTGGCGTACCAGGAGGCCGGCGACGGGGCCGCGGCGACGCGACACCTGCGGCGCGCGATCGAGCTGCAGCCCGGGAATCCCGAGGGCTACCACGCGCTCGCGTGGCTGCTTGCGACGGCGCCCGATTCCACCCCCGCCGCGACGGCCGAGGCCGTTGCGCTGGCGCAGCGCGCCGCGACGCTCTCGCAGGGTCGCGACGCCTCCGTCCTCGAGACGCTCGCCGCCGCCTTCGCCGCAACGGCCGACTTCGCGCGCGCCACCGCCGCCGCCGAGCGCGCGCTCCAGGTGGCCAACACATCCGGACAGCAGGCGCTCGCCGCGCGAATCCAGCAACGCCTCGCCAGGTATCGAAGCGGCCGGCCGTAGCGGACGCCGCCCGCGTGTGGCAGTTGGCGGTAGGACAACAGGCGGGCGAACGGCGCGGCGAATGTCTCTAAATGTCAGCGCAAAAAGCCCTTTGTGACAATGCGCGGACACGCTAGAATCTCGAAGCATTTTTTCTTTCACGACGGGCCACCCGAAGGAGGACCGACGCCATGTCGCTGTCGCGCCGCGGTTTCATCACACGTCTTGCTCCAGCCGGAGACGCTCACGCGGCGGCGGTCGTCGCCGCCCGGGGCCGCGAAGCCCTGGTCGCCGAGAGCCTCTATGGCGAAGTCGGCGGGCTGGTTCCCCCAGCAGGCAAGGAGATCCGCATCAGCAGCAACGAGAACCCGCTGGGTCCGGGGCCGCACGTGCTCGATGCCATCACCGGCAAGTTCCCCGAGGCCGGCCGCTACCCCTTCAACAGCACGCCGAACGAAGGCGCCCTCGTCGGCGCCGTGGCCAAGAAGTTCAGCGTCAAGAACGAGAACGTCGTCATGGGCGCGGGCTCGGGCGAGATTCTCACGAACGCCGTCCGCGCGTTCACTTCCGCCACCCGGCCGCTCGTGACCGCCTGGCCGTCGTTCGAGAACCCGCACACCACGGCGCGGAAGATCGGGACGCCGATCCGGGAGACCCCGCTCGACGCGCAGCTCCGCATCGACATCCCGAAGATGGTGGCCGCGGTCAAGGGCGCGGGGCTCGTCTTCTTCTGCAATCCGAACAACCCGACCGCCACTGTCCACGGCGCCACGGCGGTCGCCGACTTCATCAAGGAAGTCCGGCAGCAGTCGCCCGACACGGTCATCCTCCTGGACGAGGCCTACCACGACTACGTGACCGACACGTCCTACAAGACGGCCATCGACCTGGCGCTCGCGACGCCGAACGTCTTCGTCACACGCACCTTCTCGAAGGCGTACGGCATGGCCGGGCTGCGCGTCGGCTACGCGATCGGCTCGGCGCCGGTCATCAAGCAGCTCGCCCGCTTCAAGATGCCGTACAACGTGAGCGTGCCCGGCATCGCCGCGGGCATCACGTCGCTCGGGAACCAGGCCCACATCGACCGGGAGAGCGCACGCAACACCGAAGTGCGGGCGTTCACGGCACGCGCCTTCGACCGCATGGGGTTCAAGGCCACCGACTCGCACGCCAACTTCCTGTTCATCGACCTGCGGCGGCCCACGAAGCCCTTCCGCGACGCGTGCGCCCAGGAGGGCGTGCTCGTCGGGCGCGACTTCCCGCCGTACGAGAAGACGCACTGCCGCATCTCCATCGGGACGATGGAGGAGATGCAGCGGGCGGTTGAGGTGTTCCGGAAAGTCCTTGGCGCGGCGCCGTCGACAACGACACAGAGGAGCCAGTAGGAGCCATGACAAACACACTGCGGAGCTTTGACATGTCGCTGTCCCGGCGTTCGTTCGTGCGGACGCTCGGTGTTGGAGCCGCCGGCGCCTGGATCGGCGCGCGCGGCCGCGAGGCCTCCCTCTTCTCCTTCGAGCAGCCGGTGTCGGCCGCGGAGAGAATCATCCTCAGCAGCAACGAGAACCCGCTCGGCCCCGGCCAGGCGGTGCTCAACGCGGTCAGAGGCGCGTTCGGGCTCGCCGGCCGCTACCCGTTCGCGACGGCCAACGACGTGGCCAAGGCGATTGCCGAGCGCCAGAAGGTCAAGCTGGAGAACGTGCTGCTCGGCGTCGGCTCGACGCAGATCCTCCGCACGTGCACGCACGTGTTCACGTCGAAGGACCGCGCGCTGGCGACGGCGCTCCCCGCCTACGAGGAGTGCAGCCAGTATGCCGAGCTCGTCGGGGCGCCGGTGAGGGGCGTCTCGCTCGACTCGAACTTCTACATGGATCTCGACGCCTTCCACGGCGCCGCCAAGGGCGCGGGCCTCGTCTTCTACTGCAACCCCAACAACCCGGTGGCCACGGCCGTCGACGGCAGGAGCACGCGCGACTTCATCGAGCGCGTGCTGCGTGACTCGCCGGACACGACCATCCTGGTGGACGAGGCCTACTTCGACTACGCCACGCTTCCCGGCTACGAGACGATGATCCCGCTCGCCGTCGAGAACCCGCGCGTCGTCGTGGCCCGCACGTTCTCGAAGGCCGGCGGCATGGCCGGCCTCCGGATCGGCTACGGGATTGGACATCCGCAGACCATCCGCAAGATGGCCCAGTGGGACGCCACAGGCTCGATCAACGTGCTCGCGCTCGCCGCCGCGCACGCCTCGATCACGCAGGACGCGTCGGTGTGGACGACCGAGGCGAAGCGCAACAACGAGGCGCGCGCATACACGATGACATGGTTCGCCGATCGCGGCTTCAAGCCGACTGACTCGCAGACCAATTTCCTCTTCGTGAACGTCAAGCGGCCCGTCCGCGAGTTCCGCGACGCGTGCCGCGAGCAGGGCGTGCTCGTCGCGCGCGACTTCCCGCCGTTCGAGAAGTCGCACTGCCGCATCTCCATCGGGACGATGGAGGAGATGCGGAGGGCGACGGAAGTGTTCGGCAGGGTGCTCGGCGCTCCAGTCACGGCGGCAGCCTAGCTCGCACCTCCGGTTCTCAGAGGCTCTGGGCTGCATCGCGGCTCAGAGCCTCTTTTCGTCTCGGGCGTCAGGAATTGGGCGTCGGCGACTAGGGTCGGCGACTGGGTGTGGGGATTGGGAGTTGGGAGTTGGAAGTTGGGGATTGGGAGTTGGGGGTTGGGGATTGGGAGTTGGAAGTTGGGAGTTAAGGATTGGGAGTTGGAAGTTGGAAGTTGGGGATTGGGAGTTGGGAGTTGGGGGTTGGGGATTGAGAGTTGGGAGTTGGAAGTTGGGCGTTGATTGAGAAGGAGGTCCCATGGAGGTCGATCGGCGGGCGTTCCTGGCGACCCTGGGCAGCGTGGCGGCTCTCGAGTCGATGGACTCGGAGGCCAGGGCCGAGGCGCTCGAGCACTACATGATGCAGCAACTGGACTCGACGGTGCCGGTGCCGGCGCCTCCGGCTCCCGACCCGTGGCGCCGCGGGACGGGCAGCCTGTTCACCGCGCGCCGTCCCGAGCCTGGCGCGGAGCCGAAGCTCCGCGAGCTGGCGCCGATGCCGGAGAAGCCGACGCTCGTCGACTTCTACAACCTCCGCTTCGCGCCGGCGAACCACGTCCTCCAGAGCGCGACGCGCGCGCTGAAGACGGGCATGAGCGAGGAGATCGTCCTGGCCTGCCTGCTCCACGACGTCGTCCTGAACCTGATCAAGGTCGATCATGGCTGGTGGGGCGCGCAGATGATCGAGCCGTACGTCCCGGAGAAGGTGAGCTGGGCGATCCGGTACCACCAGGCGCTGCGCTTCTACCCGGACCCGTCGGCAGGGTACGAGTATCCCGAGATGTACAACCGGATCTTCGGGAAGGACTACGTGCCGCAGCCGCACATCAAGCAGGCGTACGAGTA
>JBOGIW010000476.1:0-19696 GCA_050748045.1 Vicinamibacterales bacterium | reverse complement strand
GGGTATGCGCGGCGCTGCGCGCGCGTGCTCGCCGACCTCGACGACACGGGCGCCCGGCTGCGCCGGCCGTCCGTGCAGGCCGCCTGCGACCGTCATCATCTCGAGCCGCGCCGGTTCTGGCAGTGGTGGGACGCGGTCAGCGCACGGGCGGCTGGCGCGTCAGGAAGCCGAGATCGCCGTCAATCGACAGGGCGTAGTCCGGATGGCGCGCGCGAAAACGGGCGATCCCACCCCGAACCTCGGCGCCCCAGCCGGTCACGCGCGGATCGAGGCTGACGTCGTGCAGCAGGATCGTGCCCCGCGACGCGAGCAGCGTGTCGACCGCCTCGAGGTTCGCGTGCACCGCGACGGCGCTATGATCGCCGTCGACGAAGACGAGATCGAACGGACCGAGCGGTTGCAGCCGATCGACGCCGATCACGGGGCGAGCGTCGAGCCCGACGGCGAACTCGGAGGCGAAGAGGCTCAGGTGCTCGGCCCAGCGGCCGGTCGGCATCACGGCGAAATACCCGCGGAGGAGCGTCACCTTGTGGCCGATGCCCATGGTGGCCAGACCTCGCCGTGCCCAGTGGAGCGTCGTGCCGTCGGCGAGCGTGCACGAGCACGAGTGCGCCCGCAGTGGCAGATCAGGGTCGACGCTCACGACCTCGACTGCAGGCGCGGCGGCCGCCATGACCGCGGTGGCCACGCCGACGAACGTGCCGATCTCGAGGATGCGGCCCGCGCGGGTCTGCGCGATCGAGCATTCGAGTGCGGCAGCGTCCGCGCGCGCGATCGACACGTCGTCGAGCAGGGCGGTTGACAAGCCGAGGCCCGTCAGGCACTGGATCACCTGCCGCCATCGATCGTCCGGCGCGTCAGCCTCGCCCGGCATGTGCCTCGCCCGCCGCGGCCAGCATCGTCTCGAGGCGGCGCCGATCATCGAGCCAGCCGGCATCACCCGAGCTCCATTCGCTCTCGAGAATCCACGTCCTGGCGAACCCCGCCCGCACCGCCGCCCGCAGGGTGCGCGCGAGGCCGCTGTCACCGGCGCCCAGCGGCCGGTTCCCCATGCCGCCGGCGCCGTCCTTGACGTGCACCTCCGGCCAGAGCAGATCGGAGACCTGCTCGACGATCTCGACCGCGTCGTGCCCCGCGATCGCCGGATTCTGCGTATCCAGCAGGATCCGGAACCGGGGGTGGTCGACGAGCGCGGCGAGGCGGAGCAGATCCCGGGCGCCCAGTGGTGTTTCGCTCGCGACCATGGTCGTGCCGCTCGACGCCGCTTCGATGCAGGCGCACCGCACGCGCCGTGCGTACTGGCGGAGGGCATCGTCGTTCCGGATGGCCGCCTGCTCGAAGCTCGGCACGACGACGACCGGGATGTCGAGCTGTCCAGCCGCGGTCACGGCGGCCCGGATGCCCCGTTCGATGCCGTCTCCGGCAGCGGCATCGGCGTCGAGGGGAACCTCGTTGACGAAGTTCAACGCGAGCGCGAGGAGCGTCGCGCCCTGTTGGCGCGCCAACCGGCGGAGGGTGTCGATCGCGGCGCCGGAATCCAGGCAGCCTGGAATGGCGGGCGATCCGAAGTCGACGTGAACGGATCTGAACCCGAGGGCGGCGGCTCGCACGAGGGCGTCCGGCGCCGACGGGTCGAGGCACCAGGTGGCGATGCCGATGGCGTCAGGTGAGGCGCCAGGCATCGTCACCCTCCAGCCAGTGGTTCGAATATCCGCCGACAACGTACTTGAGGGTCGGCCGGCTGGTGCACGCGGTCGGAATGCGGCGACGGACGAGGTCGTCGAGCAACTTGTCGTCCTCGGTCGTGACTGCCGTCCAGTCGCCGTTGCCGTAGTCGGTTCTGAAGGGCAGCTCGTCGAGGAGCGCCCTGGTGAAGAGCCACGCTCCCATGTCCACCGTTCGGATCGGATCGCGGCACCCCTCGGGATCGACCCGGTCGCGAACGATGTTCGAGCCGCGGGTCCAGACGCCGGCGCGCACGAGCGCGTCGTACTTCTCCGCCGCCGTTCGCGCGTCACGCGCCCACGGAAGCCGCGGCTCCAGGTAGGGGCGGCCGTCAGGCCAGTGGATCGTCAGGTGCGAGTGGACGGCCGGGCACCCGCTCCGTTCCATGCAGGCGACGAGCGTCGCCAGATGATCCGGCGCCCACTCGTTGTCGTCATCGAGAAACGCGACGTGCGTGCCGGCGGCGTGCCGGACGCCGAGATTGCGCAGCGTGGCGACGCGGGTCGGACCCGTTCGATCGTCCGCCGATCGCGAATGGACTGACCATCGGAGGTGCGTCGGGAGCCACGCTGCCGCGGCCAGCTCGCCGTGCGTCCGGGCGCAGTCGTCGATGAGGACCAGGTGCTCGAGCACGCGCACGCCGGTTTGCGCCGCCACCGTTCGAATGGCGCGGAACAGCCGTTCGGCCCTGAGGCGCGTCAAGGTGATGACGCTGATGGCGATCGGTGCCACGCGTGCGCGTCTCAGAGGGCGAACCACGACGTGCCGGCGCGATCGTGCGCGCAGTTGTCGCAGACGGCGCAGATGCCGCCCGCCGCGGCGCGCGCGCCGGCTGCCAGGCGGGCCCGCAGCTCGACGAACCGGGGCGAGGTCCAGATGTCGGCGAGCGGCCGTTCGGTGATGTTGCCCATCGCGTGCTGGCGGCGGGCGTCTTCATAGCACAGCAGCACCGCGCCGTCGGCGGCCACAATGAGCATCTCGGACGGCGCGTAACACGGCGTCTGGAGCGGCGTCTGGAGCGCGATGCGGCGAGTCGGCAGTGTCCCGCCGCGATTGGTCAGCTGCAATTGGGCCGGCACGAGCACCGTCTGCCGCGGTCGCGGGGCGACGCGCTCGGCGTCGCCGTCGTGCCGCGTGACGATGAATTCGGCGATGCCGCTGTCCCGCAGTGACTGGTAGCGTTGCGGCGTGAGGAGATCGCCGTTGGTGTAGAGCACCTGGTGCGCGTCGGGCAGCCGGCTGGCAGTGGCGCGGGCGAGACGCTCGAGGTCGCGCCGCAGCAGCGGTTCATTGTAGAGGTGATAGGAGAAGCGCCCATCGAATCGCCACTCGGCCAGCCCCGTGAGCAGGTGCTCGAACACGGCATCGCTCATGAACGTCGGCACCGGCGGCGCCGGAAGGACCGACACCGGGCAGTAGCTGCACGCGCGGTTGCAGCGGGAGTTCACCTCCACTTCGACGACCGATGGCAGCGCGATCGCGGGTGTCTGCGCGGCGGCGGCCACGTAACGCGGCGGCGGGGGCGTGCTCACAGCGCCTCGACAGGGGCGGTCTGCCGGAGCGTCGCCACCCCACGTTCGATGAGGGCCGTTGGTACATAGGTGAGCGGCAGCCCGTCGGTCGCATGCGGCCGGCCGAGCGACTCCAGCAGCACCATGGCCGCGGCGCCGGGGCGGTGCGGCAGGTAGCCGCGCTTGTTGTCGTGCGTGATCGTGCGCAGGACGTCGGCCTCGGTGACCCTGTTGGGCAGGCAGCGCGCGATGTTGAGGCGACCGATCAGCCGATGATGGGCGGCCGCGTCGTCGTCGGAGAGGTGCGTCAGCGAGCGGGCGATCTCGGCGGCGGCCCGCATGCCGAGGGCCACCGCCTCGCCATGTGACGTCCGACCGTGTGACGCGTGCTCGATCGCGTGCCCGATGGTATGGCCGTACTCGAGGACCAGCCCTCGACGCTTCTCCCGCGCGTCGTCGTGCATGACCGAGACCTTCGCGTCGAGTCCCATGCGCACGAGCGCGTGGAGCGCGGCGTCGTCGAGCGGCCCGTCGAGGATCCGTTCGAGGCGCGGGATCTGCGCCGGCGCGATGGCGAGTGCGTTCTTGACGACCTCCGCCAGACCCCACCGCAGGTGCGCCGCCGACACCGTGCGGAGGTAGGCGGTGTCGGCGAGCACCATCGCGGGCGCGTAGTAGGCGCCGATCAGATTCTTGCCGAACGAGGCGTTGACCGCCTGCTTGAGCGAGATGACCGAATCGAGCATGGCGAGCAGGGTGGTCGGCACGTGGACCAGCGGCAGCCCGCGGAAGGCCAGCGCCGCCACCATGCCGGCGACGTTGCCGGTCACGCCGCCGCCGAAGGCGACGATGCACGATCGGCGCGTCGCGCCGTGGCGGATGGCCGATTCGATCAGGTCCTCGACGCTGGAGAGCCGCTTGCCAACCTCGCCTTCCGGATGCAGCAGCACGTGCGCGGGTGCGAACCGATCGAGGGCGCGGGCGAGAGTGCCGGCGCCCAGACTGACGAGCGAACCGTGCGTGATCACGAAGTATCGATCGGCGCCGATCAGCCCCAGCCGATCGACCAGCTCGTTGTGGCAGTCCGCCCCGAGATAGAACGGATAGCACGCCGAGCCGAAATCGCACGTGAGATGCTCCATACGTGCGCCCTTAGCTATCACACTGCACGCGCACTGTCCACCGATCGGGTATTCTCAGCGTGCAATCACCACAGCGGAGCACGCGATGATCACGACACCTCACCTGGCGATTGCCGGCGGCCCGCCCGTCCGTACCGCATCGTGGCCGGCGTGGCCGGTGTGGCGCCAGTCGACCATTGACGCGGTGACCGGCGCGGTGCGCAGCGGCCGATGGACGATCAGCGGGCCGGCGGTCCCGTTGGAGCCGTACGAGCGCCGGTTCGCGCGCGCGTTCGCCGAGTACACGGGCACCGCGTACGCGGTGCCGACCGCGAACGGATCGAGCGCGCTCCTCATCGCGTTCGAGGCGCTCGGGATCGGTCCGGGCGATGAGGTGATCGTCCCCGTGCTGACGTGGGTCGCGACGGCGTCGGCGGTGCTGCGCGTCAACGCGACGCCGGTGTTCGTCGACGTCGATCGGGACACGCTGTGCATGTCTGTCGAACTGGCGCGCGCCGCCATCACGCCGCGCACTGCCGCCATCGTGCCCGTGCACCTGCATCACTCGATGGCCGACATGGATGCCCTGCTGGCGCTGTCGGCTGAGACCGGCCTTCCCATCGTCGAAGATGCGTCACAGGCGCACGGGGCGATCTGGAAAGGACGCCGCGCCGGGTCGATGGGCCGGCTCGGCACCTTCAGCTTTCAGCAGTCCAAGGTGCTGACCGGCGGAGAGGGCGGCGCGGTGGTCACCGACTCGCCCGAGCTGTTCGCGCGACTGCAGCAACTGCGTGCCGACTCTCGGACGTGGACCGACGAGCCGCGCGAGAACGACGGCATGCAGCTCTGTGCCGCCGGCGGGGTCATGGGCGCCAACTACTGTCTGTCCGAGCTGCACGCGGCCATCCTGCTGGAGCAGTTGTCATGTCTGGATGAGGCGCTCGCGACGCGTGCCGCCAACGCCGAGTACCTCGATCAGGCGTTGGCCCGGATCGACGGCGTCACGCCGCTGCGCCAGCCGCCGGGGCTCGATCGCCGCACGGTGTACGAATACCTGGTCCGGATCGACACGGCCGCGTTTGCCGGTCAGCCGGTCGAGCGGATCGGCGATGCGCTTCGCGCCGAGCTCGGGCTGCGCTTCTATCCTCCGGATGCGCCGCTCCATCGCAGTCCGCTGTACCAGCCGCTGACGAAGAAGCGCTTTCTCTCGGGCCCGGACCGGGCGCGGGCGATCGAGCCATCAGCGTGTCGTTTCCCGGTGGCGGAAGGCGCCAGCCGCGGCGCCATCGTCTGCCACCACGCCGCATTTCTCGGCACGCGCCAGGACATGGACGACATCGCCAGGGCGTTCGGCAAGGTGCGGCGCCACGCCAGCGAGCTGTGACGCCGAGCTCACGATGACCTCACCCGCCCCCGATGCAGTCCTCGTCTTCCGGCTGGACGACGCCCGGCGCCGCGCGCGCGGCTGCGCGGTGGCCGAGGCGTTGTCGCTCGTCGGGGCCCTGGGTGCCCGGGTCGAGCCGAATGGGCCTTTCGGCACCCAGGGTGGTCTCTTTCATCTTGCGGTTCCGGCCGCAGCGCTCGACGCCGTCGTGGCGCGGTTGCCGCGGCTCGGATACACGGCTGCGGTCGAGCGCGTCGTCTTTGTCGAGGGGGGGTCACGGCCCCCCACGGAGACGGCGAGATGGAAAGGGCGGCTGTACGTCCTGGAGCGCATCTGCGAGGTTGACCGTGAGCAGTTGCGCGCGCGCGCGCCCGATCGGCGGGAATTCATCATCCCTGACGGTGCCGGCGGCGTGCGCCGGGTCACGGGATACCGGGGCGACAGCTCTCCCGCCGGCCGGCGCGGCCTGCCCGTCAGTGACGCGCGCCTGCTGGTGAACCTCGCGTATCGCCCGGCTCACTGGCGGCTGCTCGATCCGTTCGGCGGCGCTGGAGGAGTCGTCGTCGAGGCCCTGGCGTCAGGTGCGACCGTGTTCAGCAGCGATATCGATCCGTTCGTCATGTACGGACTGCACGACCTCACGCACCGGCATGTCGTGGCGGACGTGCGCCGGCTGCCGCTGGCGGACAGGAGCATCGCGGCGATCGCCAGCGAGCCACCCTACGACGCCGGCGCCACGGCCGCCGTCTGCGACGGGCTCCGTGAAATGGATCGCGTCCTCGGGAGCGACGGTCCGATCGCGCTGATGGTGGCCGGAGAGCAAGCGGCTCCCGTGCGGGCTGCGGCCGCCGGCCTCCCGTGGACGATCGAGCTCGACGAGGGGGTCGACCGGAAAGGTCTCGCCGTGCATGTCTTCAAGTGGCGCAAGACGGGACGGAGCCAGCGGTGAGCGGACCGCGCATTCCACGCGAACGCCGCTTCATCACCTTCGGATCGCCGCGGATATCCCGTGACGACGTGCGCGCCGTGTCACGCGTGCTGCGGAGCGGTTGGCTGGGTACCGGACCGATGGTGCACGAGTTCGAGCGCGCCTTCGCGCGCTACAAGGGCGCCGATCACGCCGTGGCCGTGTCGTCGTGCACCGCGGCGCTGCACCTCGCGCTGCTCGCCGCGGGAATCGGGCCCGGTGACGAGGTCATCACCACGCCGCTCACGTTCTGCGCGACGGTCAATGCCATTATCCACGCCGGCGCGGTCCCGGTGCTGGTCGACGTCGATCCGCGGACGATGAACCTCGATCACGAGCTGCTGGCGCCGGCTATTCACGCCCGGACCAAGGCGATCGTCCCGGTGCACTTCGCCGGGCTGCCGTGCGACACGGCGACGATCACGAGCATCGCCGCGCGACACGGCTTGACGGTGATCGAGGATTGCGCGCATGCCCTCGAGAGCGAAAGTCACGGCACGCCGACTGGAACCGCCGGGGACTTCGGTTGCTTCAGCTTCTACGTGACGAAGAACATCACGACGGGGGAAGGGGGGATGGTCCTGGCGCGAAGCGCCGAACAGGCGGAACACCTGCGACGGCTGGCGCTGCATGGCCTGAGCGCTCACGCGTGGGCGC
This sequence comes from Vicinamibacterales bacterium, assembly GCA_050748045.1. Classification (GTDB taxonomy): domain Bacteria; phylum Acidobacteriota; class Vicinamibacteria; order Vicinamibacterales; family UBA2999; genus CAVYVZ01. The sequence goes on along the minus strand of JBOGIW010000476.1, from coordinate 12,331 downwards.
GGTACGGGGGCCGCGGCTATCGTCACTACACCGTGACCGCCGCCGGTTTCAAGTACAACATGACCGACATCCAGGCGGCACTCGGCCTGTCGCAACTGCGGCGAATCGACGCGTACTGGCGGCGGCGCCGCGCGCTGTGGCGCCGATACGTCCAAGGCTTGCGGCACCTGCCGTTGCCGCTGCCGCCGGAGCCGGCGCCCGGCGTCAAGCACGCGTATCATCTGTTTACGGTTCTGGTCGATCCGGCGCGGCTCGCACTCGACCGCGACACGTTCACACAGCGGATGGCCGCGGCGCGCATCGGTGTCGGCGTGCACTACCGATCCATCGCCGGGGAGGCGTTCTACCGGGAGCGCTTCAACTGGCGGCCCGAGGAGTATCCGCACGCGGACCGCATCGGGGGCCAGACGGTGTCGCTTCCGATGTCGGCACGGATGACGACGGGCGACGTCGATCGCGTCGTGGGGGCCATCGACAAGATCTGCACTGCCGCGCTCCGCACCGGACGTCGGCAGCGGCGATCGCGCCCGGCAGCGGCTGCCCCGGACCTCAGATGAACGGCGGCGGTGTCTCGCGCCAGGACGGCGCCGCGAAGGGCGGCCGGCGAGAGCGATCGGCGGCGCTCGCGCCGCGCGACGTGTCAGTGCCGGGCGTTGTCCTCGGCGGCGCCGACGGCCAGGAGCGCGGGCGGCGGCGGCGCGACGGTGTCGCCCTCGGCCCCAAGGGCCTTCCGCACCTCGCGAAGCACGACGGGATCGATGATCCAGCGCTGCCGCTCGAGGTACTCGTCCATGGTCATCGGCAGTTGATGGGGGGGCGCCGTGGCGCAGCCGAATTTCAGCAGGCCAAGGAGCGTCCGGGTGTCCACGACGTTGAGGAGGTCGGAAATGCGGCTGCACCCGTCGAACCGCGCGACCACGCGCAGCATGCGTGCGAAGTTGAGCGAGGCCTTGGCGGGCAGATGTGCCGCGCGGCACCAGGCGCGGATCGATCCAGCCGAGGTCGCGATCGCCCGCGCCCACCGCGCCATCGTGTTCGGATCGTCCCGCAATTCCGTCGTCCTGACGACGATCGTGACCCAGCGCTGGACGGCATGCATCGCCGGTTCGGGCAGAGCCGGCGCACACGCCCTGGCTGGTCTCGCACGGGACGCCAGCTCCAGCACCGTGTCGACGTCGATCGGCTTCTCCAGGAAATCGGCCGCGCCCTGCTGGATGGCCTGGACCGCCGCCCGCGTGGTCGCGAAGCCCGTGATGATCACGACGATCGTGTGCGGGCTCGATTGACGGATCGATCGAAGGACCCGTATCCCATCGCCGTCCGGCAGCTTCAGGTCGACCAGGGCGAGGTCCGGTTGCAGGCGCCTGGCCACGGTGACGGCTTCACGCGCCGAGGCGGCACACCGCACGTGGTGCCCGGCATCGCCGAGCGCGAGCGTAAAGACCTCGCGAGTGCCAAGGTCATCGTCAACGACCAAGACCAGTGCCATGACAACTCCGCCGCGACTCAGTCCATCCTGGGGGATTTGGGAGGGACGGGGAAAAGGACCTAATTGACTAGCTTGTTCGTGCGCGCACGTCAAGGACGTGCCGTCAAAAAATGCGCAAGCCAGTTATTACGACAGTTCCTGCAGCGCGCCCCATCCGGACTGCAGGGATCCAGTTCATCTGGAAACGCTTCCGCCGGCGCTTCACACGCCATCGGGCCAGGGGTCGTCACCAGGAATTACGACAGTTTTCACATCCCGCTCGGTTGATGCCGCCGACTCCCGACATTATGCTGACCGCCCTTCCCCGAATGCACGCTCATGGGTCCCTGTGACTCACAGAGCGGAGCATTGCCCTTCACTGGCGCCGGCCCCACTCCACACGCCAGTGGGATGACACGCCACACGCCTGTGGGAAAAGGACACGCATGGCCAATCCCTTTGAGGACGACAACGCCGAGTACCTCGTGCTCGTCAACGAGGAGCTGCAGTATTCGCTCTGGCCCTCGTGGATCGACGTGCCTGCCGGCTGGACGCCCACGGGACCGAGGGGATTGCGGCAGGCGTGTCTCGACTGGATCGACGCGACGTGGACCGACATGCGGCCCAGGAGTCTCGTGGTCGCCATCGAGGGAGCCGCGAGACGATGAACGCCGGCGACGTGGAGTCGGCGGTGAAGCCACCTGCCGGGTGTCCCCGTGGCCCGCGACTCCCAGGGGTCGCGCAGTTGCTGCTGCTGTACCTGCGGCCGGTGCCGTTCCTGAATCGGTGCGCGGCCCGGTTCGGGCCGACATTCACCTTGAGAATTCCCGGCATGCCGCCCGTCGTGCAGACGAGCGAACCCGACGCCATCGAGGCGATCTTCAGGGGCAGCCCTGAAATCTTCCAGGGCGGCAAGGCCAACCTCGGACTGAAGCCCGTCGTCGGGTCGAACTCGCTGCTGCTGCTGGACGGGCCGCGGCATCGCGGCGAACGCAAGCTCATTGCGCCGATGTTCTCCGGCGCCAGGATGCACACCTACGGCACGACGATCCGGGCGGTCGTCAATCGGTCCATCGACCGGTGGCCCATCGGTCGCGCGTTCCGGGCGCACGACGAGGCTCGCGACACGACGCTCGAGGTGATCCTGCAGGTCATGTTCGGCGTCGACGACGAGGCCGTCCTGCGGCAGTTCCGGCATGCCGTCCACCGTGTCCTCAAGCTGGCGGTGCTCCTGTTCCCCGATTCGCACGGAAACGTCGCCGCCGAAGGGCTCGCGCGCGCGATCGGCCGGGTCGTTCCGCGCTGGAACGCGTTTGCCGCACTTGCCTCGCTCGATGAGCTCATTTATTCGGAGGTGAATCGCCGGCGACAGGCGGATCTGAGCAGGCGCCACGACGTCCTCTCGCTGCTGATGCAGGCGCGTTACGACGACGGAAGCTCGATGTCGCGGGAGGAGATCAGGGATGAGCTGATGACGCTCCTCATGACGGGACACGAGACGAGCGCCACGATACTCGCCTGGTGCATCTGTCACCTCTGCCAGCATCGCGACAACCTCGATACGCTGCGTGAGGAGATCCACGCGGCCGGGCGCGGAGGCGCCGTGCCGCTCGAGGCGATCGACGATCTCGGCTACCTCGACGCGGTCATCAAGGAGACCATGCGGATGACGCCCGTGTTCAGCCTGGTGGCCCGCGTCCTCACGCAGCCGCACGTCGTCGGCACGATTGCCTGCCCGGCGGACGTGGTCGTCTCGCCGAACATTTACGGCACGCACCATCGCGCCGATCTGTGGGAGGACCCGGAGCGGTTCCGGCCCGAGCGATTTCTCGGTCGCGAGGAGAGCCCCTTCCACTACTTCCCGTTTGGCGGCGGCGTCAGGAAGTGCATCGGGCTGGGCTTTGCCTGCTACGAGATGAAGATCTTCCTGACCGAAATGGTCCGGCGCACGCGCTTCGCCACCGTGCCCGGCTACCGCGCGCGGATCGTCCGCAGCAACAACACGCTGGCGCCGTCGAAGGGCGTCCCAATCGTCGTGACCTCCCGCTCGTAATTACCACGCGAGCCCGACGGGCGCAGGTATGACCACACACTCCATATCGCATCCAAGTCCCATGGAGCCGCTGCAGACGGCCTTCGTCTTCCCGGGTCAGGGCTCGCAGACGTACTCGATGGCGCGGGCGCTCTTCGACGGCCACGCCACGTTCCGGCGCGCGATGCTGCACCTGGACGCGATCTTCGCGGACCTCATCGGCCGATCGATCGTCGAGTCGTTGTACGACGGCCGCCGCCGCGCCGGCGAGGCGTTGGACGACGTGCTGCTCGCGCACCCGGCGACCTTTGCGGTGCAATACGCGATGGGCCGGGCCCTCATCGAGCACGGCGTCACACCCGCCGTGCTCGTCGGCGCCAGCCTGGGAGAGCTGACCGCGGCGACGCTGGGCGGCGCGCTCCCGGTGGAGCAGGCCGCCGCGGTCGTCGCCGCACGGGCCCGGGTGTTCGATCGCTCGGGGCTTGCCGGGGGCATGATCGCCATCCTGCATCATCCCGGTCTCCATCGCGAGCTGGACGTCCTCGGTCGCGAGAGCGAGATCGCCGGCATCAACTACAACGAGAACTTCGTCGTGGCCGGCCTCGATCCGGGCCTCGAACGGATCCAGCAGGCGCTGCGGACGCGTGGCATCTCGTTTCAGCGGCTTGCGGTCAGACAGCCGTTCCACTCCTCGCTCATCGACCATCTGCGGTCCGACGTCGTCGGCGCCTGTGCCCTCGCCGGCGCGTCTGCCCCGACGTGCCGTGTGGTGTCCTGCACCGCCGCCGGTCCGCTGCACCAGGTGGACGGCGAGGCCGTCTGGCATGCGCTTCGCCGTCAGATCCGGATCCGCGATGCCGTCAGAGATCTCGAAGCGGAGGGAAGCTTCAACTACATCGATCTCGGCCCGGGCTCGTCGTTTTCGAACAGCATCAAGCGGATCCTCGCGGCCGGCTCGCGCTCCCGCATCCACCAGCCGCTCACGCCGTTCGCGCGCGGGTGCGACGCATTCGACCGCACGGTCGAGGCGCTGGCGCCTGCTCCGGATCGCGGCGGCGCCCGCGCTCGTTCCGGCGAGCCGCCGGTCGTCCCCCAGAGGCTCGACCCTCGTCCGGCGGCACGGAACCGCCGCGACACGGCGTACCTCTTCCCGGGGCAAGGGTCGCAGCTCGCCGGCATGGGAGCGGCGCTCTTCGACCGGTTCCGCGAGCTCACGGAGCGGGCCGACGAGGTGCTCGGCTACTCGATCAGGACGCTGTGCACCAGGGACCCGCACAGGCAGCTCGGACAGACCCAGTTCACGCAGCCCGCACTCTACGTGGTGAACGCGCTCACCTGGTTCGCGAAGCTCGAAGACGACGCGACGCTGCCCGCGTTCGTCGCGGGCCATAGCCTCGGGGAATACAACGCGCTCCTCGCCGCGGGCGCCTTCGACTTCGACGTCGGCCTCCGGCTCGTGAAGACTCGCGGCGAGCTCATGAGCCGCGTGTCCGGCGGCGCGATGGCCGCCGTCGTCGGCTGCGACGCCGAGGCCGTCGCCGAGGTCATCGCGCAGCATGAGCTGCACACGATCGACGTCGCGAACTTCAATTCGCCGGCGCAGACGGTCGTCTCGGGCCCGGCGAGCGACGTTCGCCAGGCCCAGGCGGCGTTCGAGGCACGCGGCGCGAGGTACGTGCTCCTGAATGTCAGCGCACCGTTCCACTCCAGGTACATGGAGCCGGTCGTCCGCGAGCTCGAGGGCGAGCTGCAGCGGTACCAGTACTCGCCTCTCGCGTGCCCGGTCATCTCCAATGTGACCGCGAGGCCGTACGAGGAGGGCAGTCTCGTTCACAACCTTTCGCAGCAGTTGCGACGTCCCGTTCAGTGGACCGGCACGGTCGCCTATCTGCTGATGCAGGGTGTTCAGGAGTTCGCCGAGCTGGGACCGCGACGGGTGCTGACGAATCTGGTCGCCGACATCACGCGCGCCGTCGTGACGGTGCCCCGCTAGCGCCGCAAGGTCACACCATGGGCTATTACCGAGCAGTGTCACCAGGAGAGCGGGTCTTTTTTCTGCCGAAGGAGACCGGCAGGTGGGCGCGCAAGTTCGGCCAGGTCATCATCGAAGGCGAAGGACGCCTCGACGTTCACAGGTGGCGCGCCGCGCTCGCGACGCTGAGCGCGTGTCACCCGTGCGCGCGGCTCGTGCTGCGGGGGCATCTCGGCTTCAGCCGGTGGGACAATTCCGGACCGGAGCCGGCCGTCTCCGAAGTCTTCGCGGACTGGGACGGAGTCGACTTCGAGCGGGCGCCGTTTCTCTGGCGCGCGCCCGTCGACCTCCGCACGGGCCCGCTGGGTGAAGTCGTCCTGATCCAGGGCACCCCGCCGCGCGTCCTCATGCGTGTTCACCATGCAGTCATGGACGGCATGGGCGCCGTGACCTTCGTGCAGGATCTCTTTCGCGTCCTGCGTGGAGAGCGGCCGCGCGGCGCGAACTCGACGAAGAGCGAGATCGACATCTGGCGCGCGGCCGACTTCGGGTCGGGGAAGATGCCGCCGGCGCCGATGGACGCGATGGTCCCGTTCGAGCCACGGGACGGCGACCCCGACGCGCGATTCGCGTGGAACAGGCTCCGGGTGCCCGGCCCCGTTCCGAGGCTCGTGCCGGAGCTGGCGGTCGGCATCGCGGAACACGCCCGGAGCGCTCGCCACGGCACGGTGCGGATCGCCCTCTTCATCGACCTCCGCCGTCATCTGCCGGACGGCGAGATCACGCTCGCCAACTGCACGAGCATGATCCTCTGCGACGTCGCGCCTGATGACACGGCGCGCACCGTCACGGTGAAGATGGCCGGGAAGCTGCGCGACCGGACCTATCTCGACATGAGCCGGCACATCGGGATCGCGCGGTGGCTGCCGGCGGCGCTCTTCAAGGCGAGCCCGCGCGCCATCCGGCGCATGTACCAGACGGGCCTCTTCAGAGCGTCGGCGTTCATCACGCACATCGGCCACTTCATGCCGGAGCTCTACTCGTACCCGGGCTTCCGCGCCACCGGCGTGATCCCGATGCCAACCTGCGACGCCACGACGCCGCTGCACGTCGTCATCTGTGAGGGAGTCGACTCCGTGGAGATCGTCACGGCCGCTCCAGCGCCCCTCGGCGGCGATGGAAGGCTCGATCGCCTCGCCCGCGGGCTCCAGGCGCGGCTGACCCGCGCTCACGTCGATCCGGCGGCTTCCCGCCGTCAGGCCGGCCCGCTCCGCGACGCCGGCGCGCTTGCACGATCCTGACGCGCGCGAGAGGGCACCGGCGATGACGGCCGACGAGGTGTTCGAGGTGATCGTGAAGAACGTGCGGGTGGTGATCCCGGAGCTGGCGGGCCACGCGTTCGCGCCGACCGACAGCCTGAAGGACCTAGGCGCGAACTCGATCGATCGATCCGAGATCGTCGTGATGACGCTCGAAGACCTCGCCGTCGTCGTCCCGCTCGTCGAGGTGGCGGGCGCGAGGAACCTCGGTCACCTGGCGGCGCTCCTCCATGCCAAAGCCGGATCGCGATGACGTAGTCCTGTCGGGCCTCGGCATCACGTCGGCGATCGGGCAGGGGAGGGAAGCGTTCGCGACGGCGCTCTTCGCCGGCACGACGCGGTTTCGCGTGATGGAGCGGCCGGGCCGCCAGTCCGCTCACGCCGGGATCGCCACGGCGTTCCTCGGCGCGGAGATCGAGTCGCTCCGGATCCCGGAGCCCTTGTCCCCCGATGATCTGCGAACGGCGTCCTTCTCGGCGCGGGTGGCGCTCGTCACGATGCACGAGGCGTGGCGGGATGCGGCGCTCGATGGCATCGACCCGTGCCGCATCGGGCTCGTCGTCGGGGGCTCGAACGTCCAGCAGCGCGACCTGGTCCTGGCGCACGAGAAGTATCGCGATCGCGTCGCGTTCCTGCGTCCCACGTACGGATTCGGCTTCATGGACACCGACATCGTCGGGCTCGGCACCGAACACTTCGGGATCAGAGGGCCGTCGTTCACCGTGGGCGGCGCGTCGGCGAGCGGCCAGGTGGCGGTCATCCAGGGCGTTCACGCCGTGCGAAGCGGGACCGTCGATGCCTGCATCGTCGTCGGCGCGCTCATGGACCTGTCCTACTGGGAGTGCCAGGGGCTTCGCGCGATGGGCGCGATGGGCTCCGACCGGTTCGCGACCGAGCCCTCCCGCGCCTGCCGGCCCTTCGATCGTGACAGCGACGGCTTCATCTTCGGCGAGGCCTGCGGTGCCGTGGTGCTGGAGCGGCACGGCTCCCACGCGAGACGACGGCCGCGTCGGGCGCCGGTCGTCGCCGTCGCGGGATCGGCGATGCGCATGGACGCGCACCGCGGTCCGGACGCCTGCGCGGAAGGCGAGCGCGCGGTGATTCAGTGTGCGCTCGATGATGCGGGGATCGCGGCCGGCCAGGTCGAATACGTCAACCCGCACGGCACCGGCTCGAGCTCCGGAGATGCCGCGGAACTGCGCGCGCTCCAGTCGGCAGGGCTCCGGCATGCGCGGATCAACGCGACGAAGTCGCTGACGGGTCACGGGCTGACGGCCGCCGGCGTGGTCGAGATCGTCGCGACCGTGATTCAGATGGAGGCGGCGCGGCTTCATCCCACGCGCAACCTGGACCACGCGGCAGACGAGTCCTTCAACTGGGTGGGCGCGACGGCCGAGGAGTGCCGGTTCACGACCGCGCTGACCCTCAGCCACGGCTTCGGCGGCGTGACGAGCGCGATCTGCCTGCGCGGGCCGAGCTGACCTCGAGGATCGACCGCCGGCATCGAGGCGATCAACGTGTGCGTTTGGAGTTCCGGGTTCCGGGTTCCGGGTTCCGCATGACGGCGGCTGGCATCGAGGCGATCAACGTGTTCGGCGGCACGGCGTACGTGGACGTCGCCGAGCTGGCGGAGCATCGCGGGCTGAACACCACCCGCTTCGCCAACCTGTTGATGAAGGAGAAGGCTGTCGCGCTGCCCTTCGAGGATCCCGTCACGTGCGGCGTGAATGCCGCCAAGCCGCTCGTCGACGTGCTCGACGAGGAGGAGCGGCGAACCATCGAGATGGTGATCGCCTGCTCGGAGTCGGGCATCGATTTCGGCAAGTCGCTGAGCACGTACATCCACGACCACCTCGGATTGCACCGCAACTGCCGGCTGTTCGAGGTCAAGCAGGCCTGTTACTCGGGCACGGCCGGACTCCAGATGGCGGTCAACTTCGTCCTGTCGCGGACCTCGCCTTCGGCCCGCGCGCTCGTCGTGGCGACGGACGTGTCCAGGGGGATGGCGGCGGAGGGCGGCACGGAGCTGACCGACGACTGGTCGTTCGCGGAACCGTCGAGCGGCGCCGGAGCGGTGGCCCTTCTGGTGAGCGACCATCCACGCGTCTTCCAGCTCGACGCGGGAGCCAGCGGCTGCTTCGGCTACGAAGTGATGGACACCTGCCGGCCGCTGCCCGACAGCGATGCGGGCAACGCCGACCTGTCCCTGATGTCCTATCTCGACTGCTGCAAGCAGGCGTTCCGCGCCTACTGCGAGCGGGTCAGCGACGTGGATTACCGGCGCACGTTCGACTACCTCGCGTTCCACACGCCGTTCGGCGGCATGGTGAAGGGCGCTCACCGGACGATGATGCGCGAGCTGGTGAAGGCGCCGCCGGCGGCCATCGAAGACGACTTCACGCGCCGCGTGCGTCCCGGGCTGACCTACTGCCAGCGTGTCGGGAACATCATGGGCGGCACGGTGCTCCTGGCGCTGGCCAGCACGATCGACAACGGCGAGCTCGCGGGCGCCAGGCGCATCGGACTCTTCGCGTACGGCTCCGGCTGCTGCTCGGAGTTCTACAGCGGCGTCGCCGTGCCGGGCGCGCAGCGCGCCGTGCGGCAGATGGCCATTGGCGCGCACCTCGACGACCGCCATCGGCTCAGCATGGACGAGTACGAGGCGATCCTGCGCGCCAGCGGCGCGGTGAAGTTCGGCACCCGCAACGTGACCCTCGACCGGCGGCTGCTGCCGGCGGTGTGGGACCGCATGCAGGGCACAGGACGCCTGTACCTCCACGAGATTCGCGAGTTCCATCGTGTCTACGAATGGGCGTAACGGAAGGGGAGTGTGTCATGAGCGATGTCGCCGAGGCCGTTGTGCAGATGATCGCGGACGAAATGGACGTGCCGCGCGCCGATCTGCCCACCGACGTCCCGCTGCGAGAGCTCGGGATCGACTCGATCACGCTCTTCAGCTTCCAAATCACGATCGAGGAGCGATTCGGCATCGTCATCCCGGACGAGCAGTTCCTGAAGATCCGCACCATCGACGATCTGGTCGCGTTCATCCGCGCGGACTATCCTGGCGTCGTGCCGGCGACGTAGCGCGGGTGTCCATGTCGTCCACGGCCGGGATCGCCGGCAGGCGAGACATGCGAAGACGTGCGGTCATCACGGGCATCGGGCTGGTCACCCCGCTCGGCCTCGGGACCGAGCCGACGTGGGAGGGGCTGATTGCCGGGCGGTCGGGAATCGGCCCGATCACGCAGTTCGACGCCGCACCGCTCGAGACCCGGATTGCCGGCGAGGTCAAGGGCTTCGATCCCGCGCGCTGGATGCCCGCCCGCGAGGTGAAGTTCATGGACCGGTTCATTCATTTGGCCATCTCGGCGGGGAGCATGAGTGTCGAGGACGCGGGGCTCGGGGGCGCGGAGCTCGGGGACCGCGCCGGATGCTATCTCGGCGTCGGGCTCGGCGGCGCTCCACTCATCGAGCGGACACACGTGTCGGCCCGCGAACGCGGGTGGCGCTTCGGCATCAAGCCGTGGTTCGTGCCGGCCGTCCTGCCGAACATGGCGGCCGGCGCGCTGGCCGTGCGCTTCGGGATCACGGGACCGGTGCTGTGTCACGCGACCGCGTGCGCCTCGGGTGCGCACGCCCTCGGCGAGGCGCTCCGCGCGATTCAGCGCGGCGACGCCGACATCATGCTCGCCGGCGGTTCCGAGTCTGCGGTCAACCTCCTCTCCATCGGCGGCTTTGGAAGCCTGCGCGCCCTCTCGCGCCGGAACGATCGGCCGGAGGAAGCGAGCCGGCCGTTCGACCTCCATCGGGATGGCTTCGTCCTGTCGGAGGGCGCCGGCGTGCTGGTGCTCGAAGAACGGGAGCGGGCGCGAGCACGCGGGGCGCGGATGTACGCGGAACTCGCAGGCTACGGCCTCAGCAACGATGCCGCTCACGCGACGGCGCCGCGCACCGACGGCAAGGATGCCGCGCGCGCGATGGGGATGGCGCTGTCGGATGCCGCGACGAATCCGGAGGATGTCCAGTACCTCAACGCCCACGGCACGGCGACGCAGCAGGGCGATCCCGCGGAAACGCTCGCGATCCGCCGCACGTTTCGCGAGGCCGCGCGCCGCGTGATGGTCAGCTCCACGAAGTCGATGCTCGGCCACATGCTCGGCGGGTCCGGCGCCGTCGAAGCCGGCATCTGTGCGCTCGTGTGCGAGCGGGGCGTGGTGCCCCCGACGATCAATCTGACGATGCCGGATCCGGCGTGCGATCTCGATTACGTGCCGAACGAGGCGCGGGACGTGCGCGTGGGCGCCTGCCTGAGCAACAGCTTCGGCTTCGGCGGCGTCAACGCTTCGCTGGTCTTCAAAACGGTCTAGCCACGAAGCCTGATCCAAGCCACGAAGATCGCGAAGAACACGAAGATGTCGCGCATCGAACAGCGCTTCGTGTCCTTCGTGATCTTCGTGGCAGGCTCACACATGGAAACCGTGCAGGCGCGGATCGAGGACCGCATCGGATTCCTGACGCTTCACCGTCCCGAGGCGCGCAACAGGATCAACCGTTGCCTGATCGACGACTGCCGCGCCGTGCTGGAGCAATGCGACGGGCAGGTCACGGTGCTCGTGGTGCAGGGGCTCCCCGACGTCTTCTGTATGGGCGCGGACTTCGAGGCCCTCGGCGGCGGGTCGGCCACGACCTCCGAGGAGCGCGACGACGCGGCGCGGCTGTACGAGCTCTGGCTCGGGCTGGCCAACGCCCCGTTCGTGACGGTGGCGCACGTGCGCGGCCTGGCGAACGCGGGAGGCGTGGGGTTCGCGGCGGCCTGCGACGTCGTGCTCGCCGGCGCCGATGCGCGGTTCAGCCTGTCGGAGCTGCTCTTCGGGCTGTTTCCCGCCTGCGTGATGCCGTTCCTGATTCGTAGGGTCGGCGTGCAGCGGGCGCATTACCTGACGCTGATGACGAGACCCTTCGACGCGGGGCAGGCCCTCGCCTGGGGGCTGGTCGATGCCTGCGACGACAACAGCGACCGGCTGTTACAGGTCCACCTGCGCCGGCTCAAATGCCTCTCCGCCCCGGCCATCGCCGAGTACAAGCGCTACATGAGCCGGTTCAACGGCCTGCTCAGCGAGTCCTCTGAAGCGGCGGTACGCGCGAACCGGAAGATGTTCTCCGATCCCGCTAATCTCGAGGCGATTCGGCGCTACGTGACCACAGGGCGTTTTCCCTGGGACGCCTGAGCCGCTGCGTCCACCCCGTCATGACTGCAACAACCGTCAGCGTCCATCGACCCGTTCCTGGCGTCGCACAGATCACGCTCCAGGACACGGAGCACAAGAACACCTTCACCGAGCGGCTCGTGGCCGACCTGACGGAGGCGTTTGCCGAAGTCTCCGCGGACGACACCTGCCGCGCGGTCGTGCTGACGGGCTACGACACCTCCTTCGCGTCGGGTGCGACGCAGGCCGGGCTGCTCGCGCTCCATGCTGGGCAGACCACCTTCAATGTCACGCAGTTCTACCGGCTCGCCCTCGATTGCGAGGTCCCGG
>JBOGIW010000475.1:0-6327 GCA_050748045.1 Vicinamibacterales bacterium | reverse complement strand
GCGCTCGACCGCGGCGCGCGCGTCGGTGCGCGCCGCGCCGGCGGCGCCGGTGCTGATGGGGCTCGTCACCAGACGGGCGGCCTGTGTCGCCATCGCCGCGGCGCGGGCCTTGAGCCCGTCGATCACGGCGTCGATCTCGCGCCTGGCGTCGCGGACCTGCTCGTCGAGGCGCCTGTCCAGCCGCTGCCTCACGGTGTCCTCGCGCTGCCGGATCGACTCTTCGCGCAGCCGCACGCGGTGCTCCGAATCGAGGAGCGTTTCGCGCTCCCGGGCGACGAGCCGCCGCTCGTGCTCGAGCGATCGCAGCTCGTTGTCCATCTTCGCCAGGTGATCGGCGAGCTGCTTCTCGCGATCGCCGAGGTTCGCGCGTGCCGCGGACACGACGCGGGGCGGCAGGCCGAGCCGCGCCGCGATCTCGATCGCGAGGCTTCGGCCCGGCGAGCCGTACACCAGGCGGTACGTGGGCGCGAACGTCTCGGCGTTGAATCCGAAGGCCGCGCTCCCCACGCCTTCCGTCGTCGACGCGTAGGACTTGAGCGCGTCGGCGTGCGTGGTGGCGACGAGGTGCGCGCCGCGCTGCCGGAAGTGATCGATGACGGCTGTGCCGAGCGCTCCGCCTTCCACAGGATCGGTGCCCGCGCCGACTTCGTCGAGCAGCACGAGCGCCGGCAACTGCAGCTCGCGGTCCATCGAAACGACGTTGGTGATGTGCGCGGAGAACGTGCTCAGGCTCGCGGAGATCGACTGCTCGTCGCCGATATCGGCGAAGATCGACCGGAAGACCGGCAGCCGCGAGCCGTGCTCGGCCGGGATGTGCAGCCCCGACTGCGCCATCGCCGCAAGCAGCCCCGCGGTTTTCAACGCGACGGTCTTGCCGCCCGTGTTCGGACCGGAGATCAACAGGATGCGCACCGGCGGGATGAGCAGCACGTCCACCGGGACCGGCTCCCGGGGCCTGGCCTCGTCGAGGCCGCTGCCGTCGCCATGCCTCTCCTCGAGGCGCTCGTGCACCGCCCGCATGAGCAGCGGATGCCGCGCACCGCGCAGCTCGAACGTGCCGTCGGCGGCGATTGCCGGCTCGATGCCGTTCACGATCTGCGAGAAGCGCGCCTTCGCCTGGACGGCGTCGAGCTCGGTCGCCACGTCGAGCGTGCGGCGCAGGTCCGACGGGCGCGAGCGGAAGACGTTCGTGAGCTGCGCGAGGATGCGGCGCACTTCCTCGGCCTCCTGCTCCTCGGTCGCGACGATGTCGTTGTTGACCTCGACCGTGGACAGCGGCTCGAGGAAGAGGCTCGCGCCGCTGGCCGAGGCGCCATGGATGATGCCGGGAATCGCGGAGCGGTGCTCCGCGCGGACCACGAGCACGTAGCGGCCGTTGCGATCGGTGACGACCTGGTCCTGGAGGTACTTCGACGTGTCGCGCCCGCGGAGGAACGACTCGAGCGTGCTGCGCAACCGCGCCTTCTGCCTGCGGAGACGGTCGCGGATGCGCGCGAGCGTCGGGCTCGCCTGATCGGCGACGCCTCCGGCCGGATCGATCTTCTGTCGCACGTCGGCGATCTCGCTCTTGAAGGACGCGACCCCCTCGACGAGCGAGGTCAGGATGGGGAACGACGATCCCCGCTTCGCGATCGCGCTGCGCGTGTGCTCGATCGATTCGAGGTAGTCGGCGAGGCCGAGGAGGCGCAGCGGCTCGAGCGGCCGCCCCTCGACGCCGAGCGCGTCGAGGATGGCCTCGAGATCCGACGGCGCGCGCAGGGGGAAGCCGGGGGTGTCGGCAAGAAACCGCACGCCTTCCGTCGTCGCGCGCTGCGCGGCCATCACGCGCCCCGGATCGACCAGCGGGCGTAGCTGCGCCAGTCGCGCCGCGCCGGTCGGCGTGAGCGCCAGACGGGTGACTACCGATACGATGCGGTCGAACTCGAAAGCTCGCAGGGCGCCAGCGTGCATGGAGCGTTGTTCGACGGGGAGACCCGCGACGGGCAATTCAGGAGTGTAACACCTGGATCAGGCGGTCGGCGGGAGACGGTCAGCGGCGGCGGTCGGCGGTGTCCGACGTGCCGTATCGCCCCCGCCGCCTCCGGCCTCGCGCCGGCCGCCAGCCCGCCGCCGGCCCAGACCGCCTATAAGTGATTGATCAAGCTCGCGATACAGCCTGCGCCAAAGCCGTTGTCGATGTTCACGACCGAGACGCCGTTGGCGCAACTGTTGAGCATGCCGAGGAGCGCCGCAATGCCGCCGAAGCTTGCGCCGTAGCCGACGCTCGTCGGCACGGCGACGACCGGCACGCCGACCAGCCCCGCCACGACGCTCGGCAGCGCCCCTTCCATGCCCGCGACGACGATGACCACTCGAGCCGCCTGCAAGCGGGACTGTTGGCCAAGCAGACGGTGCAGTCCGGCGATGCCGACATCGTAGAGGCGATCGATGGCGTTGCCCATGAGCTCGGCCGTGACGGCCGCCTCCTCCGCGACCGGAACGTCAGCGGTGCCGGCGCAGGCCACGAGAACCGTGCCGCGTCCGGCCTCGATGTGCCCTTGCCTCAACGTGATCGCGCGCGCGTCCTGGTGATACTCCGCGTCCGGCACGACGCCTTTCACCGCCTCGAACGCTTCAGGTTGCGCGCGCGTGACGAGCAGCGGTCGCCCCCCGGCGACGATACGGGCGGCAATGGCGGCGATCTGGGCCGGACTTTTGCCTACGCCGAGGATCACTTCGGGGAAGCCTTGCCGGAGCTCCCGGTGATGGTCGATGCGCGCGAAACCCAGATCCTCGTACGGCGCCGCGCGCAGAACCTCGAGGATTTGGTCTGCGGCAGCCGCCGGCTCGAGCGCACCGCCGCGGACGCGATCGAGCAGTTGCCGGAGTTCGGATTGGTTCATAACCCTTTCGATTCGGGTGGTTTGCGTTGACTTTGGACGACCCGACAATATAATCGCTGATTGTGCCGTTTGCGGGTGTGATGCCCTGTACGACCAGGTGTGAGCATGCCACGGGCGGGCTGCCGCGCGACCTCGTCCGGGCAGCATCGGAGCGGCCCGACCGGCCTTCGACGCGACGGTTCCAGTGACGCCAGTGACGCCATGACGCCGGCTGAGACCATCATTCTTGCAAGCTATTTCTTCATTCTCGTCATACTCGCGGCTTACGGGTGGCACCGCTACTACCTCGTCTACCTGTACATGAAGCACAAGCATCGGCGGTGGCTGCCCGCGGGGCAGTTCGCGACATTGCCGCCGGTGACCATTCAGCTTCCAATCTACAACGAGATGTACGTGGCAGACCGGCTCATCGATACGGTCTGCGCGATCGACTACCCGCGCGAGCTCCTCGAGATCCAGGTGCTGGACGATTCCACCGACGAGACGCGCAGCGTCGCCGAGCAGGCCGTACGGCGCCATGCCGCGCGCGGCCTCGATATCAAGTACCTGTACCGCGCCGACCGCAGCGGTTTCAAGGCCGGGGCGCTCGAGGCGGGGCTCAGGACGGCGCGCGGCGAGCTCATCGCCATCTTCGACGCAGACTTCACGCCGCCGGCCGACTTCCTCCGCCGGACGGTGCCCTATTTCACCGACGCCACAATCGCGATGGTGCAGGCGCGGTGGGGCCACATCAACCAGGAATACTCGCTGCTCACCAAGATCCAGTCGATCCTGCTCGACGGCCACTTCGTGCTGGAGCACGGGAGCCGGAACCGCGGCGGCCTGTTCTTCAACTTCAACGGAACGGCCGGCATCTGGCGTCGCACGGCGATTGCCGACGCCGGCGGCTGGCAGCACGACACGCTGACCGAGGACCTGGACCTCAGCTACCGGGCGCAGCTTCGCGGCTGGCAGTTCGTCTTCCTGCAGGATCTCGTGGCGCCGGCGGAAGTGCCGGTGGAGATGAATGCCTTCAAGTCGCAGCAGCACCGGTGGGCCAAGGGATCGATCCAGACCTTCCGGAAGCTCATGCCGCGCATCCTGCAGTCGGACCTGCCGCTGCGCGTCAAGGCGGAGGCGTTCTTCCACCTGTCGGCGAACTTCAACTACCTGCTCATGTGCGTGCTGTCGGTGCTGATGGCGCCGTCGATGGTGATCCGCTACAACATGGGCTGGTACGAGATGCTGCTCATCGACGTGCCGCTGTTCTTCGCGGCGACGGCGTCGGTGGCCAATTTCTACATGGTGTGCCAGCGGGAGCTGCACGACGACTGGACCACCCGGCTGAAGTACCTGCCGTTCCTGATGTCGATCGGCATTGGCCTGACGGTGAACAACACCAGGGCGGTGCTCGAGTCGCTCTTCGACAAGCAGAGCGAGTTCGCCCGCACGCCGAAGTACCGCATCGAGGCGGCCGAGGACGAGTGGATCGGCAAGAAGTATCGCCAGAGTTTCACCGTGCAGCCGCTCATCGAACTGGGGCTGGGGCTCTATTTCACGGCCATGGTCTTCTACGCGCTGTCGAACGGCATCTACGGCACGCTGCCGTTCCTCGTCCTCTTCCAGATAGGGTTCCTGTACACGGGCCTGCTGTCTATTGTGCAGCAGTACGGGGGCGACTCGGTGGTCCTGAAGCCGGTCACGGAAGCGAAAGAGGTGTAATTCAAGATTCGAAAGTCGAAATGCAAAAGGCCAATGGTGACGAGTCAAATGTGTCGCATGTCGACTTTTTCCATTTTGACTTGTGAATTTTGAATTACAGTTCCCCATACTTTCCGTCCACCTCCAGACAGAGGAGCCGCCGATGAACTTCGCGCGCGTTGCCGCAGCCGCCGTGGCCGCCTGGGTTGCCTACCTGCCGATCGGGTACATCGTCAACGAGATCCTGTTGAGCGACCTCTACGCGGCGAACGCCGCGGCCATGCGCGCACCGGAGGAGATGAACCTGCCGCTCGGCTTCGCGGCGTCGCTCCTCGGGTTCTTCGTCTTTGCCTATACGTACGCGAAGGGGTACGAGGGGGGCTCGGGCGTCCAGGAGGGCGTACGCTTCGGCGTGCTGGTCGGGTTCCTGCTCATCTGCTTCGCCACGGTCTGGACGTACGTCACGGCGCCCATCACGAGCTCGCTGCTGTTCGCCTGGATCGTGGACGTCATCGTCGAGTTCTCGATTTACGGCGCGATTGTCGGCGCCATCTACAGGCCCGTTTCGGCCGGCGCGCGCAAAGTGGTGTCGGCGTAGCTCAGCGGACCGCGGATTGTGGATCAGCGGACAGCGGGTCGCGGACAGCGGAGAGCGGATCGCGGACGGCGGATTGCGGATTGCGGATCGTGGAGATCATGCCTGCCGACGTGAAGCCCAAGAGCGGCCTCGACGACGTGACCGCGACGACGTCCGCGATCTGCTACCTGGACGGGGAACGCGGTGTGCTGGCGTACTGCGGGTACGACATCCACGACCTCGCGAAACAGGCGACGTTCGAGGAAGTGTGCTTCCTGCTGTGGCATCGGCGGCTGCCGACGCGCGCGGAGCTCGGCGACCTGCAGTCGCAGCTCGCCGCGGCGCGGCCGCTGCCCGAGCCGCTCCTCCGCCTGATGCGATCGCTGCCGAGCGTCGAGGGGATGGACGCGCTGCGGACCCTGACCTCCGCGCTCGGACACTACGACGCCGAGGCGCACGACGCCTCGCCCCAGGCGCAGTATCGCAAGGCCGTCCGCCTCACCGCGCGGGTGGCCACGATCGTCGCGACGTGGGGGCGGCTGCAGGCCGGCGGCGGGCCGATCGCGCCGGATCCCGCGCTCAGCCACGCCGCGAACGTCCTGTACATGCTGAGCGGGGAGCGGCCGGACGCAACGGCCGTGCACGCCTTCGACGTGGCGCTCGTGCTGCACGCCGACCACGAGCTGAATGCGTCGACCTTCGCCGCGCGCGTCGCCGCCGCGACGCTGACGGACATGTACTCGGCGATCGTGGCGGCCATCGGGACACTCAAGGGGCCGTTGCACGGCGGCGCGAACGCCGACGTGATGCGGCTGCTGCTCGAGATCGGCGAGAGCGCGAGCGGCGAGCGGGTGGACGCGGTCGTCCGCGGCAAGCTGGCGCGGAAGGAGAAGGTGCCGGGGTTCGGCCACCGCGTGTACCGCACGGAAGATCCGCGGGCGACCCACCTGCGGCAGATGTCGCGAGACCTCGGACAGCGCGCACGCCGCACGGCCTGGTTCGACCTGTCGCAGCGCATCGAGGCGCTCGTCAAGGGCGAGAAGAGGCTCCACCCGAACGTTGATTTCTACTCGGCGTCGACCTACCACGCGCTCGGCGTCCCGATCGATCTCTACACGCCGATCTTCGCGGTGAGCCGGATGTCCGGCTGGACCGCTCACGTGCT
Source organism: Vicinamibacterales bacterium (assembly GCA_050748045.1). Lineage (GTDB taxonomy): Bacteria > Acidobacteriota > Vicinamibacteria > Vicinamibacterales > UBA2999 > CAVYVZ01. Next base: position 23 of record JBOGIW010000475.1, on the reverse strand, counting down.
GGAGCAGTACGCCAATAACCGGC
>JBOGIW010000474.1:0-4451 GCA_050748045.1 Vicinamibacterales bacterium | reverse complement strand
GCGATGAACCGATACCCGCGCCGGTGGAGCGTCTGGATGTAGCTGGGCCGCTGCGGATCGTCGCCGAGCGTCTGGCGGAGCACGCTGATGGCTTCGGCGAGCGATGTCTCGGTGACGAAGGCGTCGCGCCAGACGGCCCCGATGAGCTCCTGCTTCGCGACGAGCTCGCCGGGGCGGTCGAGGAGCAGCGCCAGCACCCCGAGGACACGCGGGGGCAGCGGGACTTCGACGCCGTCCTTCCAGAGGAGCCGGCTGGTTCGATCGAAGGTGAATGGGCCGAAGGCGATCGCCCGGCCTTCCGCCGACTGGACGGACGTGGAGGTCCGCAACCCGTTGATGCTACCACCCTTGAGAACTTCTTCAGGGAAACTTGGGCGCAGGTTGACCTGACCTTCAAGACATGAATTGAGTGACAGTGCATGCTCCGGCGCATGTCTATCTTCATGCGCAAGCCGGTCGCCCGCATCCTCGCCGAGCAGGAGCGACGCGACGGCACCACGCTCCCGCGCGTCCTCGGCCGTTCGAACCTCGTCTTCCTGGGCGTGGGAGCCGTCGTGGGCACGGGCATCTTCGTGCTGACCGGCCAGGCCGCCGCCGCCAACGCGGGCCCCGCCATCGTGGTCTCGATGATCATGGCCGGGCTGGTGAGCGCGCTCGCCGCGCTGTGCTACTCGGAGTTCGCGGCCGCGGTGCCCATCGCCGGCTCGGCGTACACCTACGCCTACGCGACGCTCGGCGAGTTCGTCGCATGGATCATCGGCTGGGATCTGATTCTCGAGTACGCGCTCGGGGCGGCCACCGTCGCCGTCGGCTGGTCGGGGAACTTCGTCACGCTGCTGCGCCAGGCCGGCATCGTGTTCCCCGCCGCCCTGAGCGCCGCGCCGGGAACGCTCGTGACGGTGCCCGGCGGAGAGGCCGTGACGGCGGTCTTCAACCTGCCTGCCGTGATCATCACCATCCTCGTGACGATCCTGCTCGTCATCGGCATCAAGGAGTCGGCGAACGTCAACAACGTCATCGTCGTGATCAAGGTCGTGGTGGTGCTGATGGTGATCGCGGCGGGCTTCGTCTTCTTCAACACGCCCCACTTCACGCCGTTCATCCCGGAGAACAGCGGCACCTTCGGCGAGTACGGCATCAGCGGCATCTTCCGCGGCGCGGCGATCATCTTCTTCGCGTACATCGGCTTCGACGCCGTGTCGACGTCGGCGCAGGAGGCGAAGAATCCGCAGCGTGACATGCCGGTCGGCATCCTCGGGTCCCTGGTGATCTGCACGATCCTGTACGTGCTCGTCTCGGCCGCGATGATCTCGCTCGTGCCGTACCAGGAGATGCGCAACCAGCCCGCGCCGCTCGTGATCGCCGTCGAGTCGGCGGAGCGATTGGCGGCCGGGACGGCGTGGGCCGCGCCGATGTCGGCGCTTCGCATCCTCGTCACGCTCGGCGCGCTCGCCGGCCTCACGTCGGTGATGCTGGTGATGATGATGGCGCAGCCGCGCATCTTCCTCGCCATGGCCAGGGACGGCCTGCTGCCGCCTTTCGCCGCGAGGATCCATCCGCGCTTCCGGACGCCGCATCTCACTACCCTCCTGACCGGCGTGGTCGTCGCCCTGGCCGCCGGCTTCACGGGCATCGGCACGCTCGGCGCGCTCGTGAACATCGGAACGCTCTTCGCCTTTGTCATCGTCGCGATCGGAATCATCTTCATGCGCCGGCGCGAGCCCGACGCGCCTCGCCCGTTCAAGGTGCCGCTCGTGCCGTGGATTCCGGCGGCGTCGGCGATCGTCAGCCTCGTGCTGATGGCGAGCCTGCCCTGGGAGTCGTGGGAGCGGCTGCTGGCGTGGATGGCGCTCGGCGTGGCGTTGTACTTCGTGTACGGGTACAGGCACTCACGGCTGCGCGGAACGAACGCGACTGCGACGTCCGAAATCACCGCCTCGGCCTGAACGGTCCGCTACGACGGCTCGCCGAGCGGCTGTGGGTTCTCCACGTCCGCCGGAATGACCCGCGTGAACTGGCCGCGCTGCATCAGCTCGCGCCCCTTGCCGCCGCGTCCCGTCGGGTCGTACTTGCCGAGGCTGATCGTGACCTCGGCGCCGCGGCTCGTCTCCACGCGCAGGAGGTCGCGATCGCCGGTGGCGATCCGGAACCCGAGCACCGCGTCGTCCTTCGACGACAGCTTGACCAGAATCACACCCTTGCCGGGACCCGAGAGGTAGTTGATCTCGCCGACCCGCGTCAGCATCGCGTGCGCCTCGCGCGTGGCGGCGATGATGACCTCCTCGCCCGTGACGCGCTCCACGCCCACCACCTCCACCCCCTCGGCCGGCCGGGCGAACCGGCGGCCGGCGCGCGTGCTCGGCTCGACGAAACCCTCCAGGCTGAAGCGCAGGCTGTAGCCGTCGCTCGTCACGGCGACCGCATGCACCGGCGGCGCCTCCCCCTCCGTGCGCGTCGCGATGTCGCCGGCCACGCGCGGATCGAGGCTCATCGCCGCGACGATGCGCTCGCCGTCGCGCAGCTTGAAGAGCTTCTGGATCGGCTCGCCGTAGCCCGTGGACGCCGGCACGTCGATGATGCGCGACGTGTACGCGGCGCCGAAGTTGCTGAAGAACACCGTCGTGGCGCGTGTGCTCCCCTGCACGGCGGCCAGCACCGAATCTCCCTCGCGCAGCCGCGTCGTCGACAGATCCCGCACCTCCTTCTGCCGCTTCACCCACCCGTCCCGCGACACGATGACGACGTTGTCTTCCTCGACGATGAAGTCGTCTTCGGTGAAGGCGAGGTCCTCGGCCGCCTCGATGGCCGTGCGCCGCTTGTCGCCGTACGTCTTCTGGATTTCCTCGATCTCCTCGCGGACGACCGTCCACCGGGCGTCGTCGTCCTTGAGCAGCGCGCCGATCTGCCGCGCGCGCTTGCGCTTGTCCGCCAGCTCGTGCTGGATGACCAGGATCTCGAGCCGCGCCAGCCGATACAGCTTCAGCTCCAGGATCGCCTCGGCCTGTTCGGTGTCGAGCGCGAAGCGCTTGATGATCTTCTCCGCCGCGTCCGCCTTGCCATCCGACTTCCGGATCATCCTGATGATCTCGTCTAGCGCGTCGAAGACCTTCTCGAAGCCCTCCAGGACGTGGATGCGCTGCTTCAGCGACTCCAGCTCGTGCTCGAGCCGCGCGGTCACCACTTCGAGACGGAAGTGCAGGAAGTGCCAGAGAATCGACTTCAGGTCCGCCCGCTCGGGACGGCCGACCTCGGGGATCTCGGTCGGCATCAGGCACGTCAGGTTGACGATGAAGCTGGTCTGGAGCGGCGTGTTCTTGAACAGATAGGCCATCACCATCCGCGGGTCGGCGTCCTTCTTGATCTCCAGCGCGATCCGCACGTCGTCGGTGGACACGTCCCGGACGTCGAGGAGCGGCGGGAGCTTGCGCGAGAGCACGACGTCGGCGATGCGCTCCACGAGCGCCGCCTTGTTCACGGTGTACGGGATGCTCGTGACGACGAGCGTCCGCCCGCCTCTCGTGCCCGGGCCCTCTTCCCACGTCGCGCGCAGGCGGATGGTGCCGGCCCCGGTCCTGTAGATCTCCTTCAGCTCCTCGGCGGTGTTGAGGATCTGGCCGCCCGTCGGGAAGTCGGGGCCCTTGACGTAGCGACAGAGCTGCACGCTGCTCAGCTCGTCGTTGACGAGCAGCTTGACGAGCGCCGTGCAGACCTCGCCCAGGTTGTGGGGCGGGACGTTCGTCGCCATGCCGACCGCGATGCCGGTGGCGCCGTTGACGAGCAGGTTCGGGATGCGGGCGGGCAGGACGACCGGCTCGGTTTTCGTGCCGTCATAGTTCGGGCGGAAGGGGACCGTGCGGCGATCAATCTCGGAGAGCATCTCGTCGGAGATGCGCGCCAGGCGGCACTCCGTATAGCGCATGGCCGCCGCGCTGTCGCCGTCGAGCGAGCCGAAGTTGCCGGAGCCGTCGACGAGCGTATAGCGCAGCGAGAAGGGCTGTGCCATGCGGACGAGCGTCTCGTAGAGCGCCGCGTCGCCGTGCGGGTGATAGCTTCCCATCACGTCGCCCACGACCTTCGCGCACTTCCGGTGCCTGGCGTCGGCGGTCAGGTTCTGCTGCCACATCGTGTAGAGGATACGACGCTGCACCGGCTTGAGGCCGTCGCGCACGTCGGGCAGCGCGCGCGAGGTGATCACCGAGAGCGCGTAGTTCAGGTAGCGGCTCTGCGCCGCCTCGTGGAGCGGGATGCCGTCCGGTCCCGAGGGAGGAGGCGCGGCGGTCGTTTCGGAGGAGTCGGCGAGATCGAAGAGGGATGGGTCTCGGCGGGACTTCTTCTTGGCCATCAGGTGATCAACATCTTACACGCCGCTCGAAGCGACTCCGGGGTCAGAACGGGGTCAGAGTAGCGATGCGATCCGTATCAAGGCATTGAGTCGAGTCGTGTAGCTACTC
>JBOGIW010000473.1:0-3378 GCA_050748045.1 Vicinamibacterales bacterium | reverse complement strand
GGCACCGACTCCGCAAACGTGCGCGCCGGCAGGGCCGCGGAGGACGACGAGGGTGTGAGGTCACTCGCCGCCGAATCCGTCGTCCGGAACACGCTCGGGCCGTTCCTCCACGTGCAGCCGCACGAAGTCGTCCTGGATGCGGAGTTCCGGGACCTCGGATTCGATTCGATCCTGGTCATGCAGCTCGCGGCGGCGTTGGAGCGCGATTACGGGATCAGGATCGAACCGGCAGCCTTCTTCGAGCTGACGACGCCGCAACAGCTCGTCGAAGTGGTGGCCTCGGAGACGGCGCGACGGCCCGAGGCCCCGGACGGCCTGCTGCCCGCACGGGCGAACGGCGACGTCCCGGCGCGCGATCCGGCTGCACTGCCCCGACCTGCACTGCGCCGACCTCCCGAGCGCGTGACCGCGCCTGAGCCGGTCGCCATCATCGGCCTCGCAGGCGTCTACCCCGAGGCGCCGGACCTGGAGGCGTTCTGGACCAACCTCGAGAAGGGCGCCGACTGCATCCGGGAAGTGCCGGCCGATCGCTGGCCGCTCGGCCGCTACTTCCATCCCGATCGCGACACCGCGATCGCGAGCGGCCGCAGCTACGGCAAGTGGGGCGGGTTCATCGCCGGCGCGTATGACTTCGATCCGCTGTTCTTCCACATCTCGCCCCGCGAGGTCGATGTCATACATCCGGAATCGCGCCGGTTTCTCCAGTGCGCCTGGCACCTGCTGGAGGACGCGGGGTACACGCCCGGCAGCCTCTCGGAGGAGCGCGTCGGCGTCTTCGTCGGGGCGTCCAAGGTTGGCGTCGCCGAGCAGCACCACACGTTCTTCACCATTCCGAACCGCGTCTCGTATGCGTTGAACCTGCGCGGGCCGAGCCTGGCGATCGACACGGCCTGCTCCTCGTCGCTCGTGGCGATCCACGTGGCGTGCCAGCACATCTACGCCGGCGACTGCACGATGGCGATTGCCGGCGGCGTCAACCTGTACACGCATCCCCATCACTACGCGGACCTCTCGAAGCTGCAGATGCTCTCGCCCGACGGCCGCTGCCGGGCCTTCGGCGCCGGCGCGAACGGCTTCGTCCCGGGCGAAGGGATCGGCGCGATCCTGCTGAAGCCGCTCTCGATGGCCGAACGCGACGGCGACCACGTCTATGCTGTGATCCGCGGTTCGGCCACGAACCATGGAGGCCGCACGAACGGGTTCACCGTCCCGAATCCGCGGGCTCATCGCGAGGTGATTGAGTGGGCGCTCGACCGCGCCGGCATGAGCGCGCGGGCGATCACGTACGTCGAGGCGCACGGGACGGGCACCGACCTCGGCGACCCGATCGAGATCCGCGGCCTCACAGAAGCCTTCGCGCGCGAGACGGGCGACAGCGGGTACTGCCGCATCGGGTCCGTGAAGTCGAACATCGGGCACCTGGAAGCGGCCGCGGGCATCGCCGGCGTGACGAAGATCGTGCTCCAGATGCAGCAAGGCCGCTATGCGCCCTCTCTGCATGCCGCGGACCTGAACCCGCGGATCGATTTCGCGGCCACGCCGTTCGTCGTGCAGCAGCGCGCCGAGGAGTGGCTGCCGCGCGACGCCGGCGGCCGGCCGATGCCTCGCGCGGCCTGTGTGTCGTCATTCGGCGCCGGCGGCAGCAACGCGCACGTCATCCTGCAGGAGCACACGGCGGCCGGCCCGGCCGGCCACGACGAGCCGGCACCTGGCGATCCGTGCGCGTTCGTGCTGTCGGCGAGGACCGAGGCGCAGTTGCGCGCCTACGCGCGCTCGTTCCTGGCGTTCGTGCGCACACATCCCGGCATGGACGTACGCGACGTGTGCTACACGGCGCAGGTGGGCAGGGAACCGATGGATCACCGGCTCGCGTGCGCGGTCGAGTCGATCGACCGGCTCCGAGACGCGCTCGATCGGTATGTCGCCGGCGACGCCGGCGGACCCGTCCTGACCGGTTCCGCGAAGAGGCACCGGGACGCCGTGGCGATGTTCCAGGCCGACGAGGACGCCTGCTCGTTGCTCCACACCTGGCTGCGGAAGAGGAACGTGGCGCGTCTCTGCGATCTGTGGGTGAAGGGGCTCGACATCGACTGGCGGCCGCTCCACGCCGCGTCGCCGCGCCGGCGACTCACCCTCCCTGTGTATCCGTTTTCCAGAGAGCGTTTCGACGTTCGGATCGCCGAGACGGTGGTGCCTGACGCCGGCTCGCACGCGCCCGGTCCCTCCGGTTCGGATCCGCGCCCACCCGATCGCCACGTGGAGCGGTGGCTCACCGGAGACGAGCCCTTCCTGCGAGACCATCTCGTCCACGGGCGGAAGGTGCTGCCGGGCGTGGCGTACCTCGAGATGGCTCGAGCCGCCCTCGCCGAGATGCACGACATTCCAGCCACGGAACCGCACGCGATCCGGCTGCGGAACGTCGTCTGGGTGCGTCCGCTCGTCATCGCGGACGCGCCTGTTGTCCTGCGTATTTCCGCGATGAGCGGAGACGAAGGTGTCACGGCGTTCGAGATGCGCAGCGTGCAGGAGTCGGAAGAAAGATCCGTCCTGCATGCGCAGGGTCAGGCGCTCATCGACCGGGCGGCTCCACGGGCCGCGGTCGGATTCCAGAGCGGCGCGTCAATCGATATTCGAGCCGCCGAGGCCGCGTGCGATCGGCGCACGCTGACGGCCGCCGGCGTGTATCGCCTGTACGAATCGATTGGCATGTCCTACGGTCCGTCGCACCGGGGCATCGTCGCGATGCACGTGGGGCGCGACGAGGTGCTGGCGCGCCTGGCGCTTCCGGCGTCTGTTGGCCTGAGCACCGGGGACTGCGTCCTGCACCCGGGCCTCCTCGATTCGGCCGTGCAAGCGGCGATCGGCCTCGCGATCGATCGGGGCGAGCCGATCACGTCGCTCCCCTTCTGCCTCGACGAGGTCGTCATCGACGGCGCGTGTCCGTCCGAAGGCTGGGTGCTCGTCACGTGTGCGCCCGGCCGCGGGGCGGGCAGCCCGGCTCCAACCTGCGACATTCAGATCTGCGATGACGATGGTGCGGTCCGCGTGGTCTTGAAGGGGCTGAGCACGCGCCCAGGCGCCATTGGCGAGAGCGAGGGCGCTCCGGACGTCCTGTTGCTGTGCCCGGACTGGACCGCGGAGCCAGCAGTCACGTCCGCCGATGCCGCGTTCGGGCAGCACGTCGTCGTGCTCTGCGAGCTCGATCGGATCGCACCGGAGGACGTGCAGGAGACGCTCCAGCGCTCGTGGGGGAACGCCTCCGTGACGTGCACGGCGTTCCACGGTTCCGCCGAACGCGTCGATCTGCGGTACGCCAGCCATGCGGAGCGCCTCGTCGCGCTCCTTGCGGGCATCCTGCAGGCGAAGCCGGCGGCGAGC
>JBOGIW010000472.1:0-6691 GCA_050748045.1 Vicinamibacterales bacterium | reverse complement strand
GCCGCGGACTGGGCCCTGACCGAGATGCGGAAATGGGGGCTTCAGAACGCGCACCTCGAGCCGTGGGCGTTCGGCCATCCGGGCTGGAGTAACGAGCGTTTCTCGGCGCACATCACGGCGCCGGTCGCCGATGCGCTCGTGGGCGAGGTGCTGGCATGGACGCCGTCCACGACAGGGACGGCCACGGGCGCGGCGGTGCGCATCGAGCCGCCGCAGTGCCGGCCGGGAGCGGCCAATCGCGAGAGCTGTCCGACGCGTGAAGAGCTGGCCGTCTTCCTCGACGGCGCGCGCGACCGCGTGACGGGACGGATGGTGCTCGTCGGCCCGCACGAAAAGGTGAGCGTGACGTTTGCTCCCGAGACCCTGCGCCGGCCCGACGAGCAGGTGCGGCGGCAGTACGACCTGGAGAATCCGGCTGCGTCGCCGTTCGCGAATCGACAGGCTCCCGAGCGTGAGCCGGGACGCCTGAGCCGCAACGAGATCAACGAGGAAATCGATCGGTTCCTGCTGGCCGGCGGCGCGCTCCTGCGGATCAACGACGCGGCGCGCGACCACGGGCAGGTCCGCGCATTCAACAACCGCACCTTCGATCCGGCGAAGACCGTGCCGACGGTCATCCTCCGCAACGAAGACTACGGCCGCATCAGCCGGATGCTCGACAGCAAAATCGGCGTCGAGATCGAGATCGCGATCGTGAACCGGATCCATCCCGAGGGCCGCACCTCGTACAACGCGATTGCCGAGATTCCGGGCGGCGACAAGCGTCACGAGGTAGTGATGCTCGGCGCGCACCTCGACTCCTGGCACGCGGCCACCGGTGCGACGGACAACGGCATCGGCTCGGCGATCATGATGGAGGCGGCGCGCATCCTGGCGGCGATCGGCGTAAGGCCCCGGCGGACGATCCGCGTGGCGCTCTGGAGCGGGGAAGAGCAGGGGCTGCTCGGGTCGAAGGCGTACGTGAAGGAGCACTTCGGCACCTTCGAGCAGCCGAAGCCCGAGTTCCACACCTTCAACGGCTACTTCAACATCGATTCCGGCACGGGCCGCATCCGTGGTGCGTCGATCTTCGGCCCAAAGGCGGCGGGCGCCGTCTTGCGCGACGCGTTCGCCGCGTTCGAGGACTTCGGCATCGTCGGTGCCTCCACGACGAGGAGCCGCAGAAGCGGCGGGACGGACAGCACGTCGTTCAACGAGGCGGGGCTCCCGGGAATAGGCCTTGGGCAGGACCCGATCCAGTACCGGTCGCACACGTGGCACACCAATCTCGACACCTACGAGCGCATCGTCGAGGAGGACGTCGTGCGCGCGGCGATTGCGATCGCGGGGGTCGTGTACCACGTCGCGATGCGCGAGGCGATGCTGCCGCGATTCAGCACGGCGGAAATGCCCGAGCCGGCGAGGCCGGCGCAGCGCCCGACGAGCACACCGTCCTCGTCCGGCGTGAGAGACCTGAGATGGTGACGCGAATGGCCGTGTTATTGTGACGGGATGTCCGTGATTCGCGACCTGCTGCTCGCCGGATCGGAGAACGCGTGGCTGCGCGAGCAGGCCATGCGTTCGGGATTCGTCCGGCGCTCCGTCAGCCGCTTCATGCCCGGCGAGCGCCTGGACGACGCGCTCGCCGCCGCACGCACGCTGCAGGCGGCCGGCCTGCCGGCCATCCTCACCCGGCTCGGCGAGAACGTGCGCGACGCCGGCGAAGCCGACGCCGTTGCCGCGCATTATCTCGAGGCGCTCGATCGCATCCACGCCACCCCGCTCGACGCGCAGATCTCGGTCAAGCCGACGCAGCTCGGTCTCGACCTGAGCGTCGAGACCTGCCGGCGGTATCTGGTCCGGCTCGCCGCCCGCGCGCAGAAGACCGGCAACAGGGTCTGGATCGACATGGAGAGCACGGCGTACGTCGATCGCACGATCGACCTGTATCGCGACATCCGGTCGGAGTGGACGAACGTCGGCGTCTGCCTGCAGGCGTACCTGTACCGCACGCCGGAGCTGCTCGATGCGCTCATCCCGCTCGGCCCTGCCATCCGGATCGTGAAAGGCGCCTACAGCGAGCCGCCCTCGCTGGCGTTGCGGGACAAGGCGCAGGTGGATGAGCAGTTCTACCAGCTCTCGGCGAGGCTGGTCGCAGCCGATGCGCAGGCTGCCGGGGCGTTTCTCGGCATCGGCACGCACGACGCCACGCTCATCGCGCGTCTCCAGACACACATGGCCGCACAGCAGGTGCCGCGCGAGCGCTATGAGTTCGAGATGCTCTTCGGCATTCGTCGCGACCTGCAGGCGCAGCTCGCACGGGCCGGCGCGCGGGTGCGCGTCCTCATCAGCTACGGCGAGTACTGGTTCCCCTGGTACATGCGTCGACTGGCGGAGCGCCCCGCGAACCTCTGGTTTGTCGCGAAGAACCTGGCTGGTTGAACCCTACCGATTGTGCGCCGCGGCGCGTTCCGGCGCCGGGATCGCCATCAAATCGGGATGCGAGTCCACGTGCCCTTTCACGAGCGCTTCCGCTTGAGCCATCGTGTCCGCGTCGCCGTTTCTGTACACCAGATTGGCTTCGATGAGATCCTTCTGGCTCGCCGGCGTCGAATCGGGACTGTCGTAAATCGCCGCAACCGGGCAGGCCGGGACGCAGGCGCCGCAGTCGATGCACTCCTCCGGATGGATATACAGCATCGTCGCCTGGGCGAACTCCGGCTCGTCTTTCCGCGGATGGATGCAGTCGACCGGGCAGACGTCCACGCAGGCGGTGTCCTTGGTGTCGATGCAGGGGTCTGTGATGATGAACGTCATGGCGCAGAGCTTACTAAGTCGAGCGTCAAAGGTCAAAGCGCCGGCGTGGTCGCGCGGTGGGCGGCAAACCGCAGACGGAAGCGGTGGCCCTAGGCAGTCGGCCTCGGCGGTGGGCGCGTCGGCGGTAGGGAGGACGAGGGCCCGATCCGACGCCGTTTCGAAGCCGTTACGCTGCCTGCTGCGGTCGGTGATGAAGAACCAGGAGCTGGTCAGGCGGGAGCGCCAGCTCTGCGTAAGTCTTCCCTTCGTCGTCGGAGAATTCGACTTCGCAGGCGCCGTCCAGGAGCTCCACGACGGTGCCGACCTGGCCACGGACGAGGCCATTCGCGGGCAGGTCCGAGAGGAGAGCGACGACATCCAGGAGGTGCGGTGTGGTGTGCATTGCTGTCGCTCTCACTCGAGCTGCGTGTCGCGGGCGCGGTACACCTCTCCCATTCCGCCGTGACCGAGCACGCCGATCCTTCGTACACGCCGACGCGGACGCCTGGGACCAGGGCGGGGGGCGGGGCATCGGCGAGCGCCTCGCCGTCATCGAGGATCGAGGTGGGCAGCGCGGCGCCGGGCTCGAGGAAGCCGTCGGGACGCGCCGCTTCGTCGATCACCGCGCGCAGGGCCTGGAAGAGCTCGGTGTCGCCCCCGCCGCGTCGCGCAGGAAGCGGACCCTGGGAGGCGAGCCGCGGCCCGCAGACGCTCGCCTATGACTTCTGGTGGCACCTCGGCCACGACACGGTGATCACGAGCGAGTGGGGCACGCCCAACATGGTCGAGAAGGGCGTCATTCCCGAGAAGCTCCTCGCCGGCGAGTACGGGCACGCGCTGCACGTCTGGAACCTCCGCACGCGGAGGCACGAACAGGCAATCGATCTCGGCGCGGAGCAGCAGATGGTCCTCGAGCTCCGGCCCGCGCACGATCCGCGCAAGGCGTACGGATTTGTCGGCGTCGTCACGTCGCTGAAGGACCTGTCGGCGTCGGTGTGGCTCTGGTATCGCCACGGCCACAACGGCAACGGCGCCTGGCGCGTCAAGAAGGTGATCGAGATTCCCGCGGAGCCGGCCGACGCCGAGAGCCTGCCGCCGCTGCTCAAGGGGTTCGGCGCGGTGCCGCCGCTCGTCACCGACATCAACCTGTCGCTCGACGATCGGTTCCTGTATGTCTCGTGCTGGCGAATGCCGTCGGGGTAGAACTGCTCGTCCCACGACTCGTAGAACGAGTTGGTGAGGTACACGCGGCGGTCGTCGCGGCTGATCTCCACCATCTGCGGCCCGCTGTTGAGCGGCCGCCCGGCGCTCGTCGGATGCGGCGCCCGCTGCACAATGCCGCCGATCCGCAGCGAGCTGACCAGGCGCGGCGCGAAGGGATCCGACACGTCGTACTGCCGCAGCTCGCCGCCCTGGATCGTCTACGAGAAGCTGGGCGTGGGGCTGCTGCGTCGCGCCTGGGTGAACCTCGACGTGGTGTGGGCGGCGGCGCTCCTGCTGACCGGCCTCGTCGCCGCGGTGGCCTGACCATGGCCCTGCTGCCCGGTGCGCTCGCGTCGGCTGCGCGCGATGCTCGAACCGCCGGCGCCGCGACTAATGTCTGCCGCCGCCGAGTCTTCTGCTTCTGGGAGGTCCGCCGCGGGGGCTCCGGGCGGCAGCGGGTTGTTCCCGTAAGTCATTGACCTGCACGCCCGAACGCTGCTGCGCCAGCCGGCCGGCCGTGTGGGCTCCGGATTGCAGTGAAGCGCCACGCTGTGTACGTGTGTGCGTGCACGACCAGGAGGCAACGTGAACGTGCGTGGAGGCAGACAGGTGATGGCGGCGCTCGTCGCCCTGGCGTTTGTGGGCGGCGTGCCCTCGATGGCTCGAGCGGAGCCGTTCACCATCACGGCGGTGCTGACCGGCGACATCCGGATGGAAAATCCGGACAACATCATCATCAACGTCACGATCACTGGTGACACCACGTCGAACCAGACCTCCTGGGTCATCGACATCAACTCCCCAGCCCATCCGAACATCAATCTCGGCGGGTTCTTCTTCAACCTTGGCGTCGATCCGACGGCGCTCTCGTTCCACTCGTTCACCCCGAGCGCCTGGTCGATCAGCGTCAGCACATCCCCGGCGCAGGGGTCGGGCGGAGCCCGCTTCGAGTTCCGCGCGAACGATCCACCGGGATCGGGGAACAACGTCACGAACTCGATGAACCTGACCTTTACCTCGCAACTGGCGTCCGGGACCTGGAACCCGCTGATGTTCTTCAACGCGCCGCTGTCGGACGGCGACGCGATTTCCGATCCCGGCGCGCAACTGGGGGCTCATGTCCGGTCGCTCTCGACGGCCGGCTGCAGCACGTGCAACACCGACAGCGGCTTCGCGTTCGGCAACTACGACGGCTCCACGACGTCGGTGCCCGAGCCCGGCTCGCTGATGCTCGTCGGCCTCGGACTGGCCGGCTTCGCCTTCGCGCGCCGGCGCCGATAAGCAACACTCGCGCGTGACCGGCGTTCGCCGGCCACGGGATCGTCCTATCCCCTCGACAACGTCGCACGCGGGCTTCGTCAGGAGCCCTCCCGCGGGCTGGTTGTCGGCTCGATCGCGACGGCCAGCGCGCAGCGCGCGACGTAGACGCTAGAATCAGGCCCTGGTGCCCGCACTGCTGGGAACCCGTCTCGGTCCCTACGAGATCCTCGCGCCGGTCGGCGCCGGAGGCATGGGCGAGGTGTACCGGGCGCGCGACACGCGGCTCGGCCGCGAGGTGGCGATCAAGGTGCTCCCGCCGCACCTCATCGATTCGGCTGACGCGCTGGCGCGCTTCGAGCGCGAGGCGCGGGCCGTGGCCGCGCTCAATCATCCCAACATCCTGGCGTTGCACGACATCGGCCGCCAAGGCGCGATCTCATATGCCGTGACGGAGCTGCTCCAGGGGGAGACCGTCCGCGCGCGCATCAGGTCGGGACCGATGCCGCCGCGCCGCGCCCTCGATGCGCTGGCGCAGGCGGCGCGCGGTCTCGGGGCCGCGCACGAGCGCGGGATCGTCCACCGCGACATCAAGCCGGAGAATCTCTTCCTGACGAGCGACGGCCGCGTGAAGATTCTCGACTTCGGCCTCGCCATCCATGCCGACGGCGCCGCGAGCCACCCCGACGTGACGACCGCCGGATTGACCGAGCCGGGGATGCTCGTCGGCACGCCGTCATATATGGCGCCGGAGCAGCTCCTCACGCAGGTGGCCACTCCGCGCTCGGACCTCTTCGCGTTCGGGCTCGTCGCGCACGAGATCCTGACCGGCGTGCATCCGTTCAAACGGCCAACGCCCGGGGAAACCACGATGGCGATTCTGCGCGAGGAGCCGGCGCCACTCGGGCCGGTGTCGGCGTCGCTGCCTCCCGGCGTTGCGCCCGTGCTCGCGCGATGCCTCGAAAAGCAACCGGCGGATCGTCCGGGATCGGCGCGTGACCTCGCGTTCTTCCTCGAAACGCTGTCCGCGGCGCCCGAGATTGCGGGGAACGGGCATCGAGACGTGGGGCCTCGCGTCCGGCGGCGCGTGCTGCTCACGTCGATCGGCGTGCTGCTCTCCGTCGTGCTGCTCACGTCGGGCTACGTCGGCTTCATGACCGAGCGCGTCGTCACCGAAGCGGTCGAGAGCCACCTGGCGCGCGCGAGCCGCCTGGTGCACCGCGTGCAGGACGAGCGCCTCACGCGTCTCGAGCTGACCGGCCGGATGATCGCCTCGTTCCCGGAGCTCAAGGCGCTCTTCGAGACCGGCGACAGTCCGACAATCGGCGCCTTCCTCCAGGAGCAGCGCGCCGCCCTGCCCGGGACGCCGACGCTCGTGGCCCTCTTGCCGGACGGACGCGTGCTGGCGCGGACCGACAGCGCCGGCGGCGCCGCGCCCGCGGCGCCGGGCGACACG
>JBOGIW010000471.1:0-4506 GCA_050748045.1 Vicinamibacterales bacterium | reverse complement strand
CATCGGACTCGAGGCGCGACAACACCCACTCGCACACCCGATCGGGCAGCCCGAAGAGCGCGCGCGCCTGCGCGAGCGAGACACGGAGACACGGCATTTCCTCGAACTCGCCCCGTACCCGACGCATTGTCGCCTGCCACTGCTGGTTCGACAGCCGCTCGTGGCTCCGCCGCTGCCAGCGATGTCTCATCTCGAGGACTCCGACTCCAAGTCCCGGCTCCGAGTCATCAGATCTCTACAATCCGCGTACTCCATGTCGCCTCCCTGGCTCATCCGCGCGTAGGGATGTGTTGCCAGCCACGTGGTTTCAGGCCCATCATTCGTAAAGGCCCCAGCGGGTCCTGTCGGAATGGCATATGCACGGTAGCCCCAGATTCACGGGAGCAACTCGCATGCAGATGCGCGTCGTCGCCATCATGGTCGCCGTCGTCTTCTCCATGGCCGGAGCCGTCGAGGCGCAGTACTTCGGCCGGAACAAGGTGCTGTACGAGCGGTTCGACTTCAAAGTCCTCGCCACCGAGCACTTCGACATTTACTACTACCCCGAGGAAGAGGCCGCGGTTCAGTTGGCGGCTCGTATGGCGGAGCGCTGGTACGCGCGCCTGTCGAAGGTCCTGCGGCACGAGCTGAGCGGACGGCAGCCGCTCATCCTTTACGCCGCCCACCCCCACTTCCAGCAGACCAATGCCTTGCCCGGCGAGATCGGCGAGGGCACCGGCGGCGTCACCGAGATGTTCAAGCGCCGCGTCGTGCTCCCCTTCGCGGGCGGGATGGCGGAAACGGATCACGTGCTCGGGCACGAGCTCGTGCATGCGTTCCAGTTCGACATGGCGACGCGCCGGGATGCCGAAGGGAACCAGGCCGGGCCGGCCGTGATGATGCTGCCCCTCTGGTTCATAGAGGGTATGGCCGAATACCTGTCGCTCGGGCACATCGACCCTCACACCGCCATGTGGGTTCGCGACGCGTCGGCGCGCGAGAAGATGCCCAGCGTCGACGACCTCGACGACCCCGACTTCTTCCCCTACCGGTACGGCCATGCCTTCTGGGCGTACGTGGCCGGACGCTGGGGCGACGAGGTGGTGGGCGATTTGCTCCGGGCCACCGGGCCGCAGGGCAACCTCGAGCAGGCGATGGCATCGGTGCTCGGCATTGACGAGGACACGTTGACAGAGGACTGGCACGAGGCGACGCGCCGCACGTATGCGCCCTTCGTCGAGACCACGCGCCGGCCGGATGCGTTCGGACGACTCATCATCTCGAGGGACGGCAGCGGCGGCGAGCTGAATATCAGCCCCGCATTGAGTCCCGACGGCAAGCGTCTGGTCTTCCTCTCCGAGCGGTCGCTCTTCTCGATCGACATGTTTCTCGCCGACGTGGCCACGGGCGAAGTCATCCGGCGGCTGGTCCGAACCGCGGGCGATCCGCACTTCGACAGCCTCCAGTTCCTCAAATCCGCCGGCGACTGGGCGCCCGACAACAAGCGGGTCGTCTTCGCCGCGCTGTCGGCCGGTCAGCCGGTGCTGACCATCATCGACGTCGACAGCGGCGACCGGCTGCAGGAACAGAAATTCCCCGAGCTCGGCGAGATTTTCAACCCGGCCTGGTCGCCCGATGGCCGGCGCATCGCCTTCTCCGCCCTGACCGGCGGCGTGGTGGACCTCCACGTGTGGGACCTCGAAAGCGGGAGCGTGCAGCAACTGACCAGGGATCCCTTCGCCGATCTCGATCCCGAGTGGTCGCCCGACGGACGACGGCTCGCGTTCGTCACCGACCGCTTCTCGTCGAACCTCGACCTGCTCGAGTTCGGCAACTACCGGATCGCGGTGATGGACATGGGTACGCGGCAGGTTCGCCCGCTGGCCGGCTTCGAAACGGGCCGCAACACGAACCCGGAGTTCGCCGCCGACGGCAAGGCGCTCTTCTTCATCGCGACGCCCGACGGTATCGCGAACATCTATCGCGCCGACCTCGCCGGCGGCGTGACCCGGGTCACCAACGTGCTGTCGGGCGTCAGCGGCATCACGCCCCTGACGCCGGCGCTCTCGGTGGCGGCGGTCGCGCAGGGACTGGTCTTCACCGTGTTCGAGGGCGACCAGTACAACCTGTACGCCTCGGAGACGCCGACACAGCTCGCCGGCGAGACTCCGGATGGCACCGGCCGCAGCGCCGCGCTGCTCCCGCCTCCCGACCGTGCGGCGGCGACCGTGACGACGCTGCTCGAAGCGCCCGCGATTGGGTTGCCTGCGCCCACCGCGTATCCCCAACAGGAGTACACGCCGCGTCTCTCACTCGACTTCGTCGGACAGCCCATGATCGGGATCGGCGCCGACCGGTTCGGGGCGTACGGCGCCGGCGGCATCTCGCTCCTCTGGAGCGACATGCTCGGCAATCACCAGCTCGGGACGACCGTGCAGCTCACGAGCCGGTTCCAGGAGATCGGCGGCGTCGTCGCCTACATCAACCGCCAGCACCGCTGGAACTGGGGCCTCGTCGGTGAGCGGCTTCCCTACGTGACGGGGGCGTTTTCACAAGGCTTCGCGAACGTGGACGGCGTCACGCGATTCGTCGAGCAGACGTACCGCATCACGCAGATCAACACGTCGGCCACCGCCCTCGTGCAATACCCCTTCAGCCGCGCGCAGCGGCTCGAGTTCGCGGGCGGCGTGCGGCGCATCGGCTTCGACCAGGACCTCGAGACACGCATCTTTTCCGCCCTGACGGGTGAGCTCCTCGACGAGCAGACCGAGGAGCTGCCGCGGCCGGGTGCGATAGGGCTGGGGGAAGCGACGGCCGCGCTCGTGTACGACTCGTCCATCTTCGGCGCCGTTGGACCGATCCTCGGGCAGCGGTACCGCCTGGAGTACACGCAGATCGCGGGATCGCTCGCCTACGGGGGCGTGCTGGCCGACTATCGCCGTTACTTCCTGCCCGCACGGCCGTTCACCATCGCGGTCCGTGGCCTCCACTACGGCCGCTACGGCCGCGACGGCGAAGACGAGCGGCTGTCGCCGCTCTTCATCGGGTACCCGGGTCTCGTGCGCGGCTACGAGGGCGCCTCGTTCGAGGCGAGCGAATGCGTCGCCGACAGCACGTCGACCTGCCCGTCGTACGACCGCCTGCTCGGCTCACGCATGGCGGTCGCCAGCGCCGAGCTCCGCTTCCCGCTGCTCGGCCTCTTCAGCCGCCGCTCGTACTACGGCGCCTTCCCGATCGAGATGGCGCTCTTCGGCGATACGGGCGTGGCGTGGACGAGCGACAGCGATCGGCCCCGGTATCTCGGCGGCGACCGCGAGTGGGTGCGAAGCGCCGGGGTGGCGCTGCGCGTGAATGCGTTGGGCTACGCGATCCTCGAGCTCGATTACGTGCGGCCCTTCGACCGCCCGGGCAAGGGGTGGCACTGGCAGTTCAATGTGACGCAGGCGTTCTGACCATCTCGAAGCGCTCCTCGCGAAGAGCGCCGTCCGCACGGTTCCTGAGCGCCAGGAAGATCTCGAGCCGATCCGCTCCAACCCGGCGGAACGTCAGCCCGTCGAAGAAGGCCTCCGCCGGCGTGATCTTCAACAGCCGGAACGTCACGAAGTCTGCCTTCTCTTCCCAGCCCGTCAAGTCCGCGTTGAAGTGCTTCAGCTTCAGGACGAGCGACCCCTCGTGCTCGACGAGCGTGAGGAACTCGTAGAAGACAACCTTCCCATTTTTCAGCAGGCGGAACATGCCCATCATCGCCCCGGCCGCCGGAGCGCTCCAGCTCTCGTCCGTCACGCCGCCGAGGCCGGTGCCGCTCCACTGGCCGGCGAACCACGCCATGTCCTCCAGCGACGCACGAGGCGAACGAACCTCAGGCGATGCCGTCAGCGTATTCGGGGTGCGCGCCTGAAACGGGGACTCCTGGGCCACGACCGATGTCGCGCCGCCCAGGACGACACACGCCACCAGGATCGATCGGGTCGCCATCGCTCTCACCTCCACCGGGTAGACGAACGAGACGACCCCGAATCGACTGCTACGGCTTCGCCGGCGCAACCGTGAGGCGATCGACCACCTGGACGACGCCGTCGATGTTCCGGGCAATGCTGAGCGCCTGTGTGCGCGCAGCCTCGCT
Organism: Vicinamibacterales bacterium; assembly: GCA_050748045.1. Taxonomy (GTDB): domain Bacteria; phylum Acidobacteriota; class Vicinamibacteria; order Vicinamibacterales; family UBA2999; genus CAVYVZ01. Next base: position 404 of record JBOGIW010000471.1, on the reverse strand, counting down.
CGGCACGGTCCCCTGAAGCTGGACGACGCCGTCCTTCGCCGACACCTCGATGGCGCTCCGCTTGACCATCGGATCGACGAAGTACCTCGCCTGGATCGTCGTCGTAAGGGTAGCATCGTTCACGCGTGGGCGAGGAGCCGTTGCGCCGGCGCCACCTTCCGCCGCGCCGGGCGACGGCGTGACGACCGCGAGGTGATCCTCGATCCGCTGCACGCCCTCCGTTGTCCGCGCGAGGCGGAGCGCCTGCGCCCGCTCGTCTTCGCTCGCGACCTCTCCGGAGAGCGTGACGACGCCGGTGTGGGCCTTGACGTCGATGCGGCGCATCTTGATGCGATCGTCGAGGAAGAACGCCGACTGCACGCGCGCCGTCACCTGCGCGTCATCCACGGGCGGGCGTGCACCCG
>JBOGIW010000470.1:0-3706 GCA_050748045.1 Vicinamibacterales bacterium | reverse complement strand
GCTCTGGCGGGCGCGGGCGCCGGGGCAGGCGCAACGGGAGGAGGAACAGGCTTCAGGATCACGCTGTCCGAGGCAAGAGGGTTGTAGTCCTCCGGGATCATCGCGCCGTGTGCCGGCGACGCCGGCTCCGGCGCGGCCGGCACCGGAGCCGGCGCGCTGTAGTGCTCGGACAGGACCGATCCGGCCGACAGGCTCTGCACGTTCGGCACGTCCTTCGGCGCGGGTCGCTTCGCGTCGAGCCCGAGCAGGTTCATCGGGTCGACCTCCTCGGCCGGCAGCGGCTCGAGGCCGTAGTCGACGTCGGGCGCGCCTCGCCCCGGGACAGCCTTCGGCGGCAGCGGCTGGATCGGCGCGAACGGATCGCCGGCGTCGGCCGGGATCGCCACCGGGGGCGCGCCGAACACGTCGAGGAGCGGCGACCTCGCCTTCTCCTCGTCCCCCGCGCTGATCGACGTCAGGATCTCGTAGGGCTCGATGATGATGCGGTCGCCGGCCTGCAGCGCATACGGCTCCCCGCGCGCGAGGCGATTCTCGGGCGAGTTGATGAAGACGCCGTTCGTGCGGCTCGTATCTTCGATGTAGAAGATGCCGTTCACATACCGGATCAACGCATGCCGGCCGGAGACGTACTGATCGGGCAGCACCCACGAGTTGTCCTGCAGCCGGCCGATGGTACCGCCCGCTGCATTGAACACCTTCCGGCTGCCCGTCCCGAGCTTGCCCGCTTCCGGTCCCGTGACTTCCAGGGTCAGGATCATGGCTCCTGCTGCGGCGAGGTGGTGCGCGCCGCCGGCGTGCCGGTCGCATGCGGGTTCTCGTAGAAGCGAACGAACCGCGGCCCGAAGGCGCGCGTGTCAGGCTGGAACGCGGATTGGAGCTGCTTGCACTTCTCGATCTCCGCCAGCGCCTGCGCCCGCTGCGCCTCGTCAGCCTCCCCCGAGCGGACGTACAACGCGTAGAGCGCGGCCGCCCGGAAGAGGTGCACGTGCAACTGGAGCGGCACGTCCTGGAGCCTGGCGGGATCGAGCCATGCCAGCGCCTGCTGGTACTCGCCTGCGAAGAACAGACGCGCGCCTTCGACAAGCTCGGGGCGGACGCCCCGGTCGATGATCGTCACCGGACCGAAGGCGCCGATGAGAGCGTCCAGACGCGTGCGCACCTCCGTGGCGAGCCGGGCCGTGTCCTCGATGCCCGAGACGTCGCGCCCCCGCTGTGCCACCTCGAGCCGGCGGCGCAGCGTCGCCACCTGCTTCTCGAGGGAATCGCGCTCGACGACGAGCTCCGGGCGCACGGCCGTGGGCTTCTCGGCCGACAGACGCGCAAAGGTCGCGAAGCCGCCGTCGACGAACGAGAAGGCCTCCTGGGCCTGCGCCGCCGCCTCGGCCAGCGTGTCATCGACGGCGCGACGCTCGATTCTCGTCAGCTCGTCGAGCACGCCCCGGAATCCCTTCAGCGACTCCTGTGCGAGCATGCGCGCGTCGGTGAGCGCGGGCACGCTCGAGGCGTTCCTCCCCGCACTCAACTGCGATCGGGCGCGGCCCAGGGCGGCGCTCGCCTCCTGCCGCGCCGCCACCAGCGCGCCCGACAGGATCGCTTTCCGGCCGTCGATGGCGCGATCGTTCGCCTCGGCATCGCGAATCATCTGCTCGATCTCACGCACGGCGCCCTGGACTGTCGTATTGAGGGCGATCGCGGCGTTCAGTTGCGTTTCGAGCGCCTTGAAGAGGCCCCGCGCCCGCTCGGCGGTCGCCGCCGCGTCGGTGAAGTCGCGCTCCGTCCGCGTGCGCGTCGCCGTGGCGAGGCGCGACTGCGCGTTCTGCAGCTCGCCGCTGGCGCGATCGTACTGCTCTCGCATGCCCGCGTTCGCATTCCAGATGTCGATGTGGGCCTGCCCCGCCGCGGAAATCGACCCGGCCAGCGACGTGACGTCGGTCACCTGCTGTCGCGTGCGCGAGAGCAGCGGCGTGAACCGGCCCGGCGGAAGCACGCCCTTCGCCTCGCACGCCGTGTAGCCCTTCTTGATGAACGCCACCGCGTCGGCGCGCACGCGCACGGCCCCCTGCTGCTCGGAGACCGCCCAGGCCTCGACGGCCCCGGCGCATTCACCCAGGTTGAACAGCGCTTCTCCCAGGTAGTAATGCGGGAGATACTCCGTGCCGCTGCCGAAGATGCCGAAGGCTCCCCCCCGGCCCACCTTCCGCGTCTCTTCCTTCGGACTGGCCTGGATGGCGCTGCGCATGTGCGTCGCCATCTCCTGCCACTTCCGGTCGCCGCGCGCATCGAGCCCGGCCCTGAATGCCTCGTCGGCCTGCTGCGCCGCGACAGGCGGCGCACACAGAACGACGACGATGCAGACGCCGGCGGCTCCGATCGTGCGCTTCCGCGCCTGTCGTGGTGTTCTCACAGCACTGCTCCGGGTGGCTTTGCGGCAGCCGGTGACGCGGCGTCAGGCGGGGGAGGTGTCGCGGGGTCCGCCGGCGGCGATGCCCCGGAATCGGGGACCGTTGCCGGTGCCTCTGCTGCCGGCGCCGGTGACGGCATCACCAGGTACTGCTCGAAATACTCTTCCGGCGTCACGGTACGAAACCGCTCGACCGGCATCACGGCCACGGCGTTCTCCTGTATCTGCACGCTGATGGCGCGCGACTCGGAGTCGGGCGGCGGACCCGCCACACGAACCGTGTACGTCCCGGCCGGCAGCGCGATCGAGAGCGGCGTGGACGCCGGCGCCGGGAGCGGAAGGCTGCTGCCGTCGGCAGCCTCGACGGCCGTGATGGTCGCCCAGGGAAGGGCCTCGACGACCAGCGTGCCCGTCGGCAGGGGGCCGGCCTGCCTCAACACCACGACGGCGCCCACGACGGCCACGACGAGCGCGGCGGCGACCGCTCCCGCGATCGCGAGCGTGCGCCTGTGGGGCTTCGCCGCAATCGCCGCCTGGCCGATCCTGGTCTGCACCAACGCCACGAAGGCGCGCAGGGGCGCGAGCCGATCGACGGCGGGACGCTTGACAGCCGGCGGAGCCATGGCGGAGCGCTTCGCCGTCCCGGGAGCGGGGGCAGGCGTCCGCTTCGCCGCGACGGGCGGAGGCGCAGGCGTCCGCTTCGACGCGGCGGGCGGAGGCGCGGGCGTCCGCTTCGGCGGCGCGAGGATGGTCTTGTCCATCACGTGCACGCCCGACGGCTCGACCCCCTCGTTCAGCCGGCGCATCGCTTCGGCCTCGAGGCTCCGCGCCTGGCTGGACTCGGGATCGAGCGCGACTGCCTTGCGCGCCGACGCGAGGGCCGCCTCCACGTCCCCGCGATCGAGGGCCTGCGCCGCGGCGGCGAGCGACTGGCTCGCCGCTTCGGCGCGCTGCCGCCGCTCTTCCTGCTCGACGCGCGCGAGCCGGAGATCGCGGTCGAGCCGCTTCGCCTCGGACGCCTCCGGATCGAGCGCGCGCGCCTGCTGCAGGAGGGTCATCGCCGCGGTGAGCGCGCCGCGTCCAAGCTCGGTGCGCGCATCCGCGATGAGCAGGCCGGCCCGCTGCTTGTCGATCGCCAGCTTGATGCTTCCCTCGAGCTCGATCGCCAGCGGGTTCGTGTCGTCCAGCGTCAGCGCCTGCTCGCACGCGTCGAGCGCCTGCTCCAGTTCGCCGCCGTCGAACGAGGCGCGCGCCTCGAGGAGCGCCGCCTCCACCTGGGCGGCGCGCCGGCGCGCCAGCGCCTCG
>JBOGIW010000469.1:0-7313 GCA_050748045.1 Vicinamibacterales bacterium | reverse complement strand
GCCCGTCGCCGTCGCCGCCGCCCGTGCCGGCGCCGCCCGCGGGGCACACGCACACGCTCGCCGGCCGCATCACCGACGCCGACTCCGGTCAGCCGGTCTCCGCGGCGCGCGTGCAGTTCATGACCGGTGTCAATGCCGGCCGCCTCGCCTCCACGGGCGTGGACGGACGCTACAGCCTCTCGGAGCTTCGCGCCGGGTCGGGCCTCGTGCGCGGGTACGGACCTCGGCACGCCGCCGTCGAGGAGACCATCAGCGTGCCCGTGGACGTCGCCGCCGACTTCGTGTTGACCGCCACCACGCCCGGGTCCACAGCCGCGCCGTTCACGTATCGCGGCACGATCTGGGACTCACGCGGCGCCCCGGTCGGCGGCGCGGCCGTGTCGATGATTCGCGACGCCGCGGCCAATCCGCTCGCCGTCGTCACGACCGGCGCCGACGGCACCTTCACCATCACAACGCAGAGCACCGCGAGCATCGTACGGGTCACGCGCGACGGGCATCTCCCTGTCGAGAACCCCGCGCCGCCGCCCCTCGCCTCGACAACGGTCGTCAACGTGACGCTGCCCCGGATCACCCGCTATGCCCTCCAGGCGATCCAGCCGCTCCGCGTCGGGCAGAGCGCGACGCTCACGGCCGAAGTCGATACAGACGACGGCCTGACGTCGGTGGGCCGCGCGTACATCTCGACGACTTCGAGCGACGAAGGCGTCATCGCCGTCACCGGTCTCGGCGCCATCGTCGCGCGCGCGCCAGGTACGGCGACGATCACGGCGGCGTACAGCGGCCTGACGACGACGCTGAGCGTGCAGGTGCTTCCATGAACCCGGAACCAGGAACCCGGAACCAGGAACCCGAAACCCGGAACCAGGAACCCGGAACCCGGAACCAGGAACCCGGAACCCGGAACGCAGAACCCGAAACCCGGAACCCGGAACCAGGAACCTGGAACCCCCGATGCGTGCTGGCAGTCGTCGGGCCCACGGCGACAGGCAAGAGCGCGCTCGGACTCGTCCTGGCGGAGCGGTACGAGGGCGAGATCATCAACTGCGATTCGACGGCGGTCTACCGCGGGTTCGACATCGGCACCGACAAGCCGCCGGTCGAGGCCCGGCGTGGCATCCCTCATCATCTGATCGACATCGCCGATCCGACCGAGGTGTACACCGCCGCGCAGTTCGCACGCGATGCGGCGGCGTGCATCCGCGGGATTCACGCGCGCGGGCGGCTGCCCATCCTGGTCGGCGGGACGGGCTTCTACTACCGGGCGCTGACGCGCGGCCTGTTTCCCGGCCCCGGCGCCGACGAGCGCCTGCGCGCGCGGCTCGACCGCATCGCCGAGCGCCGCGGCGTGGAGCGGCTGCACCGGATGCTCGCGCGCGTGGATCCCGACTCGGCCCGCCGCATCATGCCGCGGGATCGCAAGCGGCTCGTGCGGGCATTGGAGGTGTACCTGGCGACCGGGCGCCCGCTGACGGCTCACTTCGCCGACACCCGCTCGCCCATCGCCCACTGCGACGTGCGGTCGATGGCGCTGCGCATTCCCGCTTCGCTCACGGCGGAGCGCGTGGCACGGCGCGTCGACGACCAGTTCGCCAGGGGTATCGTCGACGAGGTTCGAGGGCTCCTGGCACGGGGCGTGCCGCCGGCGGCGCGGCCCTTCGGCGGTCTCGTCTACCGGCAGGTGATGGAGATGCTGGAGGGCGTGCGCGGCGAGGCCGAGACGCGCGCGCTCATCGTCCAAGAGAACCGCCGATACGCGCGCCGGCAGTTGATCTGGTTCCGTAAAGAGCCTAATCTTATGTGGTTCGACGGCCCGGGCGAGCGTGAGGACACGCTGCGCCGGGTCGAGACCGCGATCGGATTCGTGAGGGGAAGGACGCCAGCTGATGGCCCAGGTCTCTGAAGCACGCTCGTCGTCGGCTCAGCCCAACATCCAGGACGTCTTCCTCAACTACGCGCGGCGCGAACGCCTGCCGGTCACGATCCACCTGCTCGATGGACGCCACTTCGAGGCTCGCATCAAGAACTTCGACCGGTTCGCGGTGATTGTCGAGCTGAACGGCACCGACCAGTTGATCTTCAAGCACGCCATCGCCACCATCGGGACCCAGCGCTCGGTGGCGAATTACTTCTCGTCGCACCATCCTTGATTGCCCGTTCCCGTCTTCACGCGCGCCATCGTCATCGTTCTCGATAGCGTCGGCATCGGCGAGCTGCCCGATGCCGCGGCGTACGGCGACCAGGGGAGTGACACGCTCGGCCACATCGCGCGGGCCGTGCCGCTGCGTGTGCCGACCCTCGTGTCGTTGGGTCTCGATCGGCTGGTTGCGGATCTCCGTCCCGGGGGGGCGGGCAACCACGGGCGGCGAGAGGCCGGGGCCGCACCCCTGGGTGCCTACGGGCGGATGGCGGAAGCGTCGCCCGGGAAGGACTCGGTGACGGGCCACTGGGAGATGATGGGCATCGTGCTCGACCGACCCTTTCCCACGTTCCCGCACGGCTTCCCGCCGGAGGTCGTCGCCGAGTTCGAGCGCCGGATCGGCCGCCGCACGCTGGGCAACGTCGTGGCGTCGGGCACCGAGGTCATCGACCGGCTCGGCGCCGAGCACGTCGCGACCGGACGGCCGATCGTCTACACGTCGGCCGACAGCGTGTTCCAGATCGCGGCGCACGAAGCGGTCATTCCGATCGCGGAGCAGTACCGCATCAGCGAGGTCGCCTTCGACCTCGTCGCGCGAGGGCTGGGCGTCGGACGGGTGATCGCCCGGCCGTTCATCGGGACGCCGGGACGCTTCACACGGACGGTGAACCGCCACGATTACGCGCTCGAGCCGTCCGGGCCGACGCTCCTCGACCTGCTCACCGAGGCCGGCGTCCCCGTCGTCGCGATCGGGAAGATCACGGACCTCTTCGCCGGCCGCGGCATCGGGCGCGCGGTGCCGGCGTCGGGCGACGGTGAAGGCATGGATCGCATCGGCGACGCGATGGAGGCGACCGGCCGCGGCCTGATCTTCGCCAACCTCGTGGACTTCGACACGGTGTACGGCCATCGGAACGATGTCGCGGGCTACGCCTCGAATCTCGAGCGCTTCGACGCGCGCCTGGCCGCGCTCCTGCCGCGCCTCGGCCCGCGCGATCTGCTGGTCGTCACCGCCGACCATGGCAACGACCCGACGACGCCGAGCACGGATCACTCGCGCGAGCACGTGCCCCTCCTGCTCGCCGGCGCCGGCGTGCGCCCCGCCACCGACCTCGGCACCCGCCGCACCTTCGCGGATCTCGGGCAAACGCTGGCCGCCAACTTCGCCGTCGGGCCGCTCGCGCACGGCACCAGCTTCCTGGAGGACATCGTTGCCCAGCATTCGTGAAGCGCTCGAGCAGATCGAGCGCGACACGCTGGCGCCGCAGGCGGCCAGGAGCGCCGAGTCGCGCGGCCGCCTGCGGCCGGAACCCGAAGACGACGTGCGCCCGGCGTTTCAGCACGATCGCGATCGCATCATCCACAGCAAGGCGTTCCGCAGGCTGAAGCACAAGACGCAGGTCTTCTTCGCGCCGGCCGGCGATCACTACCGCACCCGTCTCACGCACACCCTCGAGGTCTCCCAGATCGCGCGCACGATTGCCAAGGTGCTGCGCCTCCACGAGGAGCTCACCGAAGCCATCGCGCTCGGACACGACCTCGGGCACGCGCCGTTCGGACACACCGGCGAGCGCGTCCTCGACGAGCTGGTTCCCGGCGGCTTCAACCACTACGAGCAGAGCCTCCGCATCGTCGACGTGCTGGAGAACGACGGCACGGGCCTCAACCTCACCTGGGAAGTGCGGGACGGCATCGCCCGCCACTCCAAGGGCAAGATGGGATCGCCGGTCGGGATGGACGCCTCGAGCCGTGCGTCCACGCTCGAAGGCCAGATCATGCGCGTCGCGGATCTCATTGCGTACGTGAACCACGACATCGACGATGCCGTGCGCGCCGGGCTCCTGCGCCAGGACGCGCTGCCCGCGCGCCCGGCCGGCGTGCTTGGCGCAACCTCGTCGGCCCGGATCGCCCGCATGGTCAAGGACGTCGTCGTCGAGACCCGGACGGGCGGGCTGACCGGGATCCGCATGAGCGACGAGGTGCTCGACGCCACGCTGGAGCTGCGCGCCTTCCTCTTCGAGGCGGTCTACGAGAACGACACGGCGACGACCGAGTTCAAGAAGGCGAGGGGTATCCTGGGCGGTTTGTGGGAAAAGGTCCGCGAGCGTCCGGATGAATTCCTGGATCCCGCCATCGTCGCCAAGGACGGGCTCGATGCGGCCGTCAGAGACTTCCTTGCGGGGATGACGGACCGGTATGCGGTGAGTCTCTACGAGCGGCTGTTCATCCCGAAGCCCTGGGTCGGGCCGCTCGGGTGGAATCAGCTATAATTGCAGGTCTGCCTTTCGCCCGTAATTCGCGACGGGTGGACCGCGCATGAAGCTCGATCTGGGGAAGATCCGGCAGGCCGAGACCCGGTACGATCGCACGTTCGAGCCGTCGGACGTGGCGATGCCCGACGACGACTATCGGATCGTGGCGCCGGTCCGGCTCGGGTTCGACATCCACAAGGACAAGGAGAAATTCCGCCTCGTGGGCACCGTGCGAACGGAGCTGGAGCTGCTGTGCAGCCGCTGCCTGGAGCCGTTCCGGCTGCCGGTGGACCTCGCGTTCGATCAGCGCTACCTGCCGCAGGCGGAGGCGTCGGCCGGCGAAGAGATCGAGGTGGCGGAAGAGGATCTCGAGACGAGCTTCTATCGCGACCAGCAGATCGATCTGAACGAGCTCATCCGGGAGCAGTGCTACCTGGCGCTCCCGATGAAGCCGCTGTGCGAGGAGGCGTGCAAGGGCCTGTGCGCGCGGTGCGGCACGAACCTGAACGCCGGCTCGTGCGACTGCGCCCCCGTATGGGAAGACCCGCGCCTGGCGGCGCTCAAACAGTTGAAGACGCGTGAGTCATAACGATGCCCAATCCGAAGAGACGCCATTCGAAGACGCGCACGGCCAAGCGGCGCACGCACGACGCGCTCCGCGCCGCGACAACCGGCCTGTGCCCGCAATGTCACGAGCCCAAGGCGCCGCACCGCGTGTGCACGTACTGCGGCTACTACCGGCAGCGCCAGGTCCGGCCCGTCGACGAGGAATAGCTCGCGCCCAGGGTCGAGCACCACGGATCACGCATCACGCATGCACCGATGATTCGCATCGCGGTCGATGCCATGGGAGGCGACCATGCGCCGGCGCACATTGTCGACGGCGCCGTCGCGGCGGCGCGTCATCTGGATGTGCACCTGGCGCTCGTCGGGCCGACCTCCGCCGTGGAAGCGGGGCTCGCGTCGCACGGGGACTGGCGCTCGCTCGGCATCGAGGTGGTCGAGGCGCCTGACGTCATCGGGATGGCCGACGCCCCCGCGGCGGCGCTGCGACGGAAGCCGCGCGCCTCGATTCGCGTGGCGGCGGATCTCGCCGGGTCGGCGCAGGCCGCCGCGCTCTTCAGCGCGGGCAGCACGGGCGCCACGGTCATGGCCGCGCACGCGGCGTTCGGGATGATCCCGGGCGTCGATCGGCCCGCGCTGGCGACGATCATCCCGACGCGCACCAGCCGGACGGTGCTCGTCGACGCGGGCGCCAACGCGGAGTGCCGGCCGCATCACCTGCTGCAGTTCGCCGTGATGGGCAGCGTGTACGCCCGGCTGGCCCTGCGCGTGGACCGGCCGCGCATCGGCCTGCTGTCGATCGGCGAGGAGGCGACGAAAGGCAACGACCTCACGCGCGAAGCCCACCGCCTGCTGAAGGCGGCACCGGTCAACTTCATCGGCAACGTCGAGGGGCGCGACCTCTTCAGCGGGGCGGCCGACGTGATCGTCTGCGACGGCTTCACGGGGAACGTCGCCCTGAAGATCAGCGAAGGGCTGGTGGACACGGTGGAGGCGCTGCTCGGCGACGAGCTTCGCGGCACGTTCTCGAGCCAGGTCGGATACCTGCTGTCGCGCCGCGCGTTCCGGCGGTTCCGGAAGCGCGTGGACTACTCGGAGTACGGCGGCGCGCCGCTTGTCGGCGTCGCCGGGCTCGCCATCGTCGGCCACGGGCGATCGTCGGTGAAAGCCGTGCGCAACGCCATCGCCATGGCCTACCGGTTCGCCACGAGCGATTACGTGCGCCGCGTCGAACAGGACATCGGCGAGGTGACGGACTTGCGATGCCCGGATTGATTGCGTTCATCTTTCCTGGGCAGGGATCTCAGAAGGTCGGCATGGGACAGGCGCTCGCCGGTGCTTTTCCGGAGGCGCGCGCGATCTTCGACGAGGCCGACGCCGCGCTGCCGGGCCTGTCCCGCCTCATCTTCGAGGGGCCGGAGGGCGAGCTCACGCTGACCGAGAACACGCAGCCGGCCATCCTTGCCGCGAGCGTCGCCACGCTCGCCGTGCTCAGGTCGCGGGGCATCGAACCGTCGTTTGTCGCCGGGCACAGCCTGGGGGAGTACTCGGCCAACGTGGCCGCGGGCACCATGCGCTTCACCGACGCCCTGCGCCTCGTGCGGCGCCGCGGGCAGTACATGCAGGAGGCCGTGCCCGTCGGGCACGGCGCCATGGCGGCCATCGTCGGCCTCGAGGCGGACCTCGTCCGGCAGGCGTGCGACGAGGCGGCGCAGGGAGAAGTCGTGAGTCCGGCCAACATCAACGGCGGGAGGCAGGTGGTCATCGCGGGCGCCGCCGCCGCCGTGCAGCGCGCCTGCGAGCGCGCGAAAGCGCTCGGGGCGAAACACGCGATCCCGCTGCCGGTGAGCGCCCCGTTTCACTGCGCGCTGATGAAGCCGGCCGAGGCGCGCCTGGCGCCCGAGCTGCGCGCCCTGCGCACCGAGGACCCGCGCGTGCCGGTCGTCGCCAACGTCGACGCCCAGCCGAAGCGCGACGCCCGGTCGGCCATCGAGGCGCTCGTGCAGCAGGTCTCGGCCCCTGTTCGCTGGGAAGAGGTCGTGCTGCGCCTTGCCAGCGAAGGCGTCACCACGTATGTTGAGGTGGGCCCGGGGACGGTGCTCAGCGGTCTGGTCAGGAAGATCCACCAACCAGCGACCGTGGTGAATGTCGCCACGCCAGAAGGTCTGGCCGCGGTAGAGGTCGTGGCCCGCAGTCTGTAGCCCGTTCATGTTCGATTTGACCGGAAAAATCGCGATTGTCACCGGCGCCTCGCGCGGGATCGGGCGAGGCATCGCCGTGCAGCTCGCCACGCGCGGCGCCACGGTGATCGCCGCCGCACGCGGCGACCACGCAGAGGCGACCGCGGCGGCCATCGT
>JBOGIW010000468.1:0-5527 GCA_050748045.1 Vicinamibacterales bacterium | reverse complement strand
TGCATCGGGCGTGGGGGAGCGTCGTTGCGGCCGGCGTGGTGGCGGCGGCAGCGGCCTGCCACAATCCGGACAAGTACCTGCCGGAAAGCCCCAGCAACAGGAATGGGACGCCGGTGGCGTCGATCCTCGACATCGTCGCGGCGGCGGCGACGCTCCCGGCGGACGGCGCGTCGCGGACGCGCATCACCGCACGCATCGATGCCGCCGCCACCGTGCGGACGGTGACGTTCGAGACGAGCCTGGGGACGCTTTTTGCCGGCGGGCGGAACACGGGGGCGGCCACGGCGCTGCCGGTGGAGGCCGACGACACGGGCGTGGCTGCCGTGGAGCTGCAGTCCGCGGCGCAGGTGGCGACGGCGCGCGTGTCGGCGACCATCCGTATACCCGGCACCGACCCGCAGCGGACGCTCGTGCGCACAGTCGACGTCGACTTCGTGCCGTTCGCGCCGGGAGAGATCGTGACGCTCGGGGCCGACGCCTCGTCCGCGCCGGCGGATCGGGCGACGCTGACGCGCCTCGTGGCCACCGTCGCCGCGCACCTGCCGCCCGGAACCGCGCGCGACGTCACGTTCACGACCACCCGCGGCGAGTTCGCCGCCAACGCGGACCCGATGAACCCGCAGCGGGCCACCGTGCGCGCCGACGCGAGCAACATCGCGATCGTCGATCTCCGAAGCCCCGAGAGCCCGGGGCCGGCATCGATCACGGCGACGGCGTCGAACGTCACGAGCCGTGCGACAGTGAACTTCACGCGCGCGCTGCCGGACCTGGTGCTGGTCCAGGTCGCCCCGACGTCCATCGCACGCGTCGGTGCGAATTTGGTGACGGTGACGGTGCTCCTGATGCGCGACCTCGGCCAGGTCTCGAGCAATACCGTCGTGGAATTCGAGGCCCGCGACTCGGCGGGCGACCAGATCGGCACCTTCGCCGGCGTGATGCTCGCCAATCCTGACACAACCGATACGGCGGAGTTCAAGCGGCTGAAGGCGACAGTCACCTTCGATCCGATCGACACGGCCGCGCTGGGGCAGGCGACGATCACCGCCCGCGTCGGCTCGGTGGCCGGGTCGGCGACGCTGCAGATCAACTGAGAGAGGACATTCAGTCTCCGCGATCCGCAATCCGCGATCCGCAATCCGCGATCCGCAATCCGCGATCCGCAATCCGCTCTCCGCGATCCGCGATTCCGCAATCCGCGATCCGCAATCCGCGATCCGCAGGTCCGCGATCCGCTTTCGGCAATCCGTTTCCTGCCTACGCTCCGAGAAGTGACGCCTCCGTTTCTCCGTGTGATCCCGTTCCCTCCGTCCCCCTCCGTTGCCTCCCGACCTAGAACACCTCCCCGAAGAACCCCCACATCTTCTCGCGCAGGCGAATGTGCGCCGGGCGCGACCTCCACGACTCCAGGTCGATCTTCAGCGACTGCCGCACGTCCGCCTCGAAGTCGCGCGTCAGCTCGGCGGCCAGCTCGTCGCTCGAGACGACGACGTTGAGCTCGTCGTTGAGCTCGAGCGACCGGTTGTCGAAGTTGGCCGACCCGATGATGCTGATGACGCCGTCCACCACCATCGTCTTTGTGTGCATCATGGTCGGCTGGTACTCGTAGAGCTCGACGCCGCGCTCCAGGAGCGTCTCGTACAGGGCGCGGGTCGCGAACTTCACCGGCTTCGCATCCGTGATGTCCCCCTCGGAGAGGAGTCGCACGCGCACGCCACGCCTGCGCGCCTCCAGGAGGCTCCACATCGTCGAATCGTCGGCGATGAGGTACGGCGACTGGATGTCGATGCTCCTGCGCGCTCCGCCGATCGCGAGCAGGTAGATGAGCTTCAGAGAGTTCGAGCCGGCCTCGGCGGAGCTCCACACCACGATCGATCGGGCGCGTCCGGCCGGCGGGCCGGACCGCGGCTCGACGATCGGCGCGACGATGCCGCCGGTCTCGATCCAGTTCTCGTGAAAGCCCGCCTCGACGTTGTCGACCGCCGGCCCGCGGATCTCGAACTGCGTGTCGCGCCAGTTGTCCGGGGAGTCGGCGCGTCCGCGCCAGTGGTCGGCGATGCCGATGCCGCCCACGTACGCCACTTCGCCGTCCACGACGAGGATCTTGCGATGCGTGCGGTAGTTGATCTCTTCGAGCTGCGTATAGCTGAACGGATTGAAGTAGCCGATCTGCACGCCGGCCTCCTGCATGGCCCCGACGCCTGCGGCATCGATGTCCGCCGCGCCGACGGCGTCGAGGACCATCTGCACGCGGACCCCGCGCCGCGCCGCCGCGATCAACGCCTGCGTGAACCTGCCGGCGATCTCGCCGTCGCTGTAGATGTAGGCCTCGAAGCTGATGCGCTCCCGGGCGCGCTCGATGGCGCCGAGCATGGCGGGAAACGTCTCCGCGCCGTTGCGCAGCACACGGTAGGTGTCGCCCGTCGTGATAGGGCGGCCGCCGAGGCGGGCAAGGTAATCGGGAAAGCGAGGATGACTGGCGTCGAGCGGAGTCCGTACGCGAAGCGTCTCCTGGTCTTGCGCGATCACGAGCCCCAGCGCCACGAGCAGCAGGATGATCGCAAGGGCGCCCACGACGTTACGGGGCTTCGGCACACGCATGGGCTCTCTGCGCGGAGAGTCCTGCAATCGCAACGCCGTTGGATTAGCTCAGCGGCGCTGGTGCGGCACGCGCCCCCGACGAACAGCCCATTGAAAATCGCCGGATCGTCGGCTCCCGAGAACCGACGTCGCAGCTGGGCTGCAATCCGTACCGGAGGCCCGGCTGGAACGCGATTCTGCGCGATGCTTGCTGAGAATGCATGCACAGCCTATACTGACTGCATGCAGTACACCATCCGTGGGATACCGCCCGCCGTCGACACTGCCCTGCGCGAGCGCGCGCGTGCGGCCGGCAAGAGCCTCAACGAAGCGGCCGTCGATGCGCTGGCAGAGGGCTCGGGTATGGCGGGTGCGCCGCGACGGCGACGGGATCTCGGTGATATCGCCGGGACATGGACGGCGGACAAGGCGGTCGAGTCGGCGCTCGCCGATCAGGATCGGGTGGACGAGGATCTCTGGCGGTGAGGGTCGCTCTCGACACGAATCGATACGTCGATCTCTGCAAAGGTGTCGAGGAAACGGTGGCGCTCCTGGAGGAAGCCGAGGCCATCATGGTGCCGTTCGTCGTGCTCGGCGAACTGCGCGCGGGCTTCGCTCACGGCCGCCGGCAAGTCGAGAACGAGCGCGTCCTGCGACGCTTCCTGCTGAAGGACGGCGTCCATGTGCTCTTCGCCGACGACCAGACGACGCACCATTATGCGTCGGTGTTCCGCCAGCTCCGTAAGCAGGGCACACCGATTCCGACGAACGACATGTGGCTGGCGGCCCTGGTCCTGCAACACACGTTGGCGTTGCACGCGCGAGACATGCACTTCGATCGCCTGCCGCAGGTTGTCCGCGTCTGACGTGCCGATCGGCACGCACGCCATCCGTCCGTCGCCTACTGGGAGGTCGTCGCCGGTCTTGCCACCGGCGGGTTCTTCACGTGCGTGTCGAACCACTCGAGCCACCGGGCCCAGAGATCCAGGAAGTTCTCCTTCGCCCGCGGCGCGTGGGACTCGAACGGATAGATGTAGAGCACCGCCTTCTTGCCAAGGCCGGTCAGCGCCTGCATCAAGCGCTCCGACTGGATCGGGAACGTGCCCGAGTTGTTGTCCTCGGCTCCGTGATACAGGAGCAGCGGCGTGTTGATCTGATCCGCGTAGAAGAACGGCGACATCTCGATGTAGGTCGTCGGCGAAGCCCACAAGCTCCGGCGCTCGCCCTGGAAGGTCATCGGCGTCAGCGTCCGGTTGTACGCGCCGTCGCCGGCGATGCCCGCCTGGAAGAAGGGCGTGTGCGCGAGCAGGTTGCCGGTCGTGAACGCGCCGTAGCTGTGGCCGCCGTGGCCGATGCGGTTGACGTCGACGTACCCGAGCTCGTCGACCTTCCGGATCGCCGCGTAGATGGTGTCGACGAGGTGAGACCGGAAGTTGTCGTTGAACGTGTCGTCCCTGCCGAGGATCGGAATGTCCGGGTAGACGAGCGCGTAGCCCTGCGTCAGCCAGATGTCGGACCAGCGCAGGAAGCTGAGCGGCGTGTGGGCGTTCCGGTTGCGCGCGCGAATCGCCGCGCGCCGGTACGCCGTGCCGTCCTCGAACTCGCGCGGGTACGTCCAGAAGACGGCCGGCACCCGCGTGCCCGGCTGGTACCCGACCGGCAGCGAGATCCGTGCCTGCACCGTGACGCCGTCGCGGCGGATGAAGTCGAAATCGATGCGCTGCGCGCGAGTGATCTCGGGGTAGGGATCCGTGTTGTTCGTCAGGTTCTCCATCTGCCCCGACGCGCGCGTCCAGAGATAGCTGTCGGGCGCCATCGTCTTGCCTTCTCGCGAGACGATCAGGCGGGAGACGTCGGCGTCGAGCGCCACGAGCGGCTCGTCGAACGTGTCGGACGACCCTTCGAAGAGCCGCGTCATGGCGCCGGTACGAATCGCCACCCGGTCCACGAAGGGCCGCGGCTTGAAGTCGGCCTTGAACCCGTCGCCCTGTAGGAAGAGCGCCGTGCCATCGGTCGAGATCGTCACCGAGGGAATGCCGTTGCCGGTGGCGGTGGTCATGACCTCGCCCGGCAGCGTCAGGGGATCCTCGGGATCGATGTTTCTCTTCAGCACGAACGGCGCCGGCTGCGGAGCCGTCAGGTCGTACGCCACGAGATCCTCGCGGCGACGTGCGCTGCCGCCGCCCGGACTTCGTGTGCTCAGCGTCATGACGGCATAGCGCCCGTCCTTCGAATAGCGCACGCGGCCGATGCGGTGCTCGGTCGTAACGAGCGTCTGCGCACGGCCGATGTCGAACGGAGGCGCCAGGAGCATCAGCCGATCGTGGCGGGGTGTCGCCGAGGGGTCGTCCTCGTCGCCGCCCTTCTCACGCCAGACGATCGAGAGGCCTTTGCCGTCGGGGCGCCACGCCACGTCGCGCGGCAGGTTGTCCGCCCCGGGATCGCCGCCGCGCGACAGCGCTTCCTGGAGCGGACGCCGGCGCACCTCGGACAGGACCTTGCCGTCGAGGTCGATCACCTCGAGGCGCCGCCCGAAGCCGTTGAAGCCGACGAGGTACGAGAGCGGCTCGTCCAGCGTCTCGCGCAGGATGTACGTGCCGTCGGCGCTCAGCCAATAATCGAGATACATGGCGGGCGTGCCGACGAGGCGCGGGGCACGACCCGGCGCGAGGATCGCGAGCTGCGCGGTCGTGTAGTGCCTGAACAGGCGCTCGTCGTGAGCCGTGCGCAGGAGGAAGGGCTGCGTCGAGGTCGGCGTCTCCTTGTCGCGGCTGCGCCGGATGATGGGCGCCGTGGGGACGGGCGGTTCGACCGGCTCGGCGCCGCGGTCCGACGGCACCAGGACGGTGAGGAGCGACCCGTCGGGCAGCCACTGCAGCATGCGGCCGCCGGCCGTCTCCGGCGCCTCGCCGCCGCCGCCCGGCCGGGCGACGAGCGTGGCCATCACGGG
>JBOGIW010000467.1:0-4266 GCA_050748045.1 Vicinamibacterales bacterium | reverse complement strand
GTCCTGAAGACGAGCAGGAGCGTCGGCGGTCCCCTCGACGAGCGGACGCCGGTCGATCGGGGCAACCTGGCGCGCGGGCCGTACGTGTGGGCCAAGGCGGAGGCGGAGCGCGAGGCCGTCGAGAATGGTTCCGCCCTCGGACTCACGGTGCGCGTGGTCCGGCCCGGGCCGCTCGTCGACTTCGGCGCGTACGAGCCGCCCGGCCGGCTGGGCCGCGAGCTCGGCCCCGTGTTCCTGGCGGTCGGCCCGCGATCGGGACGCCTGAGCCTGTGCGACGTGCGGACAGCCGCGACGGTGATTCGCGCGACCGTCGAGGACGTCGACGCCGCGCCGCCGATCGTCAACCTCGTCGAGCCGGAGGCGCCGACGCGCGCGGAGCTGCTGTCGCTCTGGCTCGAGAAGCGGCCGGACCTCCGCTCGATCTGGCTGCCGGCCTGGCTGCTGGCGGTGCTGTCGCCGCCGGCCAGGCTGGCCCAGAAGATCGTTCTGCCGCGCTCGACGCCGATCGATCTGGCGGCGGCCTTCGCCTCGGAGCGGTACGACGCCACCGTGGCCGCGCAGGCGATTCAACGGGCGCAGTCGGCCGCCTGCTCGAGCTCGCTGTGAGCCGTACGCAGGACGCGTCGCGCGACATGCTGGCGGATCCGGCGATCCACGAGCACTGGGTGTCGAAGTACCGGACGCCCGAAACCGAGCGGTTCTACGGCGAGGCGTTCGACGAGATTGCCAGGCGGCTGGCCGCGCCGCCAGGCGCGACGATTCTCGACGCGGGCTGCGGGAGCTGCGCCAAGTCGGTGCTGCTGGCCGCCCGCGGCTTCCGCGTCGTCGGCGCCGACTTCTCGGCCGAGGCGCTCGGGCTGGCGGCGGAGGCGCTCCGCACGCGCGGGTTCGACGACCGGGTCACGCTTCGCCGCGCGGACCTGCTCGATCTGCCGTTCCGTGACGGCGAGTTCCGCTACATCCTCTGCTGGGGCGTCCTGATGCACGTGCCCGAGCTGCGGCGTGCGCTCGCCGAGCTGACGCGCGTGCTCGCGCCGGGAGGGACGCTGGTCGTCAGCGAAGGGAACATGCATGCCGTGGAGTCGGTGGTGCTCCGCACGTTGAAGAAGATCCTGCGCCGTGGGCGCGGCCGCATCGTCCGCACGCCTGCGGGGCTCGAGTCGCACGAGCACACCGATCATGGCGCGCTTGTCACGCGCCAGACGGACATGGGGTGGTTCACGCGCGAAGGCGAGCGCCTCGGGCTGCACCTCGAGGCGCGCATCGCGGGTCAGTTCACGGAGCTGTACGTCCTGGCGCCGTGGGCCTGGCTGCGGCGCGCGATTCACGCGATGAACCACGTCTGGTTCCGGTACGTCGGATGGGCGGGACCTGCGTTCGGGAACATCCTGATCTTCCGGAAGGGGCGCTGAGCTCGCGCACCATGACGCGCCGGTTGCAGGAAGCGCTCTTCGAGCTCCGCATGGCCCGCTGGGCGATCGCCGCCGCCGCCTTGTGGCGGGGCCGGATGTATCTCCGCGCGGGACGTCTCTACCGGGGCCTCAATGACCTCTGCTGGATCGTGCGCGTGTCGAACGCCGGCGCGCTCCAACGGATCGCCCGGCGTCTCGTCTTCGACACCGTGGCCGCTCTTCGCACGGATCCGGACAATGCGCTCGTCGCCTCGTATCGCGCGGATCCGGCGTCGGAGGCGTGCGCATCACTCTTCTCGATGGCTGGAACCGGGTCGGCCGACCTGTTTCGCGACCTGATCGTGCTGAAGCGTGCGACGCCGGACGAGAAGGGCGTCATTCTCCTCAAGTACGCCCGCACGTTTTCCGCGGTGATGGCGCTCCTGGACATGCCGCGTCTCATGCAGCGGTACACGTTCGTGCTCGAGCCGTGCTGGGCCGGGTACTGCGATCCCAGCCTGTTGATGTTCGTGACGCCGGGGCACCCTGTGTTCGTGCAGTGCTTCACCGAGGAGGACTGCCGCTTCGTCTCCGATGTGGGCGCGCCGCTCGTGCCGCTCCGCCTCGGGCCGGCCGACTGGGTCGATGCCGACCTCTTCGCCGCGCCGGCGGCCGTCGAGAAGACGTACGATCTCGTGATGGTCGCGAACTGGGGCTCCCACAAGAGGCACGCGCAGTTGTTCCGCGCGCTGACGCAGGTCACGGACAGGCACGTCCGCGTCCTGTTGATTGGGTTTCCGTGGGCCGGCCGGACCGCCGCGGACATCAGGCGCGAGGCGGCCGCGATCGGCAACGAGCGCGTTCAGGTCGACGTGGTCGAGAAGCTGCCGGCCAGGGAGGTCGCCGCCCGCGTGAGCCAGTGCAAGGTCTTCGTCTTCCTCTCCCGCAAGGAGGGAGACAACAAGGCGCTCGTCGAGTCGATGTTCGCCGGCGTGCCGGCGATCGTGTACGACAGGTCCATCGGCGGCGCGGCCAGCCGTATCAACCCGGCGACGGGGATCCTGGCGTCGGACGAGGAGCTGGGCGCCACGATCGCGTACATGCTCGACCACTACCGCGCCTTCACGCCGGGGGAGTGGGCGCGCGCCCACTCGGGAAGCGCCATCGCGACGCGCCTGCTCGACGACACCATGAGGCGCGTCGTGACGGCGTCTGGCGGCCGCTATACCGAGAGCATCGTCGAGAAGACGAACTCGCCGAATCTCACCTACAAGGACCCGGCGAGCCGGGCCCGGTTCCAGGCCGACTACGACTTCATCCGCTCGTGCCGTCGTGAGCCGCACACCAAGAGAAGAGACACTGTGACCAGGGGCGCCGTGAGAAGGGACGCCGTCGCATGACCGCGCCCGATCGCCGGTCGCTGGCGCTGTTTCTGCTGGGGCTGCTGGCCCTCGTCGTGCTCGTGGAAGCCATCGGCGTCGTGGCGGGAGGCGCCGTCGACGATCTGCTGCTCTCCCTGCCAGGCGTCGACAAGGCGCTGCATTTCGCCGGCTTCGCCGCGATCACGGTGACGGCCTACGCGATCATGCGCGTCCACGCTCCCGGCCTCCGCCGGGGAACCGCCGCGCTGGCGATCGGTCTGCTGACGCTGGCGGCCGCCGACGAGCTGGGGCAGCGGCTGCTCTCGCCGCGCAACCTGGAGATGGCCGACTTCGTCGCCAACGTCTGCGGCGTGGGGTTCGCCCTCGCCCTGATCGGGCGACCCCGCCGGCCGAGCGTAGGGACGATCGGCGCGGTGCTCGCGCTCTGCGTCGCCGTATACGTGACGTTCGAGTCCTACACGCGGCAGCGGCACATGAACGCCGGCGTTCGCTTGTCGCAGGCAGGCGACTTCGCCGGCGCGCGGCGGGAATACCAGCTCGCCTTCGAGGCGGGCGTGCGGACGGCGACGCTCTTCAACGAGCTCGGGTGGGTCGAGATCGAATCAGGGCAGGGCGACGCGCGCACGGCCGTGGCGTACGCCGCGCAGGCGCTGGCGATGCGGCCCGCCGATCCCGACACGCTCGACACGTACGGCTGGGCGCTGCACCATGCGGGACGGAGCGCCGAAGCCCTGCCCTACCTGGAGCGGGCCTACGCCGCCAGGCCGCGCATGTTCTGCATCCACTACCACCTGGGCGAAGTCTACGCCGCGCTCGGCCGGGGCGAGGACGCCAGGCGGCACTTCCGCGAGCAGATGGCGTCGTTCCCGCGCACGACCGAGGCCAGGCGAGCCGAGCGCGCGCTCGCCACGACGACATTCTGAGGACCGCATGACGCGCCATTACACACCAAGGGGCCTGACGCGCGCCCTGCTTGCGCTCGTCGCGACCGTGTGCCTCGCCACGGCAGGCGTCGAGACCGGTGTCCGCCTCATGGCCAGCGCGCTGGACCTGTCGTCGTACATGAAATACGACCCGCTCCTTGGCTGGACCGCGATACCCGGCGCCAGGCGCGCGCACAAGGACAGGCGGCTCGGATTCGATGTGAGGTACGACATCAACGAATACGGGTTCCGCGGCCCGGCCTACCCGCGAGCGAAGCCCGCCGGCGTGCGCCGGATCGTGATCCTCGGCGACTCGAACGGATTCGGATGGGGCATGAGCGAGGACGAGCACTTCGCGTCGCTCCTCGACCAGGAGCTTCCCAGCGTCCAGGTGATCAACCTGTCGCTGAGCGGATACGGAACGGATCAGGAGTACCTGCGGTTCGTCAGGGACGGCGTTCAGTTCGATCCCGACGTGGTCGTGCTCCAGGTGACGCCGAACGACTTCGACGAGATCCAGCACGGCTTCTTCAACGGAAAGCCGAAGCCGCAGTTCCTGCTTACTCCCTC
>JBOGIW010000466.1:0-6873 GCA_050748045.1 Vicinamibacterales bacterium | reverse complement strand
GTTCTCGGTGCGGCACGCACGTGCGGTGCTCGTCGCGGCCCTCGCCGCCTCCGTCGTGGCGACGGCCGGCATCTCCCGCCTGCGGGTCGACACGAATCACATCAACTTCTTCGCCAGGACGCATCCGCTGAGCCGCTCGGCGACCGTCATCGACCGGAGTCTCTCCGGCATCTACAGCTTCAACATCCTGCTCGAGGGGCCGCCCGAGTCGCTGAAGACGCCGGACGCGCTCCACCGCATGGAGCGGCTCGGTCAGGACCTGGAGCGGCTGCCGTTCGTGCGAAAGGTGGTCTCCATTGCCGACTACGTCAAGCGCGTGAACCGTGAGCTCAACGACGGCCGCGAGAGCGCGGCCGTCGTGCCGGCGAGCGCCGAGGCGGTGGCCCAGGAGCTGTTCCTCTTCGGCCTTTCAGACGAGGGGCGAGCCGAGCTCGACCGGATCGTCGCCAGCGACTATTCCCGCGCTCACATCGCCGTGAAGCTCGCGTCGATGAGCTCCGACCTCGTGTTCGAGCAGGTCAACGAGGCGGAGCGGATGGCGGCCGCCGCGTTCGCGGGCTCCGGGATCGTGCCGACCGTCACGGGCTCCGGCCGAATCTTTGCGACCCTCGACCACTACCTGGTCGTGTCGCAGTTGAGCAGCTTCGCCACGGCGTTCGTGACCGTATTCGCCGTCATCTTCGTGGTGTTCCGGTCCGTCCGGTTCGGCCTCCTCGCCGTCATTGCCAACGCCGTGCCGGTGCTGGCGGTGCTCGGCATCATGGGGTGGCTCGGCATCTCGCTGAACGTGGCGACCGTGATGGTGGCCAGCGTCGCGCTCGGCGTCGTGGATGACGACACGATCCATTTCATCAACCGGTACCGGCGCGAAACGGCCGCCGGCGTGGGGCCGGCCGAGGCCATCGAGCTGGCGTCGGTCCACGAGGGACGCGCGTCGCTGACGACGGCGATCATCAGCTCGCTGGGCTTCGGGCTGATGATGTTCGCCGACTACCGGCCCACCGCCTGGTTCGGCGGGCTGCTGGCGCTGACGATGGCCGTCGCGTTCCTCGCGGAGGTGTTCGTGGTTCCCGCCGTCATCACGATGCTGCCGCGCGTGTACGGCTGCATACCCGCGTTGCCGGCAGCCGCAGCCCCGAATGCTCCGCGCTGATTCTCATGTCACGCACCCGCCGCGGAGACGCGGAGTCCTTCCTGCCTTCGTGGCCGAGAAGACCGAAGCCTCCAACCGTCTCCGCGTCCTCTGCGCTTCTCGCGTGCGTGATCGTCATGCTCGTCGCGGCGCCCAGGGCGCGCGCGCAGGACTACGACGGGCATTTCTCCACACTGTTTTCGGTCATGCCTGACGTCGACCCGGCCGCCGGCGCGCAACCGGTCACGGAGCTGCGCACGCGGCTCTTCGCCGAGGCGTTGTTCGACCCGCGACAGTCGCTGCGCCTCCGCGCCGGCGTGTTCGTCGACGCGCTCCTGGCGGACCGCTCCGGGCTCGGAGCGCGGAACGCCGCGACCGCCGCCGTGATCAGGCCGGCAGATCTGTACGCGGAGCTCCGCGGCGCCACGTTCGACGTGCGCGCCGGGATGTCGCGCATCGTGTGGGGCCGCCTCGACGAATTCCAGCCGACCGACGTGGTCAATCCGCTCGACCTGTCGCGCTTCCTGCTCGAGGGGCGGAGCGAGGCGCGCCTCCCCGTGGCGCTGGTGCGAGGACGCGTGTTCCTCCCCGCCAGCACCACGCTCGAGGCGATCGTCGTCCCGGTGTTCCGCGCCGGCCGGTTCGATCAGCTCGAAGAGGAGTCGTCGCCCTTTCTGCTGGCCCCCTCCGGCGCACGCGAGCGGCGGACGCCCGGCGCTTCCTGGAGGAACATCCAGGGCGGCGCGCGCGTGACGTCGACCGTCGGGCGTCTCGACTGGGGGCTGTCGGCATGGCGGGGCTTCGAGAGCTTTCCAACCTACGTGCCGGAGCCGGTCGTGCCGGATCCACTCGCGCCGGTGCCGCCGCGTTTCGCCGAAGTGTTTCCGCGGTTCACGATGGTCGGGGCCGACTTCGAGACCGTGCGCGGCCCGTGGGGACTTCGCGGCGAGGCCGCCTGGTTCCACACGCCCACGCCGCGCGCGTTCGAGGGCGGCATCGGCGCGGACCGCCGCGCAGGCACCTACAGGGTGGCGCTGAACGCCGTCGTGTCGCGCGGCGGCGGCGAGACCGACGTCACGGTCGTCGGCTGGGCGGAACGCTCATTCGCCCGGGAGACGCGCGCGTTGCGACTGCTCGCGGTGTACGATCCGTCCGATGACACGGCGTTCGTGCGCGGCACGGGGACGCTCGGCGTGCGCGACAACGTGTCGCTCGACGCCTCAGCCGGCTGGTTCACGGGAGACGCCACCGGCGGTGCCCGGAGCGCCTTCGACGTCCTGAGCCTCCTGTCACGGCGCGACTTCCTGTACGCTCGGCTGAGATTTCACTTCTGATTCTGGTTTGACGTTGACTCTTGACCTTTGACTTTCGCATTTTGCGTTCTGCATTTCGATAGTGTCCGTGACCTTCCTTCCCATCCAGGCGCACAACCCGGGGCCCTACACCGGTGACGGCAACACCACGTGGCTGGTCCCCGGCCGCACGCCCGTGCTGATCGATGCGGGCGCGGGCAGCCCGCGCCACCTCGATGACCTTTCGGCGGCGCTCGGCCATTCGCGGCTTGCCCGCGTGCTCGTGACACACGGGCACAGCGATCACGCGAGCGGAGCCCCGGCGATCGCGGCGCGCATGCCGGACACCCGTTTCGCGAAGATGCGGTGGCCGGAACGGGACGATCGCTACGGCGTGGCCTGGGAGCCGCTCGCGGACCACGACATCGTCGAAGCGGGTGATGACGAGCTCATCGCCGTCCACACCCCGGGCCACGCGCCCGACCATCTCTGTTTCTGGCACCGCGCGAGCGGCACGGTCATCTCCGGCGACCTCGCGGCTGCGGGCACGACCGTGGTCATTCCCGCGAGTGGCGGCGGCGACCTGGCCGCCTACCTCGCGTCGCTCGAGCGCGTGCTCGCGCTCCAGCCGTCGCGGCTTCTGCCGGCGCACGGCGCCGTGATCGAGGATCCCGAGACGCTGCTGCGCCGGTACCTCGCGCATCGCCGGGAGCGCGAAGAGCAGGTGCTGGCGGCGCTCTCGGCCGGTGACAGGACGCCGGAAGCCATCGTCCTGCGTGTCTATACAGGCCTCGCGCCGGCGCTGAGGGACATGGCCCTGGACAGCGTCACGGCGCACCTCGTCAAGCTCCAGCGAGAAGGTCGCGTGCGCCCGGACGACGACGGCTGGACTATGATCTAGCCCATGGAAAGGGTCGTAGATTTCATCAACGTCAACCGCGACCGCTACGTCGACGAGCTGAAGCAGTACCTGGCCATTCCGAGCATCAGCGCCCTTCCGCAGCATGCCGACGATGTCCGTCGCGCGGCCGAGTGGACGGCCGACGCGCTGCGCCGTGTCGGCCTCGAGCACGTGAAGCTGATCGAGACGCCCGGCAACCCCGTCGTCTACGGCGACTGGCTCGGGGCGGCGGGGGCGCCAACGATCCTCTACTACGGCCATTACGACGTGCAGCCCGTGGATCCGCTCGACCAGTGGATCAGCCCGCCTTTCGAGGCCACGGTGCGCGACGGCGAGATCTACGCGCGCGGCTCCGCCGACGACAAGGGCCAGGTCTTCATGCACATCAAGGCCGTCGAGGCGCACCTCCAGCAGAACCGGCGCCTGCCGCTCAACATCAAGTTCTTCATCGAGGGGGAAGAGGAAGTCGGCAGCGTGCACCTGGACGAGTTCGTCCGCTCCCACAAGGATGACCTCGCGGCCGATGTCGTCGTGATCTCCGACTCGCCGATGTTCGACCGCGGCATTCCGTCGATCTGCTACGGCCTCCGGGGCCTGACGTACTTCCAGATCGACCTGCGCGGGACGAAGACGGATTTGCACTCGGGGTCGTTCGGCGGGGCCGTGGCGAACCCGGCGATGGTCCTCGCGCAGGTGCTCGCCCAGATGAAGGACCGGGGCGGCCGCGTCAAGATCCCCGGCTTCTATGACGACGTGCGGGAGCTGAGCGCGGCGGAGCGCGCGGAGTGGAAGAAGCTGCCGTTCAACGAGACGAAGTACCGCAAGGAGCTCGGCGCGCCGCGGCTCTTCGGCGAGCGCGGCTACTCGACGCTCGAGCGCGTGTGGGCGCGGCCGACTTTCGAGGTGAACGGGATGCTGAGCGGTTTCACCGGCGACGGTGCGAAGACGGTGCTGCCCGCCACGGCGATGGCGAAGGTGAGCATGCGCCTCGTGCCGGATCAGGACCCGAAGACGATCGGGGATCTCTTCGAGGCGTACGTCCGCAAGATCGCGCCGAAGACGGTGGAGCTGGCGATGACGCGCATGCACGGCGGCAAGCCGTGGATGACGGCGTTCGACAACAAGTACGTGCGCGCGGCCGGACGCGCGATTACGCGCGGGTTCGGCCAGGCGCCGGTGTTCAACCGCGAGGGCGGGTCGATCCCGGTGGTGTCGACGTTCCAGCAGGAGCTCGGCCTGCCGAGCGTGCTCTTCGGCGTCGGCCTCCCCGACGAGAACGCCCACGCGCCGAACGAGAAGCTCGACCTCGGCAACTTCCACAACGGCATCATTGCCTCGGCGTATCTCTACGAGGAAATCGCGTCGCTCAACGGCTCGACGTAGCGCGCGCGGGCGGGCGGGGTTGGTGCGGCGGCCGCGCGTTCTCGAACTGGTCGATCGGCTGCGGGCCTTCTACGGCGCGCTGCCGGTCGCGCCGTCGCTGCCGTTCGCGGTCTACGTCTGGGAAGTGCTGTCGGTGGGCACCACGCCGGCCCACCGGGATGCGGCGTTTGCGGCGCTGAAGCGGATTCCCGCGCTCACGGCCGACGCGGTCGCCAGGCTGCCGCAGGCGAAGCTGGAAGCGGCTGTCGGGCTGGCGGGGCCGATGAAGGACGAGCGCGTCCGCGCGCTGCGGGCCGGCGCGGACGTGTTCCGGCGGACGCCGTCGCTGCCAGCGGATCTCGCGGGCACACCGCGCCGGGCGCTCCGCGCCGCGCGCCGCCTGCCGCACCTCAGCCGCGCGTCGGCACTGCGAGTGGTGCTGTACTCCGGCGGCGCGCCCGTGCTGCCGCTCGACGAGCACGCTGTTCGCGTCGCGGCCCGACTCGGGTATGCAGCGGGGACGGACGAGAGCCTCCGTCCCGCGCGCGTGTTGAGCCTGGTCCGCCAGGCGCTGACGCGCGAGGCGGGACGCGAGCCCGCGGCTCTCAGTACGTTGTCGCAGTACCTCACGCATCACGGCCTGTCGACCTGCACCGACGCCGCCCCGCACTGCACCGTCTGCCCGCTGGCCCACGACTGCGAGTGGATCCGGCGGCAATGACGTCACGCACGCGTTGACTCCACCACGACCTGCGTCGCGCCCGGCCGTGTGAACCGCCGACAGAGGACCAAAGTCATAGCGTGCACGGATTCGCACGACATGGGTGACCTTCTTCCGCCCGCGCGTGCTAACGTCCACTCGCGCAGCCGCGCGTCGTCTCACGGTGGCAAGCGATTCTTCCTCCGGCGCACTCGGCACACCAGCAGTGTCGCGCTGACATCTCGCGGCGCTGACATTTTCGATCGAGCACAGGGAACGTGTGAGTCGGAGCAAAGCGACGTCGGATTCGCCAGACCGCAACGCTCGACAGGCAAAAGCAATGGCGCGTGACGATCACTCCGAGGATCCGTTTCCATCGGTGCCGGGCCGGGCCCCATCGATGCTTGTGACGAAGCGTCACCTGCGGCTGGCGGCGCAGCGCGGGAACGTTACCATTCTTCTGCAGGGCGAGTCGGGGACCGGCAAGGAATTGATCGCGCGGGCCGTGCACGAGGCGTCGCCGCGGGCCGGCGGCCCGTTCGTCGTGGTCGACGTCACGCAGATTCCGGCGACGCTCATCGAGTCGGTGCTCTTCGGGTATGTACGCGGCGCCTTCACGGACGCGAAAATGGACATGGCCGGTCTCCTCGAGCGCGCCAACGGCGGCACCTTGTTCCTCGACGAGATCGGCGACCTCCTGCTCGATCTGCAGCAGAAGTTCCTCCGTACCATCGAGGCTCGTACGGTGAGGCGCGTCGGCGGCCACGCCGATCTTCCGCTCGACGTTCGTATCATCGCCGCGACCCATCGTCATCTCCGCCGCATGGTGGACGAGGGCCGGTTCCGCGACGACTTGTATTACCGCCTGGCCGTCTTCCCCATCGACGTGCCGCCGCTGCGCGATCGGCTCGAGGATATCGAGCTGCTCGTCGAGAAGCTGCTGCCCACGGTGGCCGCCGAGGCCCAGCGTGGCGTGCCGCACCTGGCGCCGGAGGCTCTCGACGCGATGCGCGTCTACCACTGGCCCGGCAACGTGCGCGAGCTGCGCAATGCCTTGGGCTACGCGGTTGTCCTGTCAGACGGGGAGATCCTGCGTCTCGAGCACCTCCCGCGCCTGGTGCTCGATCGTGCCGCGGACGCCTCCTCGAGCAGGTCCGGCGACAAGGCGGCGCGCCTCCCGCAGGCGGCGGCTGCCAGTGGAGGGCGCGTTCCGCCTCGGCGCCGCGTCCTCCTCGACGAGCTCTCCGATGAGGAGCTTCGGAACGTCCTGATGCGACACGGCTGGGACGCCGCCGCCGCGGCGACGGAGCTGCGAGTGCACAAGAGCACGCTCTATCGCCGCCTCAACGACCGGGGCATCGTTCGCGGGCGGTGAGCAGGCGCAGGGATCGTGGCCGGGCGCGCTGCGCCGCGGCCAGCGCATCGCCGCCGCCGGCAGCCGGCCTCGGTCCGATCGCACGCGCGGCACCCTCCGGCCACCGCCGCC
>JBOGIW010000465.1:0-19147 GCA_050748045.1 Vicinamibacterales bacterium | reverse complement strand
GGTCGTGCGCGGGACGCAGGATACCGGCGCCGTGGCCGGCGAGATCCGGACGCACCTCCGGGCGCTGGATCCGAACCTGCCGGTGGAGCAAGTACGAACGCTGGAGTCCGCGGCGTTGCGTACGGCGGCGCAGCCGCGCTTCCGCACGTACGTGCTCGCCGGGTTCGCGACGCTCTCGCTCCTGCTCGCGGCGACCGGCCTCTACGGCCTCCTGAGCTACTCCGTGTCGCAGCGCGTGCGCGAGATCGGCGTCCGGATGGCGCTCGGCGCCCGGCCGGGTGACGTGCTCCGCCTCGTCGTCGGCGAGGGGATGACGCTCGTGGCCGCCGGCGCGGCGGCAGGCGTCGTCGCGGCCCTGGCTGCGGGGCGGCTCGTCGCGGCGCTCCTCTTCGACGTGAGTGCGACCGATCCGGTCACGTACGGCCTCGTCACCGCCGTGCTGGCCCTGGTCGCGCTCGGGGCGTGCTGGCTGCCCGCCCTCCGCGCGGCGCGCGTGAATCCGATGTCTGCATTGAGGGCCGACTAGTCACCATGATCTTCAAACGCTCATCCACCTCGTCCTCCATCCTGCCGGACCACGAGTCAGCGGAAGTCGCCAACGCGCCGCTCATGTCGCTGCGCAGCGTCGAGAAATCGTTCCAGCACGGCGTCAGCCAGACCTACGTGCTCCGCCGCGTGAACGTCGACATCAAGCGCGGGGAGTTCGTGTCGATCATGGGGCCCTCCGGCGCCGGCAAGTCGACGATGCTGCACATCATGGGCATGCACGACAGCGCGTGGCGCGGCGAGTTCTTCTTCATGGATCACCCGATTCATCAGCTCAACCCGAAGGATCGGAGCAGCATCCAGAAGCGCTACATCGGCTTCGTCTTCCAGAGCTACCACCTGCTCGACAACCTCACCGTCTACGAGAACATCGAGCTGCCGCTCTCCTACCGCGACGTGAAGAAATCGGAGCGGCAGGGCATGGTGGCCGACATCCTCGACCGCTTCAACATGGTCGGCAAGAAGGACCTCTACCCCACGCAGCTCTCGGGCGGCCAGCAGCAGCTCGTGGGCATCGCACGGGCGGTGGTCGCCAACCCGGCGGTCATCCTGGCGGACGAGCCGACCGGCAACCTGCACTCGTCGCAGGGGCAGGAAATCATGGAGCTGTTCAAGCGGCTCAACGACGCGGGCACCACGATCATCCAGGTCACACACTCGGAAACCAATGCTTCCTACGGCTCTCGCATCATTCGCATCGTGGACGGCTGGATTCAGCACGACTGACAGCCGCATGGCGATCCCGGCGCGCATCCTCATCGCGGACGACCAGGCCGACGTTCTCGAGGCGCTGAGGCTGCTGCTCAAGAGTGAAGGCTTCCAGATC
The DNA here is from genome assembly GCA_050748045.1 of Vicinamibacterales bacterium. Taxonomy (GTDB): domain Bacteria; phylum Acidobacteriota; class Vicinamibacteria; order Vicinamibacterales; family UBA2999; genus CAVYVZ01. The sequence goes on along the minus strand of JBOGIW010000465.1, from coordinate 17,775 downwards.
GAGACCGCCAGCTCCCCCGCCGGCATCCTGAAGGCGCTGGAGCTGCGCGACTACGACGTGATCCTGATGGATCTCAACTACGCGCGCGACACGACGTCGGGCCAGGAAGGCCTCGACCTCCTCGCGCGCCTGCACTCGGCCGACGAGTCGCTGCCGGTCGTGGTGATGACGGCGTGGGGCACGGTGAACCTCGCCGTGGAAGCCATGCGCCGCGGCGCGCGCGACTTCATCCAGAAGCCCTGGGACAACGAGCGGCTGCTGACCATCCTGCGGACGCAGACCGAGCTCGGCCGGGCGCTGCGACGCTCGCACCGCCTCGAGGCGCAGAACCGCGTGCTCCAGGCCGACGGCGGCCCGGCGCTCATCGCCGAAGCGGCCGCGATGCAGCCGGTGCTGCAGATCATCGCGCGCGTCGGCCCCTCCGACGCGAACGTGCTCATCACCGGCGAGAACGGCACCGGCAAGGGGCTCGTCGCGCAGGCGCTGCACGGCGTCTCGATGCGCGCCACACGGCCGATCGTCACCATCAACGCGGGAGGCGTCTCGGAGGGCGTCTTCGAGAGCGAGCTGTTCGGGCACGTGAAAGGGGCGTTCACCGATGCGAAGCAGGATCGCGTCGGCCGCTTCGAGCTGGCGGACGGCAGCACGCTGTTCCTCGATGAGATCGCCAACGTCCCGCTCAGCCAGCAGCAGAAGCTGCTGCGCGTGCTCGAGACCGGCGAGTTCGAGCGGCTCGGGTCGTCGAAGACGCGCAAGGCCGACGTGCGCCTCATCTCCGCCACCAACGCCGACCTCAACGCCGAGGTGGCGGCCGGGCGCTTCCGCCAGGACCTGCTGTTCCGGCTCAATACGATCGAGATCAAGCTGCCGTCGCTGCGCGAGCGCCGCGAGGACATTCCGCCGCTGGCGAAGCACTTCCTGAGGATGCACGCGCAGCGGTACCGCAAGGCGCTCACCGGCTTCGACCCGGCGGCGCTCCAGACGCTCGTCGATCACCAGTGGCCGGGCAACGTGCGCGAGCTCGACCACGCCATCGAGCGGGCGGTGCTCATGGCGCAGGGCAACACCATCCGCGTGGCCGACCTCGGGCTGCGGTCGACGAGCGACGGCGGCGGGCGCCTCGAGGACATGAGCCTCGAGGAAGTCGAGGCGTTCCTGATCAAGAAGGCGATGGCCCGCTACGGCAACGTCAGCCATGCGGCGAAGGCGCTCGGGCTCTCGCGCTCGGCGCTGTACCGCCGGCTGGAACGCTACCGGCTGTGAGCACGTCGCTCAGCGACGTGCCTGACATTCAGCATGCTCACCCACGACCGCCGCATTCTCCTGACGGCGCTTGCGGCGGGATTGCCGGCGGTCGCGACCTCGCTCATCCTGCTCTGGACCGGCGACTACACCCCCAAGGTACAGTGGACGGTCAGCGTCTTCGTGCTCGGCGTCTTCTTCGGCTTCGTCGCCGCGCTCCGCGACCGCGTCGTCTATCCCCTGCAGACCATCTCGAACCTGCTCGCCGCGCTTCGCGAGGACGACTTCTCGATCCGCGCGCGCGTCGAGGCCAGCGACGCGCTCGGCGAGGTGATGCGCGAGGTCAACGCGCTCTCGGAGACGCTGCGGTCCCAGCGTCTCGGCGCGCAGGAGGCGACGGCGCTGCTTCGCGCCGTCATGGCGGAGATCGACGTCGCCATCTTCGCCTTCGACAACGACCAGCGCCTCGTGCTGATCAACCGGTTCGCCGAGCGGCTGCTGGGGCGCGGCGCACAGGACCTCCTCGGCCATCGCGCGGAGGAGCTGGGGCTGCAGCCGACGCTGCGTGAGGATGCGGGGATCCAGGACATCAGCTTCCCGGGCGGCGCCGGACGATGGGAGGTGCGGCGCACGAAGTTCTGGCAGGGCGGGCTCCCGCACGAGCTGCTCGTGCTGGCCGACGTCAGCCAGCCGCTGCGCGAACAGGAGCGCCAGGCGTGGCAGCGGCTCATCCGTGTCATCGGCCACGAGCTGAACAACTCGCTCGCGCCGATCAAGTCGATTGCCGGCAGCCTCGAGGGGCTGATCGGCCGCGACGAAATGCCGGAGGACTGGCGCGACGACATGCGGCGAGGGCTTGCGATCATCGCCTCGCGCTCCGACGCCCTGAGCCGCTTCACGAACGCGTACGCCCGCCTCGCGCGCCTCCCGCCGCCCGCCATGCAGCCGGTCCGCTTCGCGCCGCTCGTGCAGCGCATCGCCGGGCTCGAAACGCGCATGCCCGTGGCCGTCAAGCGCGGGCCCGAGCTCACCGTGTCCGCCGATGCCGACCAGCTCGAGCAGCTCCTCATCAACGTGGTCCGCAACGCCGTCGATGCGTCGCTCGAAACCGGCGGCGGCGTCACGGTCGGCTGGACCCGATCCCGCCGCATGCTCGACGTGCACGTGGACGATGAGGGGCCAGGCCTGCCGAACACCGGGAACCTGTTCGTGCCCTTCTTCACGACGAAGCCCGGCGGATCCGGCATCGGCCTGGTCTTGAGCCGCCAGATTGCCGAAGGCCACGGTGGCATCCTGACACTCGAGAACCGCGCCAACGGGCGCGGCTGCCGCGCGACGCTGAGGATTCCCATCTAACCAGGTTTGAGCGTGGGGGATTGCGAGTTGGGGTTCGAGAGTGGGGATTGGGGATTGGGAGTTGGGGATTGGGAGTTGGGAGTTGAAGACAGAGGTGCTCGACACGTCTCCGGCCTCGATTGTTCGCGCCGCCGAGTGCTTGCGCGCGGGGTGGCTCGTCGCGTTTCCCACGGAGACGGTGTACGGCCTCGGCGCGCATGCGCTGGATGTCGCGGCCGTGCGACGGCTGTTCGAGGCGAAGGGTCGTCCCACGAACGACCCGCTGATCGTGCACGTGTCGTCGTTTGACGACGTGGCGGAGCTGCTGGGGCCGGATCTGGAAACGGGCCCCTACAGCCGTGCACGGAGGCTGGCGGCGCAGTTCTGGCCCGGGCCCCTCACACTGGTGCTGCCCCGATCCGACCGCGTGCCTCCCGACGTGACGGCGGGCCTCGAGACGGTGGCTGTCCGCGTGCCGGCGCATCCTGTGGCGCGCGCGCTGCTCGAGGCCGCGGCGCTGCCGATCGCGGCGCCGAGCGCGAATCTCTTCTCGCGGCCAAGTCCCACGTGCGCCGCGCACGTGTTGCAGGACCTCGACGGCCGCATCGACATCGTCCTGGACGGCGGGCCCACGGGCGTGGGCCTCGAGTCGACTGTCCTCGATCTGACGTGCCCGGAGCCGACAGTGCTCCGCCCCGGCGCGATCACCGTCGAGATGCTGCGCGAGCTTCTGCCGATCGTGCGCGTGCGCGACGCCCCGGCCGCGCCAGCCGAACGGAGATCGATGCCGTCCCCGGGCCTCCTGGCCAGGCACTATTCGCCGCGCGCGCCGCTGACGCTCTTCAGCGGCCATCCCGCGGCGGCGCTCCAGGCGCTCGTGGCGCGGGCGCGCGACGAGGCGTCACAGGGGCGGCGCGTCGGCGTGCTCGTCACGCACGAAGACGTGGGCGCCGTTCGTGAGGCTCCCGTGCACGTCGCGGAGATGGGATCGCGGGCAGATCCGGAGAAGATGGCCGCCAGTCTGTACGCGGCCCTGCGGCAGCTCGACGCGGCGGGGGTGGACATCATCCTCGCCCGCGACGTCGAGGGCACCCGGGGCCTCGTGCGTGCGATTCGCGATCGGCTGGCTCGCGCGGCCTCCGAGCGCGTGCAGGAAGACTGAACCCTATGACCATCACCATCGACGACTTCAACAAAGTCGACGTACGCGTCGGCCGGATCGTCGAGGTCGAGGACTTCGCCGAGGCGCGGAAGCCTGCCTGGAAGCTGACCATCGACTTCGGACCGGCGCTTGGCCGCCGCCGCTCGTCGGCGCAACTGAAGCCGCTCTACACGCGCGACGAGCTGGTGGGCCGGCTGGTGCTGGCCGTCGTGAACTTTCCGCCGCGCCGTATCGGCCCGATGCTCTCGGAGGTGCTGACACTGGGCGTGCCGGGCCCCGACGGCGCCGTGGTGCTCGTCGAACCCGATCGCGATGTGCCGCTCGGCGGCCGGCTCTTCTGAGCCTGGCGGACGGGACGCCCGGCTCCGGGCACACAAGTTGCGTGGAGCCCGGATATGCACAAGATGACGACCTCGCTCGAAACGCCGCTGCGCGCCCAGCTCGACCGGCTCGCGGCGTTCGAGCCGGTCGACCTGCCGGTCATCAGCCTCTATCTCGACATGCAGCCCGACCAGCACGGGCGCAGCCGATTCGATCCGTTTCTCCGGAAGGCGTTCCCCGAGCGCGCCAGGACGCTGAAGGGCGACGCGCGTCGCAGCTTCGAGCGGGACGTCGAGCGCATTCACGCGCTCCTGGCCGACGGCGTCGAGCCCTCCGCCAACGGCCTCGCCGTCTTCGCGTGCGACGGCGCGACGCTCTTCGAAGCGATCCAGATGAATGCGCCGATCGACCATCACTGGCTCTTCGTCGGCCCGGTGCCACATCTCTATCCGCTCGCGCGCGTGACCGATCAGTTCCCGCGGTACGCCGCACTGCTCATCGACACGAACGCGGCGCGTCTCTTCGTCTTCAGCCTGGCCGATACCGAGGCGCACCGCGACGTGAAGAACGTCAAGACGCGGAAGACGTCGATGGGCGGATGGTCGGAGGCCCGCTACCGGCGTCACATCGAGAACTTCCATGCGCAGCACATGAAGGAGGTGGCCGACATCCTCGATCGCGTCGTGCGCGAGGACGCGATCAACCACATCGTCATCGCCTGCGACGAGACGGCGAAGGCGCTCCTGCTGGAGGAGCTGCCGAAGCACCTGGCCGGGAAGATCGTCGACGTCGTGCCGATGGACATCAGGACGCCGGAGCACGAGGTGCTGCGGGACACGCTGGAGGCGCTGCGTGAGCAGGACGCGCGGACCGACCGGGAGCACGTCGACACGATGATCGGCGCGTGGCGCGGCGGCGGCCTCGCGGTGGCGGGCCCGGACGAGACGCTCGAGGCGCTGCAGATGGGGCAGGTCGAGGAGCTGCTCATCACCGCCCAGCCGGGAGCGCTGCGCCGGCTCGCATCGATGCCTCCCGACGCTCGGTCAGGCCGCGTCGAGATCGAGACGTCTGCGCCGGGCGCCGATCCCGATCCCGAGCGCCTCAAGCTCGCGGACGCGCTCGTCACCAGGGCTCATGCCACGAGCGCGCGCATCCGGTTCATCGAAGACGCGGGCCTGCTGGCCGACGTCGGCGGCGTGGGCGCGTTGTTGCGATTCAGGATCTGACGATCGCCCGGCGGCGCGGAGCCGACAGCATTCCGAGGTTCCGGTGGGAACGACCATGTCGAGACTCAACAAGGTCAACAAGACGAACTACGACCAGGCGGGACGGCTGACGCCCGACGAGATCGCGCGCGCGCGGAAGCGGCAGGCGGAGATCTCCGCGCATGCGAAGGGGCGGGAGCGAGTCAAGGCGCCGGCCGCGAGACGCGGCGCACGGGCCGCCAGCCGTCCTCGAAGCGAGCGCGAAGAATGAGCGTGACCACGTCGCCGTAGCTGCGCACGCCAACCTCGACGCGGTTGGCCTTGAGATAGCTGTCGTACATCATCCAGCTCGCACGCCGGAGGAACGGCAGATCGCCGCGCCGCAGGCGCGCGACGATAGCCTCGAGATCGGCGCGGGGACCTTTCTGCAACCCGTGTGACACGCGCTCGCGTTCGCGCGCCGGGAGGCCGCCCGCGATCTGCCAATAGAGGTAGAGCCATCCGCTGTACTGCGACGCCGGATCCGCGCGCACGCAGGTGAGCCACCCGACGAAGTTGGCTTCCGACTCGTCGGCGTAGCCGGCCAGGTGGGCCCACTCGTGCGCGGCGACGAACGGCCGCTCCACGGGCAGCAGGTCCGGGTTGGCCAGCACCTCGAGTCCGAACGGGTTGACCATTCCATCAACGGACGTCCATCGGAAGAACTGGCCGAAGAGCGTCTGCTTCAGGCGGCCTGGCACGGCCGGAGGGCCATCCGCGAGCTGCTGCTGCACCGTCTCGAACGCCGCACGCAACGATGGGTTGCGCCAGGCGGCTTCGGCCGGCTCGCGCGCCGCCGCCGCATATACGCCGTTCAACCGCGCCACCACATCGTGACCCAACCGGACGACCTCGTCCGTCGAGGGGGACTGCCGATCCACGAAGAGGCGGTCGGACATCGGCAGTCGCCGGTAGTTCAGCCCCCACAGCCCGAGAAAGGCGAGATAGGCCAGCGCGGCTGCGGCGAGCGTGGCCGTCGCGGCGCGCCGGACGCGCGGCCACACCCGTTCGCCGGTTCGCCGGAGCGCGAGCCGCCATCGCCACGCGAGCCAAATCAGGGCCGCAACGGCCAGGAGGTCGAGCCACGCAACCGGCAGCGTATTGGATAGCGGTGTCAGCATGCGCTGCACCCGCGGATAGAGCCCGGTCGAGAACCACATCTCGACGGCGGCATGGTCGAGCGGCAGCAGCGCGGCCGCGCCGGCCGCGGCGATGGCCGCGGCCTGGAGCCACGAACGGGAGAGCTGGCATCGCTCCATCTCGTCCGGCCGCATGCTTTTTGCACTATACCAGCCCCCGCCCTTCGCGGCATCGGCCTTGCCTGCGATTCCATCGGGAGGAGGCGACGGGCATGGTTCAGGAACGACGGAACCTGCGAGCGCGCAGCCCCGTGGTGAAGCGCGTCATCGAGGTCCTGCAGAACCCGAGCGTCACGCTGCGTGTGGAAACGCTGCAGCAGTGGCTGGGCGTTCCCTTCGACGCGGCCGAGCGCCTCCTCGCGCGTCTCTCCTCGTCGGGACTGGTGCGCGAGGTCCAGCGTGGCGTCTGGGCAGGCGGCACGTGGCCGCGTGCGCAGCGCGAGTGGGACTGACGCGAGTGGTCGAGTGGTGCTCCGTCGTCTCATAGTCTGATAGAGAACTGGCCCCTATCGTCCCTCTCGTCCTGTGGTGCTCGAGTGTGCGACGATGGGACCACACAGGGAGGCGGCGGCGACCGGTGGCAACGAAGCCTTTTACGATCGGCCTCATCCAGGACCGTGCGACAGTCGACGTGGCGGGCAACGTGGCCAGAGCCGAGCGGCTCGTCCGCGACGCCGCCAGGCGCGGTGCGCAGATCGTCTGCCTGAAAGAGCTCTTCCACTCGCTGTATTTCTGCAAGTCGCAGCAGAGCGACCGCTTCGACCTGGCTGAGCCGATCCCCGGCCCGACGACCGAGCGGATGCAGGCACTGGCGCGCGAGCTGGCGGTCGTCATCATCGTGCCGCTCTTCGAGCGGCAGGCGGCCGGCCTCTACCGCAACTCGGCCGCGGTGGTCGACGCGGACGGGAGCCTCCTCGGCGTCTACCACAAGATGCATATCCCGGACGACCCGCTCTTCAACGAGAAGTACTACTTCACGCCGGGCGACGGCCACCGGGACTACCACGGCGAGAGCCCGGGCGAGGCCCACGGCTTCAAGGTCTGGAAGACGCGCTACGCCAACGTCGGCGTGCTCATCTGCTGGGACCAGTGGTTCCCGGAAGCGGCGCGCATCACGACGCTCCTCGGCGCCGATCTCCTCGTCTACCCCACGGCCATCGGCTGGCATCCCGCGGAGAAAGACGAGTGGGGCGCGGCGCAGGTCGAGGCGTGGCGGACCATCCAGCGATCGCATGCAATCGCCAACGGGGTCTACGTCGCGTCGGCCAATCGTGTCGGCCACGAGGACGAGCCCGGCACCAACGGCATCACGTTCTTCGGCCACTCGTTCGTGGCCGACCCCTTTGGCCGCTACGTCGCGGAGGCAGGCGAGGACGAAGAGGTCCTCGTCGTCGAATGCGATCCGGGGATGATGGAAACCGTTCGTCGCAACTGGCCGTTCCTGCGCGACCGCCGCGTGGACGCGTACGGTCCCATCCTGAGCCGCTACATCGGGGCGTGACCGTCCACCCTCCTCCACCGGGCGCGCGGATGCCCGCCGAGTGGGAGCCGCACCGCGCCACCTGGATCAGCTGGCCGCACCACGAGCCCGACTGGCCGGGCAAGCTGGCGGCCGTGCCCTGGGTCTACGCCGAGATCGCGCGCGTCATCGTGGAGCACGAGGCGCTCGAGATCCTCTGCCACTCCGACGAGGTGATGGCGAGCGCGCGTGCCGCGCTCGAGGCGCACGCCGTCAGCCTCGATCGGGTACGGCTTCACGTGGTGCCGACCGATCGCGTGTGGCTGCGCGACTCGGCGCCGACCGTCGTCCTCGACGACCGCGGGCGCCCGCTGTTCGTGCACTGGGCCTTCAACGGCTGGGCGAAGTACTCGAACTGGCGGCAGGACGCCGGCGTTGGAGCGGCGATGGCCCGCATCACGGGGCTGCCGCGCCTCGAGCCGCGCCGCCCGGACACGGGTGAGCGGATTGTCCTCGAGGGCGGAGGCACCGAGGTCAACGGCGAGGGCCTGATGCTCGTCACCGAGGAGTGGCTGCTCGGCGCGATCCAGGTGCGCAACCCCGGACTGACGCGCGCCGATTACGAGCGTCTCTTCCGCGAGTGGCTCGGCGTGCGCCACACGATCTGGCTGGGCGAGGGCTGCGTCGGCGACGACACGCACGGCCATGTCGACGACGTGGCGCGCTTCGTGGACGCGCGGACGGTGGTCGTCGCCGTCGAGGAGGACCCGGCGGACGGGAACCACGCGCGGTCGATGGACAACCTGCGGCGACTCGAGGCCGCCGGCCGCGACGCCGGGCCGCTGCGCGTGGTGCGGCTCCCCTTTCCGCGGCCGGTCGTCATGCGCGGCGAGCGGCTCCCGGCCAGCTACGCCAACTTCTACGTCGCCAACGGCGTCGTGCTCGTGCCGACCTTCAACGATCCGAGCGACCGCGTCGCGCTCACCACGCTCGCCGGCCTGATGCCCCGCCACCGCGTCGTCGGCATTCACGCCGTCGATCTCGTGTGGGGGCTCGGCACGCTCCACTGCCTCACGCAGCAGGAGCCGAGGGGCGAGCGACGCTGAGTCTCGATGCCGATTCTGTCGGCGCCGAGTCACAGGGACATCCGGGAGATCTCAAAGCGTAGCCACGAAGGTCACAAAGAACGTGTTCTTCGTGGCTGGCGATGGATCCTGTTCGGCACGTCGTCGTGGCAGACGAGGACGGCCCCGACGGGTCAGCGGCCGGCACTGAACCAAAACCGCCGCGGCGGCGTCTTGCCTCCAGAACGTCGCGTCATGAGCCCATGCAGGATGTCGTCGGAGTGCCGGCCGCAAGCGTGATCAGCGCCGACCTCGAACGTGAGTTCGAGGAACGGCTGGTCGAGTCATCGACGCTGGCCTTTCGCGTGGCGTTCGCCGTACTGCGGCACCGGCAGGATGCCGAAGACGTGGCGCAGGAGGCATTCGTCCGGGCGCACCGGGGGTTCAGCCGTCTCCGCGACCGCACGCGCTTCCGCGCGTGGCTGGTCCGGACGACGTGGCGGCTGGCCCTCGATCGCCGGCGGGCCGAGCGGAGGCGAGCGTCGCGCGAGCTGGGCACGGCGGCGCCGCGGCAGACGACGGCCGAGAACGTCGAGGCGAGCGAGCGGGCCGCGCGACTCTGGAGCGCCATCGACGCGCTGCCCGACACGCTGCGAACGGCAATTGTGCTGGCCGGCATCGAGGGGCACGATGTCCGCGAGGTCGCCGCGCTGCTGGATCTGCCGGAGGGCACGGTGAAGTCGCGGCTCTTCCTGGCGCGACAGCGGTTGAGGGCGCGGCTGCAATCGATGGCCGAGGATCAAGCCAATGGATGACGCGAGGCTCGACCGCGAGATCGAGGCGCTCGTCTCGATCGACCCGTCGCCGGATTTCAGGGCGCGCGTGCGGGAGCGCCTCGCGAACGAGCCGCCGATCCGTGCGCTGGCCGGCGCGTGGCGGCTTCCCTGGGCTGTGGCCGCCGGCGGCGCGCTGGTTGTAGGCGCGCTGCTCGTCGCAATCGTGTTCCGCACGACGCCTGAGCCGCGGGCGGCTACCGAGCTCGCGGCGCGAAGCATCGACGAAGCCGGCTATGACGCGACGGCGCGGCCGGTTGCGTCGGAGGGCGCCTCGGGCCGCATCTCGCGCGGCGGGGCGAGACGGCGCCCGGCGGCGGCTCCGATCGAGCAGACGATCGAGGTGATCGTCTATCCGCCGGAGGCGGCCGCCTGGCGACGGCTCATGGCGCGCGTCGGCAGCGGAGACGTCGACCTCTCGCGTCTGGCGCGAGCCGGCACCGAACAGACCCCGTTGATGCTCCCCGAGGAGCTCGCCTTGCCGCTCATCGTCATCGAACCGCTCACGCCGGGATTTGGTGAGCAAGGAGTACACCCGTGACGCATCCGTTCACTCGCGCCCTTGCCATTCTTCTGCTGATGTCCGTTGCCGGCGCCTGGCACGCGGCGGCGCAGACGCCTCCCGCGCCGCCGAAACCGCCGGCCGACAGTGCTCGAGCGGCGCCGGTACGCGTCCAGGTGGTGATCGCGCGATACCAGGGCGAGAAGCGAATCAGCAGCCTGCCGTACACGCTGTCGGTCAACGCGGCGACGCGCGGAATCGCGCAGGTCCGGATGGGAGCGGAAATCCCGATCTCCACGAGCGTCTCGGCGACGCCTGTCGAAGGGAAGCCGGCAGCCACACAGGCCGCGGTGAACTACGAGCTCATCGGCACGCAGATCGACTGCAGCGTCCGACCAAGCCCGGATGGTCGGTACCTCGTCGAGCTCTCGATCTCGGACAAGTCGATCTATGCGAATGGTGAGGGCCCGGCCGTTGCAGGGGGAAGCCTGCACCCGCCGTTCCGATCGTTCCGGTCGGTGAACACGGTCGTCCTCGGAGATGGGCAGTCCACGCAGTTCGCCGCGGCCGCGGACCGTGTGACGGGCGAAATCGTGCGAGTGGAGGTGTCGCTGCAGGCCCTGAAATAGCGCGGCCCCGCTGCACGAATCAGGGAGCGCGACGCGCGTGGGCCCGCTGCCCTGCCGAGCGAGTAGCCTATACTTTCGCCGATGTCGGAGTCTCAGCGGCGCGTGGCCGATCAGATCGGCGTTTCCGCGGCGCGCCGCCACATCTTTCTCTGCTGCGATCAGACCACGCCGAAATGCTGTGAGACGGAGCGCGGTCTCATCGCCTGGGAGTTCCTGAAGCGCCGGCTGAAGGAGCTGGGCCTCTCGGAGCAGGGCGGCATCCTGCGGACGAAGGCCAACTGCCTGCGCATCTGCGAAGGCGGCCCCATCGCGGTCGTCTACCCCGAGGGGGCGTGGTACGGCGCGTGCGATCCACCCGTCCTCGAGCGCATCATCCAGGAGCATCTCATCGCCGGCCGGATCGTGACGGCGCATCTCGTCGAGCATCATCCGCTGCGCTGACATCGCCCTGACGCGCGCACGCAACATTGAACGGACTTTCGCCGAGGGATCCGGTGAAGATTGCATCGATGAGTTTCCCGTGTATCCGCGGTGTCATGCCACGCCATGCGTTGAACCGCACGACTGACGCGCGGTCGCAGGCGTTCAATGCTGTGCAGCGCGATCTTTTTCTTCTGGTATCATTCGGCGCTCTCACATCATGAGCGGATCATGCGCGACACACCACCGCGATCGAATGGCCGTGACCATCTTCCCAGCCATGACTCGTCCTGGGTCAGGGTCATGGAGACAGCTCAGGACGCGCATCAGCTCGTGCCGCCGCGTTCCGCCGCCGAACGCTGGGTCGCGTACGTGCTGAAGGCATGCGAAGCCGAGAGCGATCTGAAGACGCTTGCGTCCTGGGCCCAGCAAGCAGCCGTGAGCTACACGACGCTGTGCGCGAACTGCCGCATCATGCGCATCCGCCCGCTCGATGCGCGAAACTTCATGCGCGTCCTGCGCGCGCTGAAGCGAGCCGCGGCTCACCGGTGCCCTCCTGAGGTCTTTCTCGACGTGAGCGATGCCCGCACCGTGCGGACCTTGTCGCTGCGGGCCGGCGTCGATCTCGACGCGCACGACAGCCGCTCGTCGATATCGGAGTTTCTCGCTCATCAGCGGTTCGTCGCGGCTGACAATCGCGGGCTCCACCTCATCCGGGAGTTCCTCAGTCGCCGGCAGGCGCCGGCGATGGTCGATCAGCCCACGGCTGATGAGGAGAGACCGATGGGCGGCGCACACTGGAGGAGATGAGGCATTCGTCTCCGGAGGCGTCGGTGGATCGGCGCGGACTGTAACCGGGCACCTGCGGTCGCGTCGGAATACCGGTCAACGCCTCGATCCGCACGCTCGCATCCGTCGTGACACGCGCAGCTAATCCGTGAAATCTCCGCAGGATCCCGATGAGGTGCAACATCGACGCGTCCGCACGCGGGCGTGGATGTGCCGTCCACGGCGCCGCGCTCTGTTGAGGTTGACCCTGACGGCTGAGCGGAAATCCCCTCCGGACGCCCGGAAGAATACCTGCCCCACCTGATACCGCGGGACACGCGGGCATTCTACGCTCGCCTTCATGAACGCCGTCTACCGGAAGCGCGAAGCCACGGAGCAGTGCCGGCGGTGCGGAACCGGCATGCGGAGGGCCGAGTTGCGCGTGCCGTCGCCGCGCGCCATCAGCCGGGTCGGATCGCCCGTCCCGCCCCATCGGACCCTGCCGACGTGGCAGTGCCAGCACTGCGGCTGCATCCAGCCACGGTTCGAGGAGTGAGGGAGCGGGCGGGTGCCGAGGGTATCCGTGGTCCGCTGCCGGTGAACGCCCGACAATCCAGCCCTGTCTGGATTCCCTGTGTGCCACTTGACGCAACGGGCCTGACGCGCATCAGCGAATCAGGCCCGTCGACATTGGTCGGGATGGCGGGATTCGAACCCACGACCCCCTGACCCCCAGTCAGGTGCGCTACCAGGCTGCGCTACATCCCGAAACCTCTGGTTCCCTGTTCCCTGTTCCAGGTTCCACGTTCGTGTTCCCCGTTCGTGTTCTGAACAGAACCCCGAACGAGAACCCGGGACCTGGAACTTGGCGCGGTCGTCAGCGCGAGGCGCGCTTCGCCGGCTTCCCGCGCGACGGTCCAGCCTTGCGTGCCACGGCCTTCGTGCGGACCGGCTCCGGTCTCCGCACCGCCACCGGGCGCGGCGTCGATCGCGGCCGATGGTCGGCCACCGGCGGCGTCAGCTCGTACGTATGCTCGCGGCCGTCCAGCAGGTGCAGGATCGATCGGAGCCCGTTGCGTACGTGCGCGATCCGGTTGTGCACGTCGGCGCCCAGGACCTCGATCACTTCCGAGACCTCTTCGGCGCGGGCCGCCGCCGTCACGGGCATCGACGCTTCGATCTTCCGGCGCGCCCCCGCAAGCGTCAACCCCTCGACGAACACGAGCTGCTTGATCCGCAGCAACTGATCGACGTCCGACTGCCGGTATAACCGCGGACTGTCGCTCGACTTCTGGACCCCAATCCCCGGAAACTCTTTCTCCCACGACCGCAGCACGAACGGCTGCAACTGCGCGAGCTCGCACACGTCCGCAGCCTTGTACAGCTTGGGAGTCATCGGGCCCAAGTATAGCACTCGATCGTCCTGTAGAGACGCCCGCGCGGAACGCCCGTCAACATCCCGTCGGGAATGGCGCTGGCGGCGTGCGCGATTTCACTTCCGTCAAATTTTCCGCGGGATCGCGTTCGACGCCGCGGTGATTCATTGGTACCGTGACGCGTCGCGCCATGCACCGATTCCGAATTGATCGCTGCAGCGGCACGCGACCGGTGACAGCAGCCCCGCGCAGTTCGGAGTGCGATTCGAGAACGATCACTTCAGCCTTGTCGAGGGCGGGGATTGCGCCGGGTGCAAGCACGCCCATGCAGGCGCATCCCTTTTACCGTGACGTTCAGACGCATCGACGGAGACGACCTGAAGACGCGATGGCAGCAGTGGTACCCGTACATGTTGGACATGCGCTGAGCCGACTGGCGCGGCGCGCTCATGGTCTGCGATGAACCCCGGCACGAAGCGACGCCGCTACCCGCTCTCGTACTGCCAGGAATGGATCTGGCTGCTGCAGCAGCTCCAACCCGGCTGCCTCGCTTATCACGTGCCGTTTGCCTTCTGCATCGAGGGAGACGTGAACCCGTGGATCCTCGAGAAGGCGCTGCACCTGCTGGTCCGGCGACACGACCTGCTGCGAACGGGCCTCACGATGGTGGATGATCGTCCGGCGCAGCGGACGTCGGCCCGCGCCCGTCTTGCGCTCCAGCGTGCCGATCTGGAGGACGTCCACCCTCTCGATCGCGGCGCGGTTCTGGACGCCGGCCTGCAGGCGGAGTTGCGTGAACCCTTCGATCTGGCCCATCCGCCTCTCGCGCGTGCGCGTCTGTTCCGGCTCGAGCGCGGCACGCACGTGCTCTCGCTGATCCTGCATCACCTCGTCGCCGATGCGTGGTCGGCACGTGTGTGCCTTCGAGACCTTCTGGCGTTCTATCGCCACCTGCGCGACGGCATTCCGCTCGCGCTCGAGCCGCTGCCGATGCAGTATGCGGCGTACGTCGAGGAGCAGCGCACCGACCAGTATCGCGGTCTGATCGATCGCGACATCGCCTACTGGCGGCAGGAGCTGCAGCACGCGCCGCCGCCGGGCTTGACGTTCGATCGTCCTGCGGCGCCGAACGGCGCGGATCGGGCGGGTCAGTTGCAGTGGACGCTGCCGAGCGATCTCATCGGCCGGATGCGAGCAGTTGCGGCGCAGACCCATACGACGCTGTTCATGACGGTGCTGGCGGCGTGGTATCTCGCGCTCCGCCAGCGCTCCGGATGCGATGATCTCGTCGTTGGCGTCGTGGTCGCAGATCGCGCGCGCGTCGACGTCGAGCCGCTGATCGGCTGCTTCATCAACGTCCTGCCGGTGCGGATTCGAACCGCGGGCGAGCGCTCGTCGGCCGGCCTCCTGGCCACGGTGCGGCGGATTGCCCTGAGCGCGTACACGCACATGCACGTGCCGTTCATGTCTCTCGTGCGCGCGTTGGCGCCGCCGCGAGGGGCGCATCAGCAAACGTATTTCGACAGCATCGTCAACTGGCTGCCTGATGTGCCGGCGGCGTTCGCGGGCGGCCTGCGAATGTCTGCTCGCAGCGTTCGTGCGGTTGACACCGATGTGCCAATCACGCTGTACGTCGAGCCGCACGGCGCCACGCTCGACCTGCGGCTCTTGTACCGGACGGATCTCCTGCTGCCGGCCACGGCCGCAGATTGCCTGCGCGGCTTCCGGGACGCGCTCGACACCGTCGTCGCATCGGACAGCGGTGAGCTGCCGTGAACGCGGACGCGCAGGCGATAGCCAGCTCACCGGCAGCGCACGTCTTTCTCAGCATCAAGGAGGGCGCTCATGTTGCGTACCGAAAGCCCCGTCACGTACGCCGCAGCGACCGTCGTGGATACCATGCCCTCGCAGTTCGGGCAGGCGGTCTCCGGCGGGCCGCGGTTGCAGCCGGCTGAAGTCGGCGAACGCATCGTCTGCCTCGACATCCTTCGCGGCGTGGCCTTGCTCGGGGTTCTGATCGCCAACATGCGGGCGTTCAGTGCGCCGGCAGCGGTGTATGGCAACATCACGGCGTTGTTTTCCGGGCAGCTGGATGTCATTGCCCAGTACGGCATCCTCGTCCTGGTGCAAGGAAAAGCGTTTACGCTGTTCTCGTTTCTCTTTGGTGCCGGCTTTGCGCTCCATCTGGCGCGCGCTGAATCGCAAGGAGTGTTGACGGCACGTTCATTTGTGCGCCGAATGCTGGCCTTGGCGCTGTTCGGGTTGATTCACGGCCTTGTGATCTGGTGGGGTGACATCCTCCTCGTCTACGCCCTGTGCGGCATGGTTTTGGTGCTATTCCGCAAGTCGAGCCAACGAACCTTGATCGCTGCGATTTGCTGCCTGACGGCCGTAGCGATGGTATTGTACGCGCGCATACTCTTGTTTCCGTCCCACGCTCCTGCTGGCAGAGGCGTGAACATGGCGGACGTGCAGCAGACCATTGACATCTTCGCCAGTGGCAGCATGGCAGCGATCCTCAGGGAGAATTGGTTGCAGTGGAAAGCCTCTCTTGTGGGAATGTTGTCTCCTCCGTTCGGGCTGTACCCTCTTACCCTGTTTCTCCTGGGCGTGCTCGTCGCGCGCGCCGGCATCCTAACGCGCCTCGGCGAGCTCAGGCCGATGCTGAAACGCGTCTGCATCATCTGCCTGCCGCTCGGCATCGCCCTCAACGCGCTGACGTTCGCGGGTTTCATGTTCCTGCGGCCTCGCGCGGATGGAGGTCTACCTCTGCTGTCGGCTGTCCTGATCACATGTATCTGGCTGGTGTTCGTGACGTTGGCCGCCGGGTACGCGGCTGCGATCACACTGGTCGCCCAGGACGCGAAATGGCAGCAGCGGCTCTCGCCCCTCGCGCTGGCGGGCCGACTGGCGCTCACGAACTATGTCATGCAGTCCGTTCTGTGCACGGCTTTCTTCTACGGCACGGGGTTGTATGGACAGGCCGGCCCGGCGCTTGGACTGGCGATGACCATTTCGGTCTACGCCCTCCAGATTGCCTACAGTGCCTGGTGGCTGGAGCGCTTCAACTTCGGTCCTCTCGAATGGCTCTGGCGCGGTCTCACGTACGGACGGCTGCCGGTCATGCGGAAGCATTCCATGCTGGCGCCTGCCGTGGACATGAGATCGAAGCCTGTCTGATGCGCGGCCAGTGAAGATTCAGGAGCGCTTACCATACAGCAGCAGATGCAGGATCTGATTTCCCCTCGAGGAGAGACGGTGATTTCTTACCGGTCTATTCAGACTTCACACAACCACTTCGCGCCATGTAGCTCAGTGTTGATGAGACGGTTGATTGTCCGGCGCATGCGCCGGTCCTTTCAGGGCCTGTGTCCAAGCCACAGTCGCGTCCGGTGATCAATCAGGCTGGGAGAGGACGCTAAACTCGACGATCTGATGCACGATGGTCGAGTCGCCGAATTCCGCCGCGAGCACACCTTCGGGATGATCAGGAATGCGCAGCCCCGCCGAAACCGGGAATCCAATGCGCCGACTCATCAGGGCGATGCTTCTCGCAGCCGGCGTGAGGACGAGCTCGATCGTGAAGCCGTCGTCTGTTGGCGCTGCGTAATACAACTCCCATCGCGCGCGTGTGGAGCGATAACGTGACGCATCCACCGGTCGGCCGTTGACGGAAGCGGACAGAACGTCACTCGTAGTCCCATCGAGCTCAACGGCCACGCTTTCGGGCGCGGGACGCACGTGCAGCACAAGCCGTCTCCCGTTTGATGTCGCCTCGTCGTTGACCACTCGCACCGTCGCACGCGGAAGCGGTGTGTACGGCGCCCGCCGCACGAATTGTCTGTCGAAAGTACGGGTGACCCACGCCGGGGGTGTCGACGCGCCGTCGGTTGCCATACCGGCCCCGATGGCCTGCCGCAGCCAGGGACGTGCCGGCGCCGTCGCCCAGCCCGCGAGCCACGCGCTTCCGACGTCTGCGTCCACCACATAGGTCAGGCCTGCCCTCGCGGGACGCTTCGCGCTCGTGCGCTCGGTGGCTGCGCCCGCCGCAAACAGCAGCAGTGTGGTGGCGCCGGCGATACCAGCCGTTCGCCACGGCCGTTCCGGCCACAACTCCAGTATCGGCGAGACCAACCACGCGGCGAGCGCCGTTACGGCTCCCAGAATCGTGGCGCTCGTCGCATCCAAGCCGATCCCCATGACGGTGATCAGGTAGGTGATCGGCGCGATCGTGAACACCGCGATTGCGAAGGCCGCTGCCGAAGCAGCATCGTTCACGGC
>JBOGIW010000464.1:0-5064 GCA_050748045.1 Vicinamibacterales bacterium | reverse complement strand
ACGGCGGTGGCGCTCGTGGCGAGCTACGTCCCGACGCTAAGAGCCACGCGCGTCGATCCGCTCGTGGCGCTTCGCGCCGAGTAGCGCGCGGCGCGCTCCAACCCCGGCGCACGCCGCCAGGCTCACGCCACCGCTGTTGCCTGGACGTGCAGCACCTTGCCGAACACCTCCACCGCCCGGCGCATCTCTTCGATCGTGCCGATCGAGATGCGCGCGTGCGTCTTCTCGAAGGGCGGGAAGTCGCGGCCGACGACGACGCCGTGCGCGCGGCAGCCGTCGCGGAACTCGCGTGCGGGCCGCTGGAGGTCGACGAAGATGAAGTTGGTTTGCGAGTCGGTGGCTCGGAATCCGGCCTTGTCGAACCAGTCGATCGTGAATCTGCGCGCCTCGGTATTGCGGACGCTCTCGCGCCGAAGCCGCGTCTCGTCCTTGATTGAGGCGGCGGCGGCCACGGCGCCGAGGAGATTGATGCTTCCCGCGCCTTCCCACTGCGCCAGCGGCCGGATGGTCTCCGGGTGGCCGATGGCGTACCCGACGCGCAGACCCGCCATGCCGTACGCCTTCGAGAACGTGCGGACGACGAGCACGTTCCGGCGGGAGAGCGCCGCCGGAATCTGCGTCTGGTGAGACGGGTCTGTCACGTAGTCGTGATAGGCCTCGTCGATCGCGACAACCGTTTCCGGCGAGCGGTCGAGCACGGTCTGAATGAAGCGCGACATCGCGTCGGCGCCGTGCACCGTCGCCGTCGGGTTGTTCGGGTTGTTCAGGAACACCATCCCGGCGCCGAGGGAAGCCGCCGCCATCGCGTCGAGATCGAGGCAAAGCGTACGATCGAGAGGGACGGCGCGGAGGGGCGTTCCGATCAGGCGGGCGTAGTCGGGGCACTCCTCGTAGGACGGCGAGCCGGTGACCAGCGGTCTCGAGCGGGACGTAAAGACCTGAACGGCGCTTCGCAGGAGCTGCGTCGACCCGCATCCGACGGCGACGTTCTCGCGCTTCACGCCGTACTTGGCCATGATGGCGTTGACGAGATCCCACACCTTCGTATCGTACCGGCCGGCGCGCCAGCCTCCGTCGGCCAGCGCCGCCGTGATGGCCTCGATCGCCGCGTCGCCGGGACCCAGGGGATTCTCGTTGTTGTGCAGCAGGAGCGGTCCTGCATCGGCGGCGAGCGCCGCGTCGTGCACCAGCCAGCGGGCCGGCAACCAGGTTCCCTCCGTGCCGGCGAACGCGCCGGCAGCCACACCAGCGCCTCCGGCCCCGACCGCTCTCAAGAAGTTTCGGCGCGACACTGACATGACGGTCCTCCTCCGCGTGTCATCCTGCTGCTGGTGCATGGCGCTACCCTCGCGGCGCCGAGCTCGACGATGCGGCGAGCGCCTTCCTGAAGACCGCCGCGGCGCGCTGCATCTCCTCCATCGTGCCGAGCGAGATGCGGACGTGTGTGGCCGCGAGCGGCGGGAACTCGCGGCCGATCATGACCTTCTGCTGGCCACACGCCTCGCGGAACGCCTTCGCCGGCCGCCCGAGGTCCGCGAAGACGAAGTTCCCTTCCGAGCGCGTCGGCTTGCAGCCCGCCGACTCGAAGAACCTGGTGGTAAAGGCGCGCACCTCGGTGTTGCGCGCGCGCTCGGCGGCGAGGCGCTCCGTGTCGCCGAGCGCCGCCACGGCCGCGGCCAGCACGAGCGCGTTCTGGTTGTAGGGCATCGCGTACGCCGCCAGCGCCTCAATCGTCTTGAGCTGTCCGATCGCGTAGCCGCTTCGCAGTCCCGCCATGCCGTATGCCTTCGAGAACGTGCGGGTGATGAAGACCTTCGCATGCTCGAGCGCAAGAGGCGCAGCCGTCGCGTAGCCAGGATCCGTCACGTAATCGTGATAGGCCTCGTCGACGAGGATCGCCGTGTCGGGCGACTCGCGGCGCACCCGCGCCACGAGCGCGCTCACGACCTTTGCGCCATGGACCGTGGCGGTCGGGTTGTTGGGATTGCAGAAGAAGACGAGCCCCGCACCTCGCGCCGCGGCGGCCATCCCCTCGATGTCGAGCCGGCCGGATCCGTCCACCGGAACGGCCTTCACCGGCGTCCCGATCTGCCGGGCCATGCGCTCGGGCGCCTCGAAGGACGGCGCGGCGGTGACGAGCGGCCGAGCCGGGGAGGTGAACGCGCGCACCGCGTTCCGCAGGATCTCGCCCGAGCCGGCGCCGAGGACGACGTTTTGAGGTTTCACGCCGAACCGCGCGGCGATGGCCGCCCTGAGGTCGGCGATCGCGGGACGCGCGTTCATCGGATACCGGCCGGCGTATTGAATCGACCCCGTGAGCGCGGCGATGGCGCGCGGCCCCGGGCCGAGCGGGTTCTCGTTGCTGTGAATCCAGATGTAGTCCGCCGACTGCGTCGTGGCGGACACCTCGAGACGGCTCGCCCCTTCGGCCTCGAACGCCTCGCGTCCGCGCCCGGTGACGAATGCCGTCGAGAACGCCGGAAACGCGTCGAACGCGGCACGGTGAAGGAAAGTACGGCGCGAAAGGGACATTACGACCTCCCCGCTCCCACCACTCGACGCGGCAGCAGCGCATTGAGCTTCGTGATCATCCGGTAGAACCCGACCCTGGTCCGCGTGGCCACGACGTGCGGGTCAATCTCCGGATCGTCCGGGCCGATGAGCGTAGCCACGTCGCCGACGTTCACCGTTTTCTCGTCGCCGAGCTCGACGATCGTGTGGGTGGAGCTGACGGCGCCGACGACCGGATAGAGGCGGCCGTTGACGAGGACGCGACAGGTGCCGGAGGCGTCGGCCGGGTAACCGTCCACGTGGCCGACCGGCAGGAGCGCCGTCCACGTCGGACGGCTGGCCACGTACTCGCGCCTGAAGTTGACGCCGTCG
Source organism: Vicinamibacterales bacterium (assembly GCA_050748045.1). Classification (GTDB taxonomy): domain Bacteria; phylum Acidobacteriota; class Vicinamibacteria; order Vicinamibacterales; family UBA2999; genus CAVYVZ01. The sequence goes on along the minus strand of JBOGIW010000464.1, from coordinate 2,181 downwards.
CCCGGCCGGAGCTGCTCCACGCGCACGACGCGCGCGCAGAGCCGGAACACCGGCTTCAGGTCGGCCAGCCCTTTTGCCTTGTCGTCCACGTGGTTGCCGAAGAGCGCATTGCCCACGCGCACCATGTCGAGCCGCGCATCCGGCAGGAAGAAGAGCTCGTACGACGGCGAGGCGTGCAGCCGTCCGAGGCGCAGGCCCCTGGCTCGCGCGTTGCCGGCAAGCTGCACGAACCGCGCGAGCTGCTCGCGATCGAACTCGAGATCGTGCGTGAACATCATGTACGTGCCGTCGAGTCGAACCGACCGGCGGCCGGCCAGGTCGGCCATCCAGGGCAGCGCGCGGTGGTACGGCATGCCTTCGCGTCCGAGTCCGGTGTCGAGGTACAGGTGGACCGGTATCGGCCGCTCGAAGCGTCGCGCGAGCCGGTCGAGCCGCTGCCCGGCGTCATCCAGCCACGGCGACAGCCACACGTTGCGCGAGACGAGCTCCGCCGCCTCCGTGTCGGTCACCTCGGCCATGTTGAGGATCGGCTTCGTAACGCCGGCCTCGCGCATGGCGATGGCCTCGGCCACCCGCACGCACCCGATGCCCACGACCTCGTCGCACGCGGCGAGGAGCGGCCCGACGAGCGTATCGCCGAGCCCGTACGCGTTGTTCTTGACCACGGCCATGATCGGCGTGCCGCCCGCGAGCCGCGACACTTCCTTCACGTTGTGGCGGAACGCCGCCGCGTCGATCTCGATCCACGGATCGAAGCTTTTGTCGCCGCCGCCGGGACGGAGGCTGACGAGGCGTGACGCCTGATCGCCCGTCGCCGCCGGAGGTGATGCGTGCGACAGCCGGCCGGCGGCGCAGCCCGCCAGCGCCGCCGACGCCAGGAACCGCCGCCGCGACACGCCGGTCCTCGCCGGCCCGTTGCCTCGCTTCGTCATTGCGGGTCGCTGCTCCCTCTGTGACCGAGCTTGCGGTTGAAGAATCCCACCACGGCCTCATTCACGCGGAGCCAGCTTCGGTACGTCAGGAAGCTGTGGATCTCGTCGGGGATGATCAGTTCCTCGAAGGGGACGCCGGTTTTGCGAAGCCGCTGGACGAGATCGACGGTCTGCTCCACGGGCACGTTCCGGTCGTCGTCGCCGTGAATGAAGAGCACAGGGGACTTCCAGCTCTTCACCCAGGACGTCGGCGACGATTGCCACGCGACGCGCATCGCTTCGGCGAGCTGCTCGGAGCTGATGCCGTCGCCGACGACGGCCGCGAGCTGCTGGCGAGTCGACGGGAAGTTGGTGAAGTCGTGCCGGCCGTGCAGATCGACGCCCGCGGCGAACACGTCGGAGTTGCGGCCGAGCGCGAGCGCCGTGAGGTAGCCACCGTACGAGCCGCCCCAGATCCCGATCCGCGCGGGATCGACGTCGGACCGCGCCTGCAGGTACTTGCCTGCCGCGAGCACGTCCTGATACTCGGAGGCGCCACGCGGTCCCGTGTGCCGCGGGTGATGGAAGTCGTGGCCATAGCCGATGCCCAGGCGGTAGTTCACAGCCAGCACGATGAAGCCGCGGCTCGCCATGTACTGATGCACGCCGTAGGCGTACGCGTAGTACCACAGGTAGTCCCATCCGAGGAGCATCTGCCGTGCCGGGCCGCCGTGCACGAACACCACGGCCGGACGCCGCGCCGGGCCGTTCGGCGACCGGAACAACTGGCAATGCACGGGCGTGCCGTCAGGCGCCTTGACGACGACGAGCTCCGGTGTGACGAGTTGTGACGAAGGGAAATCCGATCCGACGAGCTCCGCGCCGAGCGCGCGCGGCGTGCCGCCGTCGAGCGCGCGCACGTGCACGAGGGGCGGCCGCCGCGCGTCCGAGGCGATATAGGCGAGCGTGCCGCCGTCGGCGGTGACCGCCGGCGCCCACTGGATCCCGTCGCCGCTCGTCAGAGCCGTTGGAGCGCCGCCGTCCACGCCAACCCGAAAGAGATGCCGCCGCTCGCTGTCGTCGGGATGGTTGCCGGTGTTCGCGTTGTAGACGAGGGTCGTCCTGTCGGGCGTCAGCGTCACATACTCGACCATGAACCTGCCGGGCGTGAGGAGCGTCGGGTCGCCGCCCGTCGCGGGAACGGAGTACAGATGCGGCCACCCGTCGAGGTCGGCCAGGAAGACGAGCCGATCGCCCGCCGCCCAGTGCA
>JBOGIW010000463.1:0-1785 GCA_050748045.1 Vicinamibacterales bacterium | reverse complement strand
CCGTGGAAGACGGTCGCGCTGGACCACATCTCCTACGCCGTCGCCGACTACAAGAAGAGCGCGGCTTTCTATTCAAGCCTCATGGGCTGGGAGGTCCGCACCGACAACGGCACCAGCCAGGCCACGCTGCGCATCGGCGAGGTCGGCGACATCATCATCCGCAACCGGCGCGAGCCGCCCGCGAGCCCGCCGCAGGGGCGGGCCGGGCGTCCGCCGCTCACCGGCGTGATCAACCACATCTCGTTCGGCGTGCAGCCCTGGGACACGGAAAAGGTCAAGGCCGAGCTCGAGCGGCGCGGCCTGAACCCGAGGCCCGACATGGTCGGCGACGACTTCAAGAGCTTCCACGTGCTCGACCCCGATGGATGGGATCTGCAGATCAGCAACCAGACGTAACGTCCGGTACTGGGCTGCTGTTTGACTGAGCAAGAACGGTCCGACCGAGCACCGAGAGGTCCACGTATGCCTCCGGGTCCCGGCGCTCGGTGGAATCTGGGAGCGCGCGAATGCGCTCCCGATGTGGCGAGCTAGTCGAGCGAGATCTTGCGGAGGAGCGTGAAGTCCGACAGCATCTTGCCGGCGCCGAGCACGACTGACGACAGCGGATCCTCGGCGACCTGCACGGGAAGACCGGTCTCGCGGCGGAGCCGCTCGTCGAGGTTCTGCAGGAGCGCCCCGCCGCCGCTCAGGACGATCCCACGGTCGCAGACGTCGGCCGACAGCTCCGGCGGAATGCGCTCGAGGCCGTCGCGAACCGCCTGGACGATCTGCTTCACCGGCTCCGCCAGCGCCTCGCGGATCTGGCTGTCGTTCAGCGACACCGTCTTCGGCTTGCCCTCGAGCACGTGCCGGCCCTTGACTTCCATGTCCTTCTTGTCCCGGAGCGGCCACGCCGACCCGAGCTCCATCTTCACGCGCTCGGCCGTGCGCTCGCCGATGAGGAGGTCGTGCTCGCGCTTCACGTAGTTGATGATCGCATCGTCCAGGGCGTTCCCTGCCACGCGCACCGACTTGCTGTACACGACGCCCGCCAGCGAGATGACCGCGATGTCGGTCGTGCCGCCGCCGATGTCGACGATCATGTTGCCGGCGGCCTCGGTAATCGGCAGTCCCGCGCCGATGGCGGCGGCCATCGCCTCCTCGATGAGGTGGACCTCGCTCGCCTTCGCGCGGTAGGCACTGTCCTTGACGGCGCGCCGCTCGACCTGCGTAATCTCCGACGGCACGCCGATGACCACGCGCGGGCGGACCAGCGTCTTGCGGCGGTGGGCTTTACGGATGAAGTAGCCGAGCATCTTCTCGGCCGCCTCGAAGTCGGCGATGACGCCGTCGCGCATCGGCTTGATGGCGGTGATGTTCCCGGGAGTGCGCCCGAGCATCTCCTTGGCGTCGTTGCCGACGGCCTCGATCTGATCGTTCGTGTTGTTGACCGCGACAATCGACGGCTCGCTGAGCACGATGCCCTTCCCGCGCGCGTAGACGCAGGTGTTGGCCGTGCCCAGGTCGATCGCCAGATCGTTGGAGAAGAGCGACAGGGCGCTAAGAAACACGGGAGCCTCCTGAACAGTGGACGGGCGGTCGCCCTAAGCGCAAGCGGCATGCCCGGTCGAGCCGCTAGAACAGCGGCTCCGAATCCTTGGTTTTGGGCGTCATTTGTGTGATTCGGGCTGCTGAGCCCATATCGGCCGGTCTCGAAGGGGCCTGTATTCGTGCCAACAATTCGACACTCAGCCACAAACCTGTAATCGGGGTCAGAACGGGGTCAGAGTGACGATGCGGGTCGAC
>JBOGIW010000462.1:0-12727 GCA_050748045.1 Vicinamibacterales bacterium | reverse complement strand
TCCGTGGCGCCCGCGCCCGAGCCCGCACCGCCGGAGCCGGCGCAGGAGCCCGAGCCGGCCCCCGCGCCTGTCGCGCCACCGGGCGAACCAAAAATCGTGTCCATCCTCGATCTGCTCGAGAAGGAGTTCATCGGTCGACAGCCCCGCAAGGAAACGCTCCTCGGCTGCAGCGGCAACGTACGCTCCACGATGATCCAGTTGAACGACCCACTGCCGGAGCGGCTGTACGAGAACGCCGAATCGTCTTATTACGTCCTCGGGGGCGAGGGCACGGTCAGGCTGAACGGCCGCGAGTCGGCGCTCGTGACTGGCAGCTTCGCGCAGGTGCCGCGCGGCACCGCGCATGCGTTCGTGCGGAAGGGACGCCGGCCGCTGATCCTGCTGGCGGTGCTCAGCGGCGAGCCGTGTCAGACGACGACGCCCTGAACACCCGCGCGTGAGCTCGCGGAAGACGCGCGGTTACAATGGTCTGCATGGGTGCCCTGCAGCTCGACAATCGAGGCGTCTTGACGACGTGTTCTTCGTGCGGCCAGACGAACCGCCTCCCGTACGCCGGGCTCGGAAAGACGACGCGCTGCGGCCAGTGCAAGACGCCGCTCCGTGCGCCGGACGCGCCCATCGAGGTTCCCTCGGCCGACGCCTTCGATGCGCTCGTCCGCACGTCAAGCCTTCCGGTCGTCGTGGACTTCTGGGCGCCATGGTGCGGCCCGTGCCGCATGGTCGCGCCGGAGATCGAGAAGGTCGCGAAGGGCACAGCCGGCGATCTCCTCGTCGTGAAGGTCAACACCGAAGCCCTGCCGGAGCTTGGCGAGCGCTTCGGTATCCGGTCGATCCCGACGATGGCGGTGTTCCGTGAGGGCCGGGAGGTGACGCGCACGGCCGGCGCGCGGCCGGCCGCCGACATCCAGGCCTTCGTCCGGCAGGCGCTCCTTCAGCGCGCGTCGTAGCCCCAGCCGACGAAGCTCGGCGTCTGATCCTCCCGCAGCACGACGGTCGTGAACATGTACACGATGCCGTAGCGCCCATCGGGCAGGCGCGCCTTCGTGACCTCCTGCCGATTCTTCACGTGCCAGTCGTACACGGCTTCCCACGCGTCGATCCCCACGTCGATGTAGTCGGGATATTTGCGGTTCGCCTTGATGAACGTCTTCTGCTGCTGGCGGATCATCGCGACGGCGCCGCACTGTCCCGGAGCGCAGCCGCTGCCTTGCCCTTCGATCACCTCGCGGAGCTCGTCGATCGCCTTCGCGACCCCGCGATCGTCGCGGCGCTCCTGGGCCGCGGCCGGCGCCGGCGCCGGCGTCAGCAGGGCCGCCAGGCCCGCGAGCAGGGTTCCACCCATGACCTCTCGTCGCGCCACCATGAAACGCTCCATTCTCTGAATTGCGTGATTCGTGATGCTCGATTCTCGACAGGATCACTCTTCTGACGGTCGAAGCATGAATCAAGACGGGGCAATCGCGAATCTGGAGTCAGGATTCCCGCAGGGCCTGCAGCGGACTGACGCGGGTTGCACGCCATGCCGGGACGCCGCTCGCCACGAGCGCCACCAGGACGAGAAGGGCGGGGGAGGCGACAAAGGTGAGCGGATCGTGCGGCGCCACGCCGTGCAGCAGCCCTTCGATGACACGAGCCAGCGCGAACGACGCCCCAAGGCCGGCGGCGACACCGGCGAGTGCCATCGTGAGTCCCTGGCGCAGCACCATCGACCGCACATCGCGCGGGTCGGCCCCGATGGCCATGCGGATGCCGATCTCGTGATGGCGCTCCGAGACGACGTACGACAGCACGCCGTAGAGGCCGATCGCGGCCAGGGCCAGCGCGAGCGCGCCGAAGAGCAGGAGCACCCACTGCGCGAGGCGCGGCTGCGACATCGCCGTCGCGATCACGTCGTTCATCGTCCGCACGCTGGCCACCGGGAGCAAGGGATCGATCGCCCGGACCTCGGCGCGAATCGGCGCGGCGAGCGCCATGGGCTCGCCCTCGGTCTTGACCAGCAGGTGCATGCTGCGCACGGCGAAGTTCGCGCTCCGGTAAAACTGCGTGTGTGGCCGGTACAGCTTGTTCTTGACGGCCGCTTCCAGGCCGTTGTGCCGGACGTCTGCGACCACGCCGACCACGGTCATCCAGGGCCGCGACGGGGGGCCCTGCCGGACGCGATGGCCGATTGGATCGCGCCCGGGCCAGTATTTCGCGGCCATCGTCTCGTTGATCACCGCCACGAGCGGCGCGTCCGGTCCGTCGGCGCGCGTGAACGAGCGGCCGCGGACGATTCGCTCCCCGAGCGCTTCGATCGCGCCCGATGACACGACTTGCCAGTCGACCTGTATGTTGTTGCCGGGCGTCTCGACGAACCCCTCGATGTCGAGCCCCGTGTCGCCGATGGTCGTGCCCAGGGGGAGCGCGCGCATGAGGCCCGCGCGGCGCACGCCCGGCAGCGCGCGCACGCGCTCGAGCAGCCGCTCGTACACGCCAACGACCTGTTCCGGCGTTTCGTAACTGGCAGCAGGCAGGGCAAGGCGCATCGTCAGCACGCTGTCGGGATCGAAGCCAACCTCCACGCGCTGCAGCGCATCGACGCTCCGGATCATCAGGCCCGCGCCCGTCACGAGCACGACGGCAAGCGCCGTCTCCGCGACGACGAGGACCGCGCGGAGCCGCAGGCGGGAACCGCCGGCGGTGGCGGTGACGCTGCCGTCGCGAAGCGCGTCGGTCAACTGGACGCGCGACGCACGCAGTACCGGCACGAGGCCGAAGAGCATCGTGGTCGCGATACCGACCACGGCGGTGAACGCGAGGACGCGCGCGTCGAGATCGACAACGCCAAGCTTCGGCAGGCTCGCGGGATCGAACACCCGGATCGCGTGTGCGGCGCCGACCGCGACGGCGACGCCGCCGGCCGTGCCGCAGAGTGCGAGCACGAGGCTTTCGGTCAGCAACTGCCGGGCGATGCGCCACGGTCCGGCGCCGATGGCGGCGCGCACGGCGATCTCGCGCTGCCGTCCCTCGGCGCGCGCCAGCAGGAGATTGGCGACGTTCGCGCACGCGATGAGCAGCAGGAACGCGACGGCCGCGCCGAGCAGGATCAGCACCGGGCGGATCGCTCCGCGCACCTCGTCCTCGAGCGGCACGGCGAAGGTGTAAAACTCATCCCCCGGAGAATAGAGCCCCTCCCGCGTCCACGCCGCCGCGATCGAGCGAAGCTCCGCGGAAGCCTGTGCCGCGGTGGCCCCCTCCGCGAGCACGGCTGCGCCGTAGTAGCCGTGGTTGCCTCGATCCGTGCTCGCGGGATCGAGGTACAGCGGCACCCAGAGCTGCGTGGGCTCCGCCGCATCCTCGCCGAAGTCGGTTGGAAGCTGAAACCCGGGGGGCATGATGCCGACGATCGTGCGCGCGACGCCGTCGAGCTGGAGCTCGCGGCCGACGACGTCCATCTCACCCCCGTAATACGCCTGCCAGAGGCGATGGCCGATCACCACCACCCGATCGAAGCCCTCGCGGTCGTCGCCCTCGGCGAACGTGCGGCCGGCGATCGGACGGGAGCCGAGCACCGCGAACGTGTTGGGCGTGACTTCCGCGTAGCCGACGCGGACCGGCTCGCCTCCTCCTGTGAGATTCGCCTGGCCGCTCGACCACGCCGCCACCGATTCGAGCGTGCGGCAGAGCCGGCGATAGTCGATCGTTTCGAGCTCCGACAGCCACGTCTTGTCGAAGCCGGTCCACCGGTTCCAGAGCGCCACGCGACGCTCCGCGTCTGCGTACGGCAACGGCGCGAGCAGCACGGCATTGACGACGGCGAAGATGGCAGAGGTCGCGCCGATGCCAAGCGCGAGCGTCAGGGCGGCGGCGGCTGCGAAGCCCGGGGCGCGGCGAAGGCCGCGAGCGGCGGCGGTCAGATCCTGCCGGACCGTGTCGAAAGGGGCCATGGCGGAGGTTAGACGGATCGTGCGGCCAGCGAGGTTGCAGGATAAGCTAAAGCCATGGCCGAAATCGCAACCGGATACGGAGCGCCGCGCAATCCGGGCGTTGCGGCGGTCCTCAGCCTCGTCATTCCCGGAGTCGGGCAGATCTACAACGGCGACTTCCTCCGCGGCCTCTTCTGGCTGATCGTGACGCCCGGGTTCTGGATCGGCTCGGGCGGCCTCCTCGGCTGGGTGTGCCACCTCATCGCGGCATATACCGCCCATCACCGGGCCACGCTCAAGAACCGCGGACTCGCGTGAGGACCCTGCGTCAGCGCCGCGTCACCCGCAGTGTGGCGCGGTACTCGTCCGGGCCGATCGTCCGGCTGCTGAACGGATACGGCTGCAGGTCGACGAGCTCGATGCGGAAGCCCGCGTGGGTCGTCGCGGCGCGCGACGCGTCTCCCGTGTGCAGCTCGTAGTCCACCGCATTGCCATCGCCGACCCGGATGTGCACGAGCGCGTCTCCGCCCTGGACGCAGACCACATCGGCCGGGCAGCGCGAGTCGCCCGTGACGCCGACGAACTGGACGCGGACCGACGCGTCCTGAATCGTCGCCGTCTGCCCCGGAGCGAGCGTGAACTGCTCGTTGAGCGGCACTGACGGCCCCGTTGCCGATGTGTCATCACAGGCCGCCATCAGAAGGAGACAAGAGAGGGCGAATATCAAGAACTTGGCGTGCATACTTACTCTCTCCTGCAGAGCTCGTTCCAACGCCTCCGCGGCAGGAACCGGCTCCTCTTGCCAGCCGGGCGCCGGGCGGTGGTCAGCGTGAAGCGGTGGTCGTCGGCTTTCGCTGCGCCTTGGCCTTCTCCACCATCGCCGCCACCTCGGCCAGCAGCTTTTTCGCGTCGTAGACGATGCCGTCCTTGATCGTGTACTTGATGCCGCCCACCCGCTCGACCTTGCCGGTCTGGTCGTTGAGCTTCACCGCGCCGGTGCCGTAGAGCACCTTGAGGTTCTCGAGCGGGTTCTGGTCGACGATCACCATGTCCGCCAGCAGCCCTGGCCGGATGATGCCGAACTCGATTGCCTTGCCCTTCGGCTCGTGCAGCGCCTCGGCGCCGTAGAGGGTCGCCGACCGAATCACCTCGAGGGGATGGAATCCGGCTTCCCGCAGCAGCTCGAATTCCTGGATGTAGCCGAACCCGTAGAGCTGGTAGATGAAGCCGCTGTCCGACCCCGTGGTGACCCGCCCGCCCGCGTTCTTGTAGTCGTTCAGGAACGACATCCATACGCGGTAGAAGTTCTTCCACGCGACCTCGTCTTCCGTCGTCCAGTAGAACCAGTACGACCCGTGCGCGATCCGGTTCGGCTGGTAGAAGTCCCAGAGCGACGGGAGCGTGTACTTCTCGTGCCAATCGGCATTCCGCGACCGCATCACGTCGCGGCTCGCCGAATAGATCGTCATCGTGGGGTCGATGACGAACCGGCGGTCCACCCACTCCTTGATGAGCGCATTCCACCGGTCGCTTCCGCGCGGATGGATCTTGTCCCAGAGGCGCGCCACCTGGCCGAAGCGGTGCTGCTCGTCGTTGTAGTTCTGATCGACGGGATAGGGCTGCACGCTGTAGTCCTTGAGGAGCGACTCGAAGAGGCCGTAGTAGTGCGTCATCGCGCCGAGCCCGAGGCGCGACGCCTGCAGCGCGTTCATGCGGCCGACGCCCATCTGGCCGAGGTGCGCCGTCGACCCGAGGCCGTGCTTCTTCGCCTCGTCGAGGAGCGCCGCCATGATCTCGGGATCGAACGACGTCAGCTTGAGGCCGTCGATCTTCTTGCCTGCCGCCCAGCGCACCCACTCGCGGGCCGTGTCGGCGGTCTTCGGCTTCGCCGTGTCCCAGCCGTCGCCCGTGAACGGCCCGTGGTACGAGAACATCCGCGGCGCGACGATGGTGTTGGCCGCGCTGCGCGCGCGCTCGCTCAGCGACCAGTCCATCGGGCCGAAGCCGACCCCCCGCGCGGCGGTGACGCCGTGCGCCAGCCACAGCTTGTACACGTACTCCGCCTGGGGCGCCTGCACGCCGCCGGCGTGGACGTGCAGGTCGACGAAGCCGGGCATCAGATACATCCCGCTGCCGTCGATCTCGCGCGTCCCCTTCGCCGGGCGGCCCTTCGGATCGATCGTGGCCTTCGGGAAGCCGACGCTCTTCACCTCTTTGATCCGGTTGCCCTCCACGACCACGTCGATCGGCCCCTGCGGAGGAGCGCCGGTGCCGTCGATGACGGTGATCCCGCGGATGACGAGCCGATCGAACGGACCCTCGCCTTCGCCGGCCCTGCGATCGGGCGCCGCGATGTTGGCGCTCTTCGGCTGCGCCAGGACGACGACCCCGCAGGCCAGGAGCGCAACCGAGAGCGCCGCGGCGCGGCGGCGTGCGATGCGAATCATGACGACCTCCGGGGTCATGGTAATGCAGAATGCGCTTTTCGATTGTGATCCGGGCCCGGGGCCTGATAAGACACCGCACGAGAACCACGGGCGATTCAGTCGACTGACGCATCCTCATGGAGGCTCTATGGAACGGGCTCGCGTGGCGGCGGCCGCCGCATGTGTGGCCGCGTGCGTGCTGCAGGCGCTCGACGCGGCGGCTCAGGTGGCTCGCGCGGACTACGACCGTGCCCTGGCATGGCGGGACACCGTCACGGCCCGCGTCGCCAACCTGCCGGAGCCGGCATCCTGGATCGGCGAGACGCACCGGTTCGTGTACCGCAAGGCGGTCAAGGGCGGCCACCAGTTCGTGATGGCGGACGCGACGACGCTGCAGAAACGGGCCGCGTTCGATCATGCCCGGCTGGCAGCGGCGCTGAACGCGACGACCGGCTCGTCCTGGACGGCCCTGACGCTCCCGTTCAACGAAGTCCGGTTCGTCGACGAGGCACGCGCGATCGAGTTCTCCATCCAGCCCGCACGATGGACGTGCACGCTGGCCGACTACCGCTGCACGACGACGGAGGGCCCCGTGCCTCCAGGCGCCCTGCGCGGCGTCAACGGGCCGGTGCGCGGACCGCACGATCCTCCGTCGACCGGGCCGAAGCCGTCGCCCGACGGCCGCTGGGTCGCCGTGATTCAGAACTACAACGTCGCCGTGCGCCCCGCGAAGGGCGGTGCCGGCACGGTCCTCCTCAGCACGGACGGCTCGGAGGGGGACGCCTACGAGCTCGATTCAGTCGTGTGGTCGCCCGATTCGACGAGGCTCGCCGCGTATCGCGTGAGGCCCGGCTACCGGCGTCTCGTCCACTACGTGGAATCGTCGCCGGAGGACCAGTTGCAGCCGCGCCACTGGACGCTCCAGTACGCGAAGCCGGGCGACGTCCTCGATCGCGAGGCGCTCTCGATCTTCCAGGTGGAGCCGGCGAAGCAGATCCCGATCGCGCGGGAGCTGACGCCGAACCCCTACGAGCTGTCGGCACCGGTGTGGCGCAAGGACGGCCGGGCCGTGACCTTCGAGTACAACGAGCGCGGCCACCGGGTGTATCGCGTCCTCGAAGCCGATGCGACAACCGGAGCGGTCCGCGCCGTGATCTCCGAAGAGCCGCGCACGTTCTTCTATTACAACGCGGCGAACGACAGCCGCTCCTCGGGCAAGCGGTTCCGCCACGACGTGGACGATGGCCGCGAAGTCGTCTGGATGTCCGAGCGCGATGGCTGGAACCACCTGTACCTGTTCGACGGAGCCACCGGCGCCGTGAAGAACCAGATCACGAACGGTCAGTGGGCGGTCCGCGGCGTCCAGAAGGTGGACGACGCCACACGGCAGATCTGGTTCAGCGCCGGCGGTATGTATCCCGGACGCGATCCGTACTTGCTGCAGTACTACCGCATCAACTTCGACGGATCGGGGTTGACGGCGCTCACCGACGAGCACGCCGATCACCAGGTGGCCTTCTCACACGACATGGCCTTCTTCGTCGATACCTACTCGCGTGTCGACCTGCCGCCGGTCTCAGAGCTCCGTCGGACGAGCGATCGATCGCTTCTGGCGGAGATCGAGCGCGGCGACATCTCGGAGCTGGTGAAATGGGGATGGAAGCCGCCGGAGGTCCTGACGGCGAAGGGCCGCGACGGCACGACGGACATCTGGGGCCTCATCTTCCGGCCGTCCAGCTTCGATCCGACGAAGAAGTACCCGGTGATCGAGAACATCTACGCCGGGCCGCATGGGTCGCACGTCCCGAAGCGCTTCAGCGCGTATTCCCCGTCGCAGGCTCAAGCCGAGCTCGGCTTCATCGTCGTGCAGATCGACGGCATGGGGACGTCGAACCGGTCGAAGGCGTTCCACGACGTGGCCTGGCAAAACCTGGGCGACGCCGGTTTTCCCGATCGCATCCTGTGGCACCGGGCGGCGGCCGCGAAGTACCGGCACTACGACATCACGCGGGTCGGGATCTTTGGCGGCTCGGCCGGCGGGCAGAATGCCATGAGAGCGCTCCTCTTTCACCCCGAGCTCTACAAAGTCGCCGTCTCCTATGCAGGCTGCCACGACAACCGCATGGACAAGATCTGGTGGAACGAGCAGTGGATGGGATGGCCGATCGGCCCGCAGTACAGCGCCTCGTCGAACGTCGATCACGCGGCGCGGCTCCAGGGCCGGTTGCTCCTCGTCGTCGGCGAGCTCGACACGAACGTCGATCCGGCGTCGACGATGCAGGTGGTGAGCGCGCTCGTCAAGGCGGGAAAAGTCTTCGACCTGCTGGTCGTGCCGGGCGCCAACCATGGCGCGGGCCGATCCGACGATCATGCGGCGTACGGCGACCGCAAGCGGTTCGACTTCTTCGTCCAGCATCTCGCCGGGCACAAGCCGCCCGACTGGAACGGTTCGTCGCAGCGGCCGACCTCGTCGGCGGCTCGGTGAAGCGCGCTGACGCGCCTCTGCGAGCCTGACACGATCACGCCAGCGCCACGGGGCCGGATTCGGCCGATCCGTGCTGATGGCGAGCCAGCGGGCCCCGACACGATCACGTCGGGTGGCCGCGGGTGCATGCGCTCCGCAAGGCGGCGACACGCTGACACGCCTCTGCGAGCCCTGCACGATCACGTCGTGGTCGCCGGTGCTCGGGCTCGCGAGGCGAGGAGGCAAGTGCGCCAGGCGACGAGGACGCCGGCTCAGAAACCGGGCCGCATCAGGAAGCTGGCGCGCCAGCCCGAGCCGGTCCGGTCGAAGGGCCGTGCCGCGGTGATCTCCATGATGAAGCCGCCGATGTTCACGCGGGCGCCGGCGCCGGCGCTGCGGAACCGGTCGTGCTCGAGCGGGGCGCCGCGACGCCCGGTCCAGAGGAACCCCGCATCCACGAACGCCAGGAGCTCGACGGGGAGCGGACCGTAGTCGAAGGAGCGCGCGAAGAGACCGAAGAGCGGTGCGCGCAGCTCGAGGTTGACGAGGGCCAGGCGGCTGCCCATGAGCTCGTCCATCATCGAGCAGGTGGTGGCGGCGGCGCCGCACTCGTCGGCCGCGAACGATCGGAGGTCGTAGCCGCGCACGAGCGTCTGCAGGCCGTAGACAAGCGGCGTCAGCCGCGCGTCGGCCGCGTCCGGACCGTAGCGTCCGACGTGCTCGAGGCGCGCCGCGATCGTGAAGGGGCGCAGCGGCATCAGGTAGCGACGATAATCGAGGCGCACGTCCGCGTACCGGAGGCCGCCGAACGCCGGCTCGATCTCGACGCGAACGCGGCGCCCGAGAATGGGGCTCGTGGGGCCGAACACCGCCGTGTCGTGGACGAAGGCGGCGTGGGCTTCGGCAAGGTGGATCGGCCGGCCGGCCGGCGCTTCCTCTGCGTCGTGGCTGACCACCTCCCGGGCCACGGCATCGAGCACGCGCGTGAAGGTCTGCCACTCGAAGCCCGTGCGGCGCACGCCGGCGCCGACCTCGATGCGCTGCGAGCGGCTGAGGCTGTACCGCGCGCTCAGCGCCGCCCACTGATGCGTGTACCGCAGGCTCGTGGTCTCACGCGTGACGAGCGAACCGTCGCGCTCCACCGAGCGGCGCGCGCCGAAGAAGCGCGCCGGCATGAACCCCGCGGTCACGCCCCAGTTCAGGCGATGACGGCGGTTCAGGTACGTGAGCTGTCCGGCAAAGTCGTCGAGGTCCGTGCCGACGCGAAATTGCGAGTGGAGCTGCCGGTCCTTCAGCATGTCGCCGAAGGACATGCCAAAGCTCGCGCGCAGCGCGCCGCCGAACGTGTTGCCGGTCGCGGCCCCCACATACGGCTGGGAAATCGACTCGAGGCGCAGCCGGTCGTCGTAGGTCGCGGGCTGGAAGCTCCGGCCGGACGGCAGGCCGACGAGCGGATTGGCGAGCATCTGCGACACGGCGCTGCTTGTCGCCGCGGCCAGCGTGCCGGCCGATGTGAACCCGGCGGGCGCCTCCACGAGGCGTCCGGCCATCGCACCTGCCGGCTCGAGAGCGCGAATCTCGTAGCGGCCGTTCCGGTACACGCTGTAGGCAAGCGTCCCGGCGCGAGATGCCACCGCGATGGCGGGGCTCGTCGTCGTGATGCCGCTGACGCCGCCTCGCACCGCCGTGACCTGGTGCAGCGCCCCGTCCTCGAGCCGGGCGCGGTACACGTTGCTCACGCCGTCGCGATCGCTGACGAAGTACACGTGGTCCGAGCCGGGCGCCCACTGCGGGTTGATCTGCTTCGCGCGCGAGCGCTCGGGAACCACCTCGCGGATGCCGCCCGTCGACAGCGTCAGCACCGCGATGCGGAGCGCCCCCGGCTCGAGGGTCTCGAGCGTGCTCGTGAACCGATCGGTGGCAAACGCGATCGCACGTCCGTCGGGCGACCACGCGGGATGCAGATCGGCGAAGGCGTCGGTCGTCAGGCGCTCGAGCGTCTTCGTCGCCGTGGTAAACAGGAACAGGTCGCTGAGACCGCCCTCGAGCGCCGAGAACACCAGCCGCGCGCCGTCGGGAGACCAGCTCGGGTTGTAGATCTCGCCGAGCGACGGCAGGGCGTGCTCCTCGCGCGCGCCGCTCACGACATCGACGATCGTCAGCACCGGCTGCCCCGATCCAAGCGCCGCGAAGGCAAACCGGCGTCCCGACGGATCCCAGGCCCCCGCCGAATGGATGTACTGCAGGCTGTCGAAGTGCGGATCGGTCGCCGTGCCGGCGATCCTCTTCGTGATCGCGCCGGTGGAGGCGTCGGCCATGTAGAGATCGAGCGACAGGCGAGCGCGCTCGGAGAGGAACATGATCCGCGATCCGCCGGGGCTGAGCGCCGGCGCGACGTGAAGGCGCGTATGCCGGTCGCGCGCCCGGACCACGGTGCGGCCCGGCACGATACCCTCCGCCTCGGCAGGCGCGTCGACGCGAATGGAGGCGTGCCAGTCGCGTGTGAGCGCTTCACGATCGAGGCCCGTGACCTGCTCGAGCCGCGCCACCGTGTCACGTCCCCGGGTTCTCAACACGCGCCCGACGACCCCATCGCCGAAGCGCGTGGCGAGAAACGACCAGAGCGCGTGACCGTAGCGGTACGGGAAGAACTGCCGGTTGTCGAGCTCGGCGAGCGAGGGGAGCGCCTCGTGCAGGGCCGCGTCGCGGAGCCACATCGCCGTGTGGGCGTTCACGGCCCCCAGGGAGAGAAACTCGGCCATGCCCTCGATGAGCCAGCCGGGCAGCGCGAATGCGTTCTGTCCGGCGCGCTTCGCGATGGCGATCTGGAACGCGTGGGCGATCTCGTGCCCCAGGACGTGATCGGTCTCGCCGAGCCCGGCCGCAAACGGCATCGCGATCCGCGAACGGGCGCGCTCGGTGAACCCGCCGATGCCTTCACCCGGCGAGCCCGCCGTGAGGTTCGTTTGCGCAAAGTGCGGGTGGCTCGCGTAGAGCACGAGCACCAGCCGTTCGTTGAACGTGTGGTCGAGAAGCGAGGAGAAGCGCGTGTACCACCGCTCGGCCATGCGTGCGGCGTGCCGCGTCGCCTCTTCCTCCTCGTCGTAGTAGTGGATGTCGAAGTGCTCGGTCCGGAGCACGCGGAACTCGAGGCGGTCGTAGTGAACCTTGTTGCGGCCGAAGTACTGCGCGTGGGCCGGCGCCGCGGCAAGGAACACCACGAGCGTAAAGACAACGACCGCCAACCGTGGCATGGGCAAACCCCTGAGCTCGGAATGTGGAAGTGGTGAATCTTAGCACACCCCCCCACACTCAACTCCCAACTCCCAGTCTCCAACTCCCAACTCCCAATCCCCCAACTCCCAACTCCCAATCTCCAACTCCCAACTCCCAATCCCCCAACTCCCAACCTCCAACTCCCAACTTCCAACTCCCAACTTCCAACTCCCAACTTCCAACTCCCAACTTCCAACTCCCAACTTCCAACTCCCAACTTCCAACTCCCAATCTCCAACTCCCAATCCTCAATCGCCAATCCCCCAACGCGGATTCCCAACACCGACGCCAAGCTTGCAACTCCCAACGTTGAAGATTAGGAGACGCGCTCGAGCGCGGCGTTCGCCAGCACGTCGGCGCGCGCGCGGGCAAGGAACGCGGCGAGATTGGGAGTTGGGAGTTGGAGGTTGGGAGTTGAGTGGTGTCAGGGGCTCCAACTAATCGACACCGCGTGCCGGCCGTCGCGCAGGCCGCGCGCGATATCGACGCGGAAGAGACCGCTCCGGCCGGGGAGGGCCATCCTGAAGCCGGCGCCGGCGTCCACGTCGATACGGGCGTGCGGCCCGAGGCCGGCGGGGGACGCGCCGCGCGCGGTCCGTGCGGCGTCGACGAAGACGGCGCCCCCCACGGCCACCGCGCTCGACGCTCGCCACCAC
>JBOGIW010000461.1:0-5636 GCA_050748045.1 Vicinamibacterales bacterium | reverse complement strand
ACTGGATCGTGCGCCTGCTGGCCCTCCCGGGCATCCGTGACACCCAGTGCGGCTACAAGCTGCTCAGCGCACGCGCGGCGAAGGCGCTGGCCCCACGGCTCACGATCGACGGGTTTGCCTTCGACGTGGAGCTGCTGTTCCTCGCGCGCCGCGCCGGCCTCGATATCCGGGAAGTCGGCATCGAGTGGCACGCCCGGCGGGACGGCCGCGTCGATGTGCGGCGAGGCGCCGCGGCGTTCGTGGACATCCTCCGGATCCGCTGGAGGCAGGCCCGGCAGGGCTGTGCGATCTGGGCGCTCCTGGCGGCCCTGTTTCCATCTCCGCTGGAAGGCTTCCTCCACAACGACGGCGTCCTCACGCCCGTCGAAGCGGCCGTGGCGGCCGATCGTCCCGAGATCGTGGCGCTCCTGGTCCATCGGGGCTGTACAGAGAACGGGGCTGTACAGAGAACGACGCCGGAAAGCGTCCGGCGTCGATGAGGCCACGGGGTGGCCGTGTGTCCGCGCTGCCTCGTGAAGGGGCTATGCTGTCGCCACGGTCTTCCTCCGCCCCTTGGGGGTCGCCTTCGCGGCCTTGGCCGCCTTCTGCGCCGTCTTGCGCTGCTCCGAGGTCTGCGCGCCGAACTTCTTCGTGAACCGCTCCACGCGGCCTTCGGTGTCGATGAGCTTCTGGCGGCCCGTGAAGAACGGATGGCAGGCCGAGCAGATTTCCAGGTGCAGCTCGGGCTTGGTCGACCGCGTCCTGAACGTGTTGCCGCACGCGCAGCGGACGTCGACCTCGGTGTACTTCGGGTGGATACCTTCCTTCACGGTCAACTCCTTTGGAGCACTGCGAAACTCTGATTATATCGGTTCCGCGTTCCAGGTTCCAGGTTCCGGGTTCGTGTTCAGGGTTCGGTTCGGGGTTCTGGGTTCGGGGTTCTAGTTCTTGGTTCATGGTTCTCGGTTTTTGGTTCGGGCCCGTCGGCGTTCGGCCCGTCGTTCCCAAATGAGCCGTGCATTCCGCTCTGCTTCCGGCGACTGCAGGTAGTCCAGCAGGCCGGCGATTTCCCGGCGGGCCTCGCGCACCAGCGCGTCAATGTCGCGATAGGCATCCGACGTGATGTGACCGCGATCGACGGCGTCTCTCAGATGGCCGCGGCACTCGGCCATCGAGGCTTTCGCACCCACGACGAACCGTCCGAAGTCCTTCGGATAGAATCGCGCGAACCCTTCCTCGATCTGGCTGACCGCCGAAGCAGCCGCCTCACGCAACTGCTCACGAAGCGTGAAGTCGCCCGCAAGGGAGCCGGTGTCGAGGATCCTGTAGACGGCCAACTTGAACTGATGGGTCAATTTCCACGCACGCAAGTTCTCGACACGGTCGATAACCATGCTCTCCGAGAAGTGCAGAGGCCATGCCGCTGCATTTTCGGGCGGGAATCGACGGACAAGGTCAGACCGTACGCAGAAGATGCACGGTGGAGCAAGAACCCGGAACGAAGAACCTGCAACCCGAACCCCGAACCGAGAACCCCGAACCGAGAACCCCGAACCGAACCCTGAACACGAACCCAGAACCAGGAACCTGGAACCCGGAACTATCGCCGCTTTGCCCCCACTGCCACGAGCGAGAGGCCGATCGGCGGCGGCACGACGCGCTCGAGCGGCAAGGCCCACGGCGCCACCAACGACTCGAAGAGGCGGATCTGCGCCAGGCTGTGCCGCGTGGATCGGATCACGTGCGCCGCGAACATCCAGCCGAGGAGACCGATCGGATTCGTGTAGCGCAGCGTCAGCAGATCGAGGCCGGCGCCGGCAAAGGCCTTCGCCAGCGACCGTTTAGAATAACGGCGATGATGCCCGAGCGCCGCATCGAGCGGCCCATACGCCGCCTGAAGAGCCGGGACGAAGACGAGCACGCGACCGCCGGGCTCGATGACGTCGCGGAACGCCTGCAGCGCGGCGACGTCGTCCTCGATATGCTCGAGCACGTTGACGCAGAACACCGTGTCGAACCGGTGCGCCGCCAGTTCGGCGCGGTCGCACTCCTCGAGATGGCACCGGCGCAACTCGAACCGGGAGTGGTTGCCGAGCGCCTGATGGGCCACGTCCGCGCAGGCAGCGTTCGGCTCGATGGCGACGACGGAGCCGGCGATCTCGACGAGGCGGCGGCTCATCGTGCCGATGCCGCAGCCGACCTCGAGCACGCGTGTCCCGATGTGGTTCCGGAACAGGTCGAAGACGTGGCCCGCGTACCGCCTGGCCTCCTGCATGATCTCGAGGTCTTCGGCGGCGTACCGGTCCTGGGTCTGGCTGAATCGGCGATCGATGACGGTCACCTCGCTCGTGGCTCCCGGCACCGTACCATAGGTGCACGGGCCGGCAAAGGGCCGGTGTGACCGGACGATGGGCGGCCGTCGCCGCCGCGGCCGTGTACGTGGTCATCACGGCGGTTCTCGGTCGCGACGTGTTGGCCAGTCTCGGGAGCGCCATCGCCAGCGACGAAGGCGATCCCCTGCTCACCTCCGCCATCCTCTACTGGAACGCCACGAGGCTCCCGTACTCGGAGGCGTGGTGGCAGTTCCCGGTCGCCTATCCGACGCGCGACACGCTCGCGTTCTCCGAGCACCTGCTCGGTCTGAGCCCCATCGCCACGCCGATCTACTGGGTCACGCGCGACGCGATCGTTACGTACAACCTCGTCACGCTGCTGACGTTCCCGTTGTGCGCCCTGGCGATGTACGCGCTCGTCTACCGGCTGACGCACAGCGCAGCCGGCGCATTCCTCGCCGGGCTTGCGTTTGCGTTTTCCCCGTACCGGATCTCGCAGCTCCCGCACGTGCAGATGCTCGCGTTCTTCTGGGCGCCCCTCGCCCTGCTCGGCCTGCACGCGTACGTCGAGACGGGGAAACGCCGCTGGCTGGCGCTCTACGCGGCGGCGTGGATGCTGCAAGGCGCGGCCAACGGCTACGCGCTCGTCTTCTTCTCGGCGATCGTCGGCCTCTGGGTGCTCTGGTTCGTCGTCGCGCGGCGCAACGGGCGGGCGCTCGGGATGATCGGGTCGGCCACGATCATCGCGTCGATACCGCTCGTGCCGATCGTGACGAAGTACATGGCGGTCCATGCCCTGCACGGCTTCACGCGCGATCCCGCCGAGATTCGTGCCTACAGCGCCGACCTGCTGGCTGTCTTCTGCGCCCCGGGCCAGCTCACGTTCTGGGGCTGGATTCGCACCGCCTGCCGCCCCGAAGGCGAGCTGTTCCCCGGTGTGGCCCTCGTCGTCCTCGGTCTCCTGGCGCTCATCCGCGTCGTTGCGCGTCCGTCCGGCGGCACGGAGTCGTCGCGCTCGCGGGCGATCACCGTTCTGAGCGCCGGCCTGCTGGCGATCGGCCTCGTGTACGCCGGTATCGCGTCCAGCGTCGCGATCGGCGGCCCGTGGTCGTTCGAGATCGGTCCGGTGCGTGTGTCCGCGTCGTCGTTGGCGAAGCCGGTGATGGTGGCGACGGCGGCGCTCGGTCTGGCGCTCGTGCTCTCACCCGGGATTCGCCGTGCGGCGCGGGGATCGTCCACCCTGGGCTTCTACCTGGTCGCCGCGCTCCTGAGCTGGGCGCTGGCCCTCGGACCGACCGTGACCTTCATGGGCGAGCCCAGGGGGTTCCCGGCGCCCTTCGCGCTCCTGACCTATCTGCCCGGCATCGAAGGGCTGCGCGTGCCCGCGCGGTTCTGGCTGACGGCGTCGATGTGCCTGGCCGTCGTCGTCGGCCTGGTGGCCGCGGCCTGGTTCGAAGGCCGCCATTGGCGTTTCACTCCAACTCCCGGCTCCCAACTCCCAACGCCCAACTCCCGACGCCCCCGGGGCTCGGTGCGCGCGGCCGGGCTCGTGCTGGCAGCCTGCGCACTCCTGGCGGACGGATGGATCGAGCGCATCCGTGTGGCGCGCGTACCGGCGCCGGTGCCCGACGCGCGGCTCCTGCGGGACGCGACGGTCCTCACGCTGCCGATGGGCAGCCTGCGCGACATCGCGGCGCAGTTCCTCGCGATCACCGGAGGGTGGCGCTCGGTGAACGCCTACAGTGGGTACCTGCCCAACTACTACCCGGCGCTGTCCGACGCGGCGAGGGCCGAAGACGAGGCGGCGATCGTTCCCTTCCTGGGCTTGGGCGATCTGCACGTGATCGTCGCCCGCGATGCCCCGCGCCTGACAGCGCTCGTCGAGCGGCAGCCAGGGGCCGTGGTGATGGCCGCGAGCCCTGGCGCCATCCACTACAGAGTGCCGCGGCGATCGACGCTCCTCCGCGCTGGCGACCTGGGGCAACGGCTGCCGGTCCGCGCCGTCAGCGCGTCGTGCGAGACGGCCAACGCCGCCCTTGTCGCCGACGGCGACGAGACGACGCGGTGGGAGTGCGGCCCGCAGCGCCCCGGGCACGAGATTGTCATCGACCTCGGACATGAGGCTCCCGTCGGCGCGGTTGTACAGAACCTGGCCCATTACACCATGAACTTCCCGCGCCACCTCGTCATCGACACGTCGGTCGATGGGATCGCGTGGGAGCCGGCCTGGGATGGCAGCGTCAGAGGGTTGCTGATCGCGCAGGCGATGGAGCGGCCGTCGCCCTCGGTGCGGTTTGCCGTGCCGTTCGCCCGCCGCCCGGCGCGGTACCTGCGCCTGCGGCAGACGGCGGCCGATCAGGATCTGCCCTGGTCGGTGGCGGAGATCGAGGTCTACTGACGAAACTATGCTGTTCCGGGTTCCAGGTTCCGGGTTCCGGGTTCGTGTTCTGGGTTCGGTTCTGGGTTCGAGGTTCGCCGTTCGAGGTTCGCCGTTCGAGGTTCGCTGTTCGAGGTTCGCTGTTCGAGGTTCGCTGTTCGAGGCTCGCTGTTCGAGGCTCGCCGTTCGAGGTTCTCCGTTTCGGGCGCTAGCCCCGTTACGGAACGACGAGCGGCAAATTCGGACGCTGGCTTCGTCAGGCAACGAAGAACCGTGAACCAGAACCCCGAACAGGGAACGAAGAACCGTGAACCCAGAACCCCGAACCAAGAACCAGGAACCGAACCCAGAACACGAACCCGGAACCCGGAACCTGGAACCCGGAACTAGGATTTCCCAGCCGCCATCGCCGCCAGGAAGTCGGCATTGGCCTTGGTCTTGGCCATCTTCGAGAGCAGCAGCTCCATTGCTTCGGTGGGGGAGAGCGGCGTGAGGACCTTGCGCAGGACCCAGACGCGGTTCAGCTCTTCCTTCGGCAGCAGCAGCTCTTCCTTCCGTGTGCCGCTCTTGCTGATGTCGATGGACGGGAAGACCCGGCGGTCGGAGAGCTTTCGATCGAGGTGGATCTCGGAGTTGCCGGTGCCCTTGAACTCCTCGAAGATCACTTCGTCCATGCGCGAGCCGGTGTCGACGAGCGCCGTGGCGACGATCGTCAGCGATCCGCCTTCCTCGATGTTGCGTGCGGCGCCGAAGAAGCGCTTCGGCCGCTGGAGGGCGTTGCTGTCGACGCCGCCCGACAGCACCTTGCCTGACGCGGGCACGATCGTGTTGTAGGCCCGCGCGAGGCGCGTGATCGAGTCGAGCAGGATCACCACGTCCTTCTTGTGCTCGACGAGGCGCTTCGCCTTCTCGATCACCATCTCGGCGACCTGGACGTGGCGCTGGGC
>JBOGIW010000460.1:0-5888 GCA_050748045.1 Vicinamibacterales bacterium | reverse complement strand
CTGCTGGAGGGGGGCTCCCGGGCGCAGGCCGGCCCGACCGCGCCGGCGTGCGGGCTCACGCTCGTCGCGGTGGAGTATTGAGCGGCCGACCGGTATGATCGAGTTCTTGCGATTCCTCGAGAGCCCCGATGTCGCTTGAGCAGTTGCTGGCCTGGATTCCACCCGGTCACGCCGACGAGGCGGTGGCGCGCAAGGTCAACTTCGAGCGCTTGCCGGTCCACGTGGCCATCATCATGGACGGCAACGGGCGATGGGCGGCACAACGCCGCCTGCCGCGCGTGGAAGGGCATCGTGCCGGCATCGACTCGGTGCGCGACACCGTCGAGACGGCGGCGCGCCTCGGCATCAAGGTCCTCACGCTGTATGCGTTCTCGGTGGAGAACTGGAAGCGGCCGGCGGCGGAGATCAGCACGCTGATGATGCTGCTTAAGCGCTACCTGCGCCTGGAGCTGCACACGTTGATGCGCAACGACATCCGGTTCCAGGTGATCGGGCGCATCGAGGAGCTCGCCCCCGATGTCCAGGAGGAGCTTCGCCGGGGCATCGCGGCCACGTCCGGGAACGGCGGCATGCTGTTCAACATCGCGCTGAACTACGGCGGCCGTGCCGAGATCGTCGACGCGGCGCGGCGCGCCATCGAGCGCGGGGTCAGACCCGCCGACCTCGACGAGCGCCTGTTCGGCGACCTCCTCTACACCGGCGGCCAGCCCGATCCCGACCTGCTGATCCGCACGAGCGGTGAGATGCGCGTGAGCAACTTCCTGCTGTGGCAGATCGCGTACGCCGAGATCTACGTGACCGAGACGCTCTGGCCCGACTTCCGCCGCCGGCATCTCCTGGAGGCGGTGCTGGCGTATCAGAAGCGCGAGCGACGCTACGGCGGCATCACCCCGGACCGCGAGCCCGTCGTCCGATAGCCCCGGAGCCTGCGCCTGAAGCCTGTAGCCTGACATGGTTCGCCTCCTCAGCGGGCTCGTGCTCGGGACCGCGGCCGTCGCGGCCGTGCTGTTCCTGCCGGCGACGGGCCTGCTGCTCGTGGCCTGCGCGGTGGCGTGGCTGGCCGCGTCGGAGTACCAGCGTCTCGTCAACGCATCGGTCAGCCTGCACTGGGCGGCGGCGCTCGTGTGTTACCTCGTGGGCAGCCGCGCGTACGGCGAGGCGACCTTCGGCGTGCTGCTCGTCGTCGTCGGGTATGCGGTGGCGGGCGCCGTGCTGCTGCGCGACGACACGCTGGGGCGCGCAGCGGCGGCGGCGTTCGGCCTGATCTACGTCGCCGTGCCGCTCGGCGCGCTGGTGCTCGTGCACCGGCTGGGGGGTGCCGAGGCGGTGCTGCTGCTGATCTTCACGATCGTCGTGAGCGACTCGGCGCAGTACTACACCGGGCGCCTCGTCGGCCGCCGCCCGCTGGCGCCCGCAATCAGCCCGAAGAAGACAGTCGAGGGCGCGCTCGGCGGTGTGCTGATCGGCACCGCGTTCGTCGTCGTCGCCGGGCGGATCGTGTTTCCGTTCGTGCGGCCGCCGCAGCTCGTGGCGCTCGGTCTGGCGCTCGTGGCGCTCGGCATCGCAGGCGACCTCTTCGAGTCGCGCCTCAAGCGCACGGCGGGCCTCAAGGACAGCTCGAGGCTGATTCCGGGCCACGGGGGCCTCCTGGATCGCATCGACGCCCTGCTGTTCGCCATACCGGTGTACTACCTGTTCGTCAATGAGGTGATGTGAAGAGGCTCGCCATCCTCGGCTCCACCGGCTCCATCGGTCGCAGCGCCCTGGCGGTCGTCGACGCGCACCCCAATCGCCTGTCGGTGGTGGCGCTCGCGGCCGGCGACAACGACGAGCGCCTCTCGGAGCAGATCGAGAAGTACCGTCCCGAGGTGGTGGCCATGGCCACAGGGGACGCCGTGGACCGGCTTCGGGCGTCGGGCACGCGGCTGCCGATCGTCGGCTCGGGGACCCAGGGGCTCGTCGCCGTGGCGACGCACCCGGAGGCCGACGTCGTGATCTGCGCCTCGTCCGGCACCGCGGGGCTCGAGGCGGTCATCGCCGCCATCGAGGCGGGGAAGACGATCGCGCTGGCGAACAAGGAGGTGCTGGTGATGGCGGGCGCGCTCGTCACCACGGCGGCGCGCCGGCGCGGCGTCGCGATCCTGCCGGTCGACAGCGAGCACAACGCCATTCACCAGTGCCTGCACGGCCGGCACACGTCGGAGATCAGGCGGCTGATCCTGACAGCGTCGGGCGGGCCGTTCCGCAATCACTCCGCGGAGGCGCTCGAGCGTGTGACGCCGGACGCCGCGCTTCGCCATCCGACGTGGCAGATGGGCCGCAAGATTACCATCGACTCCGCCACGTTGATGAACAAGGGCCTCGAGGTCATCGAGGCGCACTGGCTGTTCGGCGTCTCCGCCGACCGGATCGACGTCGTGATGCACCCGCAGTCGGTGGTGCACTCGATGGTGGAGCTGACGGACGGGTCGATTATCGCCCAGCTCGGCGTCACCGACATGCGGCTGCCGATCCAGTACGCGTGCTCGTATCCCGAGCGATGGGACGCGGCGCTGCCGTCGCTCGACCTGGCGCGCTGCGGCCGTCTCGACTTCCTGGAGCCGCCGCACGAGCGGTTCCCCTGCCTCGGCCTGGCCTACCGGGCGCTCCGGGCTGACGGCAGCCTCCCCGTCGTGTTGAACGCGGCCGACGAAGTGGCCGTCGAGGCGTTTCTCGAGGGGAAGCTCGGCTTTACGACGATCCCCCGCGTGATCGCCCGTACGATGGACGCGCACGAGACGACCGTCGTGGACTCGCTCGGCGTCGTGCGGCGGGTCGACGCGTGGGCCCGCGATCACGCCCGCCATGTCGCCCGCGAGTTAGAATTGACCGTCTAGGTTCTCGAGGTCTCGCAGTGCAGACGATACTGGCGTTTCTGTTCGTCCTCGGCGTGTTGATCTTCGTGCACGAGCTCGGCCATTTCGTCATGGCGCGACGCCTCGGCGTGCGCGTGCTGACGTTTTCGCTCGGGTTCGGGCCGAAGATCCTGAGGTTCCGCCGCGGCGACACCGAATACGCCATCAGCGCCATTCCGCTGGGCGGGTACGTGAAGATGGCCGGCGAGAACCCCGACGACCCGCGCAGCGGCAGCCCCGACGAGTTCCTCTCGAAGACGAAATGGGAGCGGTTCCAGATTCTGATCATGGGACCCGCCATGAACGTCGCGCTCGCGGTCGTCGTGATGGCGCTCGTGCTGATGCAGGGCGCAGAGGTGCCGGCCTACCAGGATCAGCCCCCGGTGGTCGGCATCGTGATGCCGGGCTCGCCGGCGGAGAAGGTGGGCATCCGGCGCGGCGATCGCATCCTGACCGTTGCGGGCGACGAGGTCGACACGTGGGAGGACCTCTTCCTCGCCATCGGCACCCGCGCCGATCGCGAGGTCGCCGTCACGCTGCTGCGCGACGGCAGCCCCGTGAGCCTCACGGTTCGCCCCCGGCCGCAGACGCGCTTCGAGGTGGGCGACATCGGCGTGCTTCCCGACGTCAACCCGTCCATCGATTCGGTCACGAAGGGCGATCCGGCGGACCGGGCCGGCCTGAAGCCCGGAGACGTGATCGTCGCGGTGAACGGCGAGCGCGTCGCGTTCCGGTCGCAGCTCATCGAGGTCATCTCGCGCAACGCGGGACACGAGGTGGACCTCACGATCCGGCGCGACGGAGGGGAGCTGCACGTCAGGGTGACGCCGGAGCTTCGGGGCGATCGCGGCATGATCGGAGTGGCGTTACGCGAGGCGACGAAGTCGTTCCAACCGTCGCCACTCGAGGCGATCGGCCTCAGCGTGCAGCGCAACATCGAGTTCGGCGGGCTGATCTTCAAGACGCTCGGCGGGCTCTTCGTCGGCGAGACATCGCCGCGGCAGCTCATGGGCCCCGTGGCGATTGCGCAGCTCTCCGGCGAATCCGCGGCCGCGGGGTGGATCGCGCTCTTCACGCTCATGGCCTCGATCAGCCTCAACCTCGGCCTCCTTAACCTGCTCCCCATTCCCGTGCTCGACGGCGGCCACATCTTCATCATGCTGCTCGAAGGCATCGCGCGCCGCGACTTCAGCATGGCCGTCAAGGAAAAGATGTTCCTCGCCGGCTTCGTGCTGCTGATGATGCTGATGGTGACGGTGATCTACAACGACCTGACGCGCATCGACTGGATCGAGCGCTTCATGCCGTGGCGCAATTGATGCCCGGACCCGAGGAGGAATGATGTCTCGCTTTCATCACGCAGCGTTCGCCGCGCTCGTCGCCGCCCTGTTCGCGCTCCCCGCCGCGGCGCAGTCCGGGGTCACACCGTCGGATATCCAGCGTCTGCAGGACAGCGTGTTCCAGGCGAACCGCGACCTCGCACAACTGCGCGGACGCGATGCCACCCGTGCCACCCAGCTCCAGGCGGAGCTCGACGAGCTCGGCGACGAAGTCATCTACTTGAAGGTCAAGCTGCGGAAGGAGCGCTCCCTCCCGTGGGCGGAGTGCAGCGACCTGCGCGACCGGATCGAGGACCTCCGGACGCGCGCGCGCGGCGACGCCACGGGGGCGTACTCGCCGGCCGACGACAGGCCGGTCTCGACGCCGCCCCCGCCCACGACCGCGCCGCGCGCGGTGTCGCCGGCGCGCACGCAGGCGTCGACGACGAGCGGCGTCGAGATCCCGGCCGGCACCGAGCTCGACGTCCGCCTGCAGCAGACGCTCAACTCGGGCACCGCCCAGGTGGAGGACCGGTTCGAGGCGACGACCCTGGTCGATCTCAACCTCGACGGCCGTACCGTGGTCCCGGCCGGCTCGGTCCTGCGCGGGGTCATCTCGTCGGTGGAGCCGGCGACGCGCACGAACCGCACCGCGAGGATGACCGTGAGCTTCGATCAGATCACGGTCAACGGTCGCACCTCGCCGATTCGCGCCACCGTCACCGAGGCGATCAAGGGCGAGGGGATCCGGGGCGAAGCGGGCCGCGTCGGCGTCGGCGCCGGAGTGGGGGCGATCATCGGCGGCATCCTCGGTGGCGTCAAAGGCGCGCTGGCGGGCGTCCTCATCGGCGGCGGCGGCACGATTGCCGCGACCGAGGGGAAGGAAGTGGAGCTGCCCCAGGGCACGGTGCTCCGCGTGCGGTTCGACTCGCCGGCCCGCGTCGGGGTGTGAAGCTGGGCCACGAAGATCACGACGGGTCCGGGCCACGAAGATCACGATTGTCACGAAGTGGCGGTGCCCCGGGATCCTTCGTGGTCATCGTGTGCTTCGTGGCCGATGCCTTCGTGGCCGATGGCCTGGCTCGGGTCGCTTGACTCAGCGTCCGGGCGGCTTCTTCTGGAAGATGCCGCGCAGCTTCTTGGCGGCGTCCGTGATGCCCTCGACGGTCCCCGCCGGCGTGCCGCCAAGCCCGAAGTCGGGGAACGTCAGGGAGTATTCGCGGACGGTCCGGACCTGCTGGCCGTTGTAGAGCACCTCGAGCTGAGCCAGCGAGAGATCGAAGCTGTACTTCGAGCCGATCACCCGTGTGTTGCCGGTGACGACCCTCGATTGCCCGAACGTGGCGGCGCGCGACTGGCCGGGGCCGAGGACGAACTGAGGGTCTGCACCGGTCCGGTGAACCTTGCCGATTCCCTTGGCGTCCTCGGGCGCGTTGGACGGCGCGTACCGGTTGCCCAGCTCGTCGATGAGCACCCCGGTTCCCGCCACGTAGCCGAGGATGATCGGTTGATTGGTTTTGTTGCGGAACCGGACGTTCATCGAGACAATGTGCCACGCGCGCGCGTACTTGGCCTGCGACGCGGTGGCCTGGACGATCTCGGCGACGAAGGGCCCGGCGTCATAGCAACGCGGTTTTCCCTCGCAGGCGTCCGGCTCGGGCGCGGGGACCTGCGC
>JBOGIW010000459.1:0-8415 GCA_050748045.1 Vicinamibacterales bacterium | reverse complement strand
CCAGCGTGCCGTAGCCCTTCGGGAAATCGGCGACGTCCTTGTCCAGGCGCGCGACACCGCTGACCGCCTCGATCTGCGCGCGTGACGCGGGTCCGGGCACGCCGAACGCGATGTTCTCGGCAAGCGTGTCGCTGAAGAGAAACGCCTCCTGGGGGACGAACCCGATCGCTCCCCGCAGAACGGCCAGCGGGATGTGGCGCACGTCCACGCCGTCGATGAAGACCGTCCCGGGCGGCGGGTCGTACAGCCTCGGGATGAGCGCGAGCAGCGTGGACTTCCCCGACCCCGTCGCGCCCACGATCGCCGTCGTCTTCCCCGCGGGGAAGTCGGCCGAGACATCGTCGAGCACGATGGGGCCGGCCTCGCCCCCGCTCGTCAGGTGGCGGAACGTGAGGTGTCTGATCTCGATCCGCCCTTCCAGTTCCCCGACCTCCCTCACCTCCGCGTCGGCGATCGCCGGAGGCGTCTCGAGGACCTCGAGCATCCGCTTCCACGAGGCCATCCCCCGCTGCAGCATGTTCGTCACCCAGCCGAAGGCGATCATCGGCCAGGTCAGCATCAGGAGGTAGCCGTTGAGCGCCACGAGCTCGCCGACGGTCATGTTCCCGGCGACGACCTCACGGCTGCCAAGCCACAGCACGAGGAGGACGGCGAGCCCCATGACGAGGCTCATGCTCGAGCCGTACACCCCCTGCAGCCGGATGAGCCCCTTGTTCCGGATCACGTACTCCGCGTTGGAGGCGCGGAAGCGATCGAGCTCGGCCTGCTCCTGCCGGTACGCGCGCACGACGCGCACGCCGGCCAGTGCCTCCTGCGTCACGGCGCTCAGATCCGAGAGCTGTTCCTGGATCCGCTCGAAGCGCCGGTGAATCGCTTCGCCGAAGTACTTGACGAGGATCGAGATGAACGGCAGCGGGACGAGCGCGATGAGCGTGAGCCGGGCATCGATCGAGAGCATCATCGCGAGGGCGACGACGAACGTGACGCTCGTGCTGGAGGTGTACATCACGGCCGGCCCGATCATGGCCCGGACCGCGCTCAGGTCGTTGGTGGCGCGCGACATGAGGTCGCCCGTGCGCCGCGCGTGAAAGAAGGCGAGCGGCATCCGCTGCAGGTGCGCGAAGAAGTCGTTCCGGATGTCGTACTCGATGCCCCGCGACGCCCCCATGACGACGCGCCGCACGAGGAACCGGAACACGCCCCCGACGACCGCGAGGGCGAGCAGGGCGAAGGCGTAGAGGCGAACCTTGCCCGTGGTGACGCCGGCGACCAGGTCGTCGATGGCGTGCTTGAGGACCCAGGGGGCGGTGAGGGAGAAGGCCGTGGCGACGACGCCGCAGGCCAGGCCGGCCAGGTACGGGCGCCGGTACCGGGCCACGTACCCCAGCAGGCGCTGCCCAGGAGACATCATGGACCTAGTGTAAGACGCTTCACCCGCCGCCACCGGCCCCTCCAGTCTTCCACAAAACAGACAAACCTTTACATCGATTGAAGTTGCGGCTGATATCATCCCCCCGATGCACGCACTTTACGTTATCCTGCCCGTTCTCTGCGTTCTGGCGATCGCCTACCGCTATTACAGCGCCTTCATCGCCGCGCGGATCATGGTGCTGGACGACTCGCGGGTCACCCCGGCCCACGAGAAGTTCGACGGCCACAACTACTATCCCACCTCGCGGTGGGTGTTGTTTGGCCATCATTTCGCGGCCATCACGGGCGCCGGGCCGCTCATCGGCCCGGTCCTGGCCGCCCAGTTCGGGTACGCGCCCGGGCTCATCTGGCTCGTCGCGGGCGTCTGCCTGGGGGGCGCCGTTCACGACTTCATCATCCTGTGGGCGTCCACGCGGCGCGGCGGCCGATCGCTGGCGCAGATCGTCCGCGAGGAAGTCGGCCCGGTCGCCGGCATCACCACGATGATCGCCATCCTCTTCGTCCTCGTCATCGCGATGGCGGGCCTCGGCCTGACCGTGGTGAACGCGCTGGCCGAGAGTGCGTGGGCCACGTTCACGATCGCCGTCACGATCCCGCTGGCGATCTTCATGGGCTTCTACATGTACGTGTTCCGCAGGGGACACATCGTGGAGGCGACGATCATCGGCGTGATCGGCCTGGCCCTGGCGGTCATCTTCGGCGAGCCGCTGAACCATGCGACGAGCGGCCTCGGCGCGGTGCTCCGCATGTCGCGCAACGAGCTGCTGCTCTGCCTGGCCATCTACGGCTTCTCCGCGTCGGTGCTGCCGGTCTGGCTGCTGCTCTCGCCGCGCGACTACCTCAGCTCGTTCATGAAGATCGGCACGATCGCGTTTCTCGTGCTCGGCGTCATCTGGGTCAACCCCGAGCTGAAAATGCCGGCGTTGTCGGAGTATGCCGCCGGCGGCGGACCGATCATCCCGGGGACGCTCTTCCCCTTCGCCTTCATCACCATCGCGTGTGGCGCCATCTCCGGGTTCCATGCGCTCATCGCCTCGGGCACGACGCCGAAGATGATCAACAAGGAGTCCGACATCCGGCCCATCGGTTACGGCGCGATGCTCATCGAGGGACTCGTCGGCGTCATGGCGATCATCGCGGCGACCGCCATGCACCCCGGAGACTACTTCGCCATCAATACCCCGCCGGAGGTGTTCAAGGATCTCGGCATCCCCGTGGTCAACCTGCCCGACCTCGAGCGGCAGGTGGGCGAGACCGTCGCGGGCCGCACCGGCGGCGGCGTGTCTCTGGCGGTCGGCATGGCGCAGATCTTCACGGCGCTCCCGGGCATGCGGGGCCTCATCGCTTACTGGTATCACTTCGCGATCATGTTCGAGGCGCTCTTCATTCTCACCACCATCGACGCGGGCACGCGGGTCGGCCGCTTCCTCGTCCAGGAGTTCCTCGGACGCGTCTACACGCCCTTCGCCCGCCAGGATTGGATTCCCGGCTCGATCCTCGCCACGCTCCTCGTCGTCGGCGGCTGGTCGTTCTTCATCTACACCGGCGAGATCAACACGATCTGGCCGATGTTCGGCATCGCGAACCAGTTGCTTGCGTGCGTGGCGCTGACGGTCGGCACCACGATCATCATCAACATGGGCAAGATTCGGTACGTGTGGGTCACGGTCGCGCCGCTCGCCTTCCTGGCGACGAACACGCTCTACGCCGGCTTCCTGAGCGTGCGCGACAACTTCTGGCCCATGACGTACCACGTCGACCCGGCGATCTCGTTCACCGGCTGGGTGCAGACGTCCTGCACCGTGATCATGATGGCGTGCGTGTTCGTGATCATCGGCGCCGCGGTCAAGCGCTGGCTCGGCGCGCTCTCGGGGCAGCCCGCGGTGGCGCAGGGCCCCGCCTCGTAAAGCGTCCCTCACAAACGGCCGATACCACGACCATGCATCAGACCGTGTCCACGTGTGTCGTCGCAATCGGGGCGGTGCTCTGCGCCGGCTCGTCGGAGGCCCAGTTCCGGGTGCCGCCGCCGCCGGCCCCGGGCGAGGACTACAAGGTCGAGCTCGGCCTGGCGTTCTGGTCGCCAGAGCCCGATCTCGTCATCCGCTTCGACGATCCGGTCGGCCCTGCCGGCGCGGGCAGCGACGTCGACTTCGTCCAGGAGTTCGGCATCGCGAAGAAGCGGTTCACCGAGGTCCGGGCCACGATCAAGCCGGGGCGCAAGCACAAGATCCGCTTCGACTACGTGCCGTTCAAGTACGACGCCGACGCGACGATCCAGCGCACGTTCGTCTTCGGCGGCCGGCAGTTCACGGTCGGTGTGCCAGCCTCGACGGCGGTCACGTGGGACCTCTGGAAGTTCGGCTACGAGTGGGACTTCGTCTCGGGTCAGACCGGATACGCCGGTCTCGTCGTCGACCTGAAGTACAGCAAGGTGTCGGCGGAGATTTCGAGCCCCGGTCTCGGCGCCGAGCTCGCCGAGGCCAACGCGCCCGTGCCCGGCATCGGCGGCATCGCGCGCGGCTACTTCACGGAGAACGTCTCCGTCACCGGCGAATTCACGGCCTTCAAGGTGTTCGACCGCATCAGCGAAGAGATCGACGGTACGTTCTACGATTTCGACGTCTACGGGATGGTGAACTTCGGTCGCAACTTCGGGCTGCAGGGCGGCTATCGCTCCATCACGGTGGACTACCTGCGCGAGGAGGACGCCGGCGCGCTCAAGATGAAGGGCACGTACTTCGGCGGAGTCCTGCGCTTCTGAGCTCCCAGCTCGTAACTCCCAACTCCCAACTCCCAACTCCCAACTTCCAACTCCCAACTTCCGGCTCCCAACTTCCAACTTCCAACTTCCAACTCCCAACTTCCAACTTCCAACTCCCAACTTCCAACTTCCAACCTCCAACTCCCAACGTCCAACTTCCAACCTCCAACTCCCAACTTCCAACTTCCAACTTCCAACTTCCGGCTTCCGGCTTCCGGCTTGCTCCCGGATCCTGGTGTTCAGAGTCAGGATTTGACCGCGAGGAAGACCAGCGAGCTTCCGAACGGGGGCGATACGTGGCGCGCGAGGGCGGCTTCGACGCTCACGACCGCCGTCAGGGCGGCGTTGATCGGCGCAGGCGGTATGGCGATATCCAGCGCCGTCACCCGCGTGCCGCGCAGCCGCTGCAGCGTCCGCACCCCCAGCACCAGCGGAAAGATCGACGCGAAGGCGTAACGGGCCACGAGCGGGTCGAAGCCGGCGCCGCGGAGGAGCCGCAGCAACCCGCCTCGCGAATACCGCGTCACCTCCTTCGAGAGCAGGGCATGATCGCCGTGAAGCATCTTCAGCGCGGCGACGGTTCCGACGAAGCACCCCACCGGCTTCAACACCCGTGCGATCTCGTCCACGGCGCGGCGGTCGTCGCGGACGCATTGGAGCATGTCGAACGAGGTCACCAGATCGAAGCGTCTGGAGGCAAAC
This sequence comes from Vicinamibacterales bacterium, assembly GCA_050748045.1. Classification (GTDB taxonomy): domain Bacteria; phylum Acidobacteriota; class Vicinamibacteria; order Vicinamibacterales; family UBA2999; genus CAVYVZ01. The sequence continues at coordinate 3,521 of JBOGIW010000459.1, read as the reverse complement.
GGCAGGCGCGTGGCGTCGCCCTGCGCGAGGGGGCGGCCCACGCCCCGCGCCATCGACAGGCCCGTCGTGGTGAGGTCCAGGCCAACGGCGCGGCCGTAGCGGGCGAGCTGCCGGAGGTTGTAGCCGGTGCCGCAGCCGCAGTCGAGGATCGAGAGATCCCGCCGGCCGGCCGCCGCGCGGTCGAGAAGCGGCGTGACGAACTGCCGGAACCCGCGAAACCAGAAATGGGAGGCTTCGGCCCGGCTCGTTCGTTCCAGAAGCTCGTCAAGGCTCACGGCTGGCGACCGGCTTCTTCGACGCCGCGCCGGGCGGTGTGGGCCTCGAGCCCCGTAACGGCGTGAGCACCCCTCCGCCGTAGAGACGACGGTAATCCTCGGCCGTGCCGAGGACCTTCTTGACGTAGTTCTGCGTCTCGGGGAAGGGGATGTCGTCGATGAACTCGTCCTGCTCGAGACCCGGACGCTCGGCGATCCATCGCGCGACACGGTGCTCGCCGGCGTTGTAGCTGGCCAGCGCGAAGTGCGCGCCGCCGAACCGAGTCAGGAGATCCTTGAAGTACGCCGTGCCGATGCGAACGTTCGTCTCCGGGTTCGTGAGCGCGGCGGTCGAGAAGCGCCGGATGCCGAGCGAGCGCGCATACCGGCGGCCGGTGGCGGGAATGACCTGCATCAGGCCGTACGCGTTCGCCGCCGATCGGATGTCGGCCGTGAACGTCGATTCCTGCGCCATGAGCGCCGCGATCACATACGGGTCGAGGTTGTGCGCGCTCGAGTACTTCCTGATGAGCGGCCAGTAGTCCAGCGGGAACAGCACGCGCAGGATCCCGGCGGGCAGCTCTTCCCCGCCGGCCGCCAGGTACTGGGGATACGCGCGCTTCATCTGGTTGATGGCGCCTCGCAGCCGCTCGAAGCGCGCGAACGAGGTCATCTCGAGCCCCTGCTGGTGGCGGATCCACGCGAGCGTCGCCTGGATGGCAGGCGAATCGCCCCATGCGCGCTGCGCATAGAGGAGCTCGCTCATCGCGTCGTCGTAGAGCTCCAGCGCGACGAGCTGGCGGATCAGCCCGTCCGTGGGCACGAGCGTGCCGGCGGCGTCGGCGGCGGAGGCGGCCGTGACCGACGGCGTCACCGGCGGCGCCTTCCGGTCGGCGAGGATTTTCGACGCGAGGCGTCCGTAGTACGAGTTGAAATAGTCGGTCGCGACGAGCCGGTAGCGCGCCAGTGCCGCGTCGCGTTGTCCCAGCTCGTCGTGCGATCGTGCCGCCCAGTAGAGCCAGGCGGGACGCGCGTCGGCGCGCGCCATGGCCGCCGCCGCACCTTCGAAGACCGCGATCGCCTCGGCCGGATCGCCGTTCTTGTACGCCCACCAGCCGATCTTCCACGCCGCGCGTTCGGCATGACGTCCCAGCGGGAAGCGCCGGGACAGCTCGCGGAACACGCCGTCGGCGGCCGCATCGTCGTCCTCGATGATGTAATGGGACGCGAGGTTGTTGAGCGTCTCTTCGGCCCACGACTCCTGCGGGAAGTCGTTGACGAGCCCCCGGGCGAGCGCGACGTACGTCTCGAAGTCGCCGAGCGCGCGGATCGCCGTGAGGTGGAAGAACCGGGCCTCCGCCTTGCGCTTCCCGTCGTCGAGGTACGGCCGTAACGCGTCGCGCGACGCGCGGTACCGCCGCAGGTAGTAGTCGCACTCCGCCAGGCGCAGGGCGACGAGCTCCCGGTCGTCGCCCCTCGCCACCTTCGACAGCGAGGCGAACCCGTCGTGCGCCGGCTTGTAGCGTCGCGCGCCGAACAGCCGCTCCGCGCGTCCGAGCTCCAGCGCGAAACGGTCGGGCGTGACGAGCACCGGCTTCTCGAGCGCGTCGAGCTCGACCTTCGCGAGATCGGCCTCCGCGCTCAGCGGGAACTCGAAGTAGACGCGGCGATAGTAGGCGATGGCCTTGTCGCGCTCGCGCGCCTCCCCCGCCGCGCGCGCAATCCGCAACAGCACCGCCTCGGGCGCCGTCGTCGTCTCGCGCGAGAGCGGCTCGAGGAACGCAAGCGCGGCACGTGGATCGTTCTTCGCCTCGGCCGCCTCGGCGCGGCGTAGCGCGAGGACCTCGGCCAGAGCACCTGTCGGTTTCGTCGCAGCCAGCGCGCGGAGCGTCTTCTCGGCTTCGTCCACGCGCTCGAGACGGAGCTGCGTGAACGCCGTGTAGTATCTGGCGTACCCGGCGACCGGCGTCGAGGCGAGCCCCGGCACGCTGACCAGGGGCAACGCTCCAGCGTAGTCGCCGCGGGCAAAGCGCTTCACGCCGCGCGCGAAGCGCGAGAGCGGCGTCTCCTCGGCCCGCGCGGCCGGCGCGCGCGCGACGTGCGGGTCGGGCAGCAGCCAGAAGTGCGACGGATGGCCGGGCAACGGCGGATGCTCGGTCGGTGCGAGACGCGATCCGATCGCGCTCGCGCGACGTGGGGTGTCGAGTTGCGGGCCGTCCTGCCGCGCGGCGGCATCGACGATGATCGCGGACGCGGCCACGAGAGCAATGAATACGACCTTCACGATGGGCTACCCGAGAAGCGAGCGGTCGCCGTCCGCCAGCGTGCGGACGAGCTCCTGCTCGAAGAAGTCCGACCGTTCCCTGATCGTCGGCGGCACCCGTTCCTCGTAAAGACGCCGCGCGCGATCGATCTCGCCGCCGAGCCGCGTCCGAAGATCGCGCGCGCGACGGCCCGCGTCCACGACCGGCTCGTGGTACATCCGGATTTCCGACACGAGGAGACGCGCATACCGGCGGGCGGCCTCCTCATCGCCGCCGCCGGCCTGGCCGGGCGTCGCGCCTGGCACGCGCGGCATGGGACGCGGACGCGACAGGCCCGTGACCTGATGCACCGTCATCGCCTCGAGCGCACGGCTCGCGTGCCGGGCGAGCACCTCCAGCGTCGCGGGCCATCGGCTGGCCCCGGACGCCGCGTCCGCTTGTGGGGCATCGGCGTACAACACCCCCACCACGCGCTCGCCGACGACGATCGGCAGCGCAATCGCGTGGCGTGCGCCGGCGTCCTGGGCGAAGGGCGGCAAGGCCGGCTGGCGCGTGCGCGCCTCGTCGCCTGGCTCCACGATCGGACGCGACACGCTCACACCCGTTCTGACGACGGCGCCGGCGAGACCGGCCTCGTCGAAGTCCAGGTCGATGGCTCCTTCCGCGTTGTCGCCGCTGAACCCCGCCAGGCGCCGCGCGCGCAGCCGGTCGCCCCGGACGATGAGCACGGCCGCGCGCGCCACGTGCTGCACGGCGCCCTCGGCCAGCGCGTCGAGCGTTTCGCCGAGGGAGCGTGCATCGTCGAGGGCGCGGATGGCGCTCACGATTCTCTTCTCGGCCTCAGCCTGCGCGGTCGCCAGCTTCGCGGTGACGGCCTCGTCGGCCTCGACGCGGGCCGCCGCGAGGCTGGCCGCCCGCGTCTCCTCGGCTTCGGCACGGGCTGCCGCGAGTCTGACCTCAAGTGTCTCCTCGGCTTCGGCACGGGCCGCGGCGAGTGTGACCG
>JBOGIW010000458.1:0-15542 GCA_050748045.1 Vicinamibacterales bacterium | reverse complement strand
GTGCGCCGCGCCTGCGCGCTCATCCAGCGCCGGGCGGAGGCGCCGCTGACGCTGGCCCGGATTGCCACCTCCGTCGGCGTGAGCCCGTTCCACCTGCAGCGGACGTTCACGAAGCTCGTCGGCATCTCCCCGCGCGCGTACCAGGAGGCCGTACGCGCCGGCCGCTTCCGCGACGGGTTGCGGCACGGGACCCCGGTGTCCGGGGCGGTCTACGACGCGGGCTATGGCTCGATCAGTCGCGTGTACGAGCGCCGGCCGACGGGCCGCGGGATGACGCCCGCGGCGTACCGTCGCGGCGGAAAGGGCATGGCCATGACGTACACGATCGTCGACTCACCCGTCGGCCGGATGATGGTCGCGGGCACGGACACGGGCATCTGTTCGGTGAAGCTCGGCACCCGCGACGACCGGCTCGAGCAGGACCTGCGGCGCGAGTACCCGAAGGCGACGATCGCGCGCGATCAGTCGGCACTCGGCGCCTGGGTGCGCGCGCTCCTCGCTCACTTGACCGGGTCGCCGCCGCACCTCGACCTCCCCATCGACGTGCAGGGCACCGCGTTCCAGTGGAAGGTGTGGCGTCACCTTCAGTCGATCCCCTACGGAGAGACGCGGGCCTACAGCGACGTGGCACGGGCGATCGGCCGGCCTCGGGCCGTGCGCGCCGTGGCCCGAGCCTGTGCCACCAACCCGGTCTGCCTGGTTGTGCCGTGCCATCGCGTCGTCGGAAAGGATGGCTCGCCCACCGGCTACCGGTGGGGTGTCTCCCGCAAACGGCAACTCCTCGCCTCGGAAGCCCTGAAAGGCCCCAGGAACGCCGTCACAAATCAAAGGTGAAGTCCAAGGAACAGGTCGGGCTAGAATCGGCAGAGCGAGAGCGATGCCGATTCCCTTCCGCCCCGCGGTGATCCGGACGCTTGCGGCGGCGGCCGTCGCGGCCATCCTGCCGGCGCCCATCGCGGCGCAACGCCCGCTCAAGCTGTTCATCTCCATCGACATGGAAGGCATCACGGGCGTCGTGCAGCCGGCGCAGCTCGGCCCGGGCCCCGAGGGCTGGGAGTACGCCCGCGCCCGCGAGTGGATGACCGGCGAAGCCCGCGCCGCGATCGAGAGGGCCAAGGCCGCGGGCGCCACGGAGCTCGTGATTGCCGACTCCCACGGGAACATGCAGAACCTGCTCATCGACCAGCTCCCGGAGGAGGTGCGGATCGTCCGCGGATCGCCGCGGCCGCTCAGCATGATGCAGGGGATCGACGGCACGTTCGCGGGCGCCATCTTCATCGGCTACCACGCCAGCGAGTACGGCACCAGCGCGGTGCGCGGCCACACGATGTCGAGCGCCCGGCTGTTGCACGTGAAGCTCAACGGCGTCGAGGTCGGCGAGGGCGTGTGGAACGCAGCCATCGCCGGATCGTTCGGCGTCCCGGTGCTCTTCATTTCGGGCGACCGGGCCGCCGTCGAGCAATTCCGACACACGGTGACGACGGCCGAGGGCGTGGTCGTGAAGGAAGGGCTCGGCTATCACGCCGCCGTGACGACGACGCCTGCGCGCGGACAGCGCCTGATCCGGGAAGGCGTGGAGCGGGCCATCCGGCGCATCGGCGAGATGAAGCCGTACGTCGTGCGGACGCCGCTCGATCTCGAGGTCGGGTTCAAGCTGACGCTCGATGCCGAGCGCATTTCGTACATTCCCGGCCTCAGGCGCGTGGACGCGCATGCCGTTGCCGGATCGCTGCCCGACATGACCAGCGCGGCGAAGCTCCTGCAGATCATGTCCAGCTTGGCGCTGCCATAAGGCAGAATGCGACTGCAGGCGGACGTGGGACACAGACATCGGTGGCATATTGACGATCGCCCTCTGAGCTACATGCGCACTCGTTACGGCCTCTCGCCGTGGACTCACCGGTTTCCTGACTCCCGTCGCCCCGATTTTCCACGCGCGAAGGGCGAGATCGAGGCCCCCGTCGTCATCATCGGCGGCGGGCTGACGGGCTGCGCCACGGCGTACGCCTGCGCGGCGGCCGGCGTGCGCGCCGTGCTGCTCGAGGGGTCCCTCGTGGGGCGGGGCGCGTCGGGGGGAAGCGCGGGGCTGCTGCTCCCAGACCCGGGACCGCCGTTTCGCGACCTGTCGGAGGCGCACGGCCTTCGTGCGGCGCGGACGGCGTTTCAGTCGTGGCGCCGCGCGTCGCTCGACGCCGCCGCGCTGCTGCGCCGTCTCGGCATCCGGTGCCATCTCGTCAGGCAGGACGCGCTCCTCGTCGGGGCGCGGGACGACGAGAAGATGCTCCGGCGCGAGCTCGAGGCGCGCTCGGCCGCGGGGCTGGGAGCGACCTGGCTCACGCGCCATCCGCTCCAGGCCGCGGCGGGGCTCGACGGCGCCGGCGCGATCAAGATGCGCGACGCCTTCGTCCTCGATCCCTATCGGGCGTGTGTCGGCCTGGCGTCAGCCGCCGCGGCGCGCGGCGCGGCGATTCACGAGCGGACCCTCGTGCGCAAGGTCCGCGTCGGCCGCAAGCGGGTCGACGTGATGGCGGATGGTGCCACCATCCATGCGCAGACGGTCGTCGTGTCCACCGGAGGGGCGACCGCCGAGTACGGGCAGCTCCGGCGCCACTTCAAGGTGCGCGAGTCGTATCTGGTGCTGACCGGAGCGATGCCGGCGTACATGCGGCGCATGCTCGGCACGCGCGGCGCCACGATCGCGGATACGCGCAGGCCGAGCCATCGCATCCGCTTCACCGGCGACGATCGGATCCTCGTGAGCGGCGCGGACCAGCCGCCGCCCGGGCGGCAGCGCGACCAGGTCCTCGTCCAGCGGACGGGACAGCTGATGTATGAGCTGCTCACGATGTATCCGGCGATCTCGGGGCTGATGCCGGAGTACGGATGGGCGCTTCCGTACGCGGCCACCGCCGACGGCCTGCCCTACATCGGCGCGCATCGCAATTTTCCGCGCCATCTGTTTGCGCTCGGGCGCGGGGGCGATTCCGTCACGGGAGCGTTCCTCGCGGCGCGGATCCTCGTGCGCCATGTCCAGGGCGCGCCCGACACAACCGACGAGGTCTTCGGCTGGACCCGCTAGGGCGCGCGGAGCGTCCAAGAGACCGCGAGGTACACTGCGGTTTTCGCTCCGACTGGAGGTTGTTCCCATGTTCCGGGCTCTTCTCGCCCTTGTGTTCATAAGCGCTGCCGGTTCCGCCGCGGCACAGGGTCAGGCCATCAACGGCACGATCGAGGGGACGGTCACCGACCAGTCCGGCGGCGTGCTGCCGGGTGTGACGGTGACGGTGACGAACACCGACACGGGCGATACCCGCGTCGCGGTGACGAACGAAAGCGGGCTCTACCGCGCGCCGCTGCTGCCGCTCGGCGCGTACCGCGTGAGCGCCGAGCTTCCAGGCTTCAAGAAGTACGAGCAAATCGGCATCACCATCGGCGCCGGCCAGGTGGCGGTGATCGACGTGAGGCTTGGCGTCGGCGCGGTGACCGAAGTCGTGTCGGTCACGGCGGACACACCGGTCGTGGACCTCGGCAAGATCGAGCAGGGCCGTACCCTGAACGAGCGCGAGATCAAATCGCTGCCGCTCACGTCGCGCAACCCGTACAACTTCGCCCTGCTCCAGCCGGGCGTCGTCGGCTTCGAGACGCAGGAGTTCGGCGTGCCGCGGCTCACGGCCAACGGGGCGCTCCTCCGCGTGAATTACCAGATCGACGGCAACGACAACACGCAGAAGGATCGCGCCGGGTTGCGGCAGATGCCGATGTCGGAGGTGATGATCCGCGAAGTGAAGGTCGTCACCACGGGCTACGCGCCGGAGTTCGGCCAGACGATGGGCCTCGTGTACAACGCGATCACGCCGTCCGGCACGAACGCCGTCCGCGGGCAGGCGAGCTATCGCCTGCAGCGGAAGCCCTTCGTGGCGTTTCCGTTCTTTACCACGAACCGCGCGACGAAGCCGCCGACCAACGTCAACGTGTTCACGGTGGACGTGGGCGGGCCGGTGGCGCGCGACCGCACGCACTACTTCGCGGGGTTCGAGAACGCGCGCCGCGATTTCTCGGGCGGCCGGGTGATCACGATCAGCCCCGCCAACGCCGCCGTGCTCGGGCTGAACGAGCCGGCATACATGCCCGCCGAGGGCGACACGAAGTTCGCCATCGGCAAGATCGATCACCAGCTCTCGCAGGCCCACCGCCTGAACGTGCGCTACATCTTCTTCGACAACGTCATCAGCAACAACATCGGCGGAGGCATCACGTCGGTGCAGCGCGCCACGGACTTCACGGATCGCCAGCACTCGACGGCCGGGCAGGTCGTGTCGACGTTCGGCGGCAACATGCTCAACGAGCTCCGCGTGCAGTACGCGACGCGCAACCAGGGGCGCGTGCCGGGCGCGCAGGCCGGGACGGGCCCGGCGATCAACGTGGCGGGGGCCGCGAACTTCGGCGGCCCCATCGCCGGCGCGGCCGATGCCGGCTTCGGGTTCACCGAGAACATCTTCCAGGTGCTCGACAACGTCACGTACATCCGCGGCGACCACTCGTACAAAGTCGGCTTCAGCGGACAGTTCGTGAAGGACACGAGGACGCAGACGCAGTTCCAGCTCTACACGTTCCCCAACGCGGCGGCGTACCTGGCGGCGCGGAGCGGGGCGAACCCGCGCGGCTACACGAGCTTTCAGCAGTTCTTCGGCGAGCCAAGCTACGAGTACAACACCAGCATGTGGGCGTTCTTCGTGCAGGACGACTGGCGCCTCTCTTCGGACGTCAAGCTGCTGTACGGGTTGCGCTACGACGCCTACAGCCCGCCGGACGCGGTCCAGAACGCGCTCGTCGAATCGTCGCGCGGCTTCGAGACCGACAGGAACAACTGGCAGCCGCGTGCCGGCTTCGTGTGGACGCTCGGCGAGGATCGCCGGACGGTGCTGCGCGGCAACACCGGCCTGATGTACGACCAGCCGATCAATGCCGTCTACGAGCAGGCGATCGTCAACGACGGCAGCACGCGCCGTGGCAGCGTCACGCTGCAGCCGGCGCAGCCGGGTGCGCCCGCCTTCCCGAACGTGCTCTCGAGCGGCACGGCGACGGCCTCGAACACGGCGTGGACCGTCGACCCGGACTTCGAGGTTGGACGGATGTGGCAGAGCAACGTGCAGCTCGAGCGCGGGATCGGCGGCATCTATGCAGCCGCCGTCGGCCTGTCCTACGCGCGCGGCTACAACCTGCCCGTGGTCACCAACATCAATCTGATGAATCCGATCGGATCGCTGGCCGACGGCCGCGCCATCTGGTCCACGGCCATCAATGCGAGCACGCGGCGCGATCCCCGCTTCAACGCCGTCTTCGCCACGCAGGCGATCGCCGAATCGGACCACAGGAGCCTCACGCTCCAGTTCACGCGGCGCTTCCACCGGGGGATCCAGTGGGATCTGGCGTACACGCTCGGCAAGAGCGAGGACAACGCGCCGGGGCACGGCACGACGCTCCACGTGCAGGGCGACACGGGCGGCCGCAGCGACATGCGCGACCTCGACGTGGATCGCGGGCCGAACATCCTCGACCAGCGGCACGTGTTCAACGGCAGCATCGTGGCGCAGCCGCAGGTCGACATCGACGGCGCTGGCGGGGCGATCCTGAACAACAACCAGTTCGGCGTCGCGCTGCAGTTCGCCAGCGGCATCCCGGTGAACGTGCGCGCGAACCGCGACCTGAACAACGACGGCATCGCCACGAGCGACCGCCCGATCGGCGTCGCGCGGAACGCGCTGAGCCTGCCCGCGCGGTACAACGTGGACTTCCGGTATTCGCGCATCTTTCCGGTCGTCGCGAGCACGAGGCTCGAGCTCGTCGCCGAAGTCAAGAACATCTTCAACAGCGTGCAGTGGTCGGGCGTGAACAGCGTCGTGGCCGTCGATGCGCTCGGCAACCCGCTGGCGCCGATCCCGGCCTCCGGCGACGCGTTTCCCGCAACCGGCGGCTACGAGCAGCGCCAGTTCCAGCTCGGTTTCCGCGTGACGTTCTAGCCTGCCGGCGGCGGGCGGGAGGCGGTCGGGCCGTGGCCGCCTCCCCTATTGCCGGCCGCCCACCGCCTTGCCGATCGCCTCCACGGTGATTCGCGCGCGGTACTCCACCAGCTTCTTCCCGTTCTCGATAGCCTTCCCGGGCGGATTCATGTCGACGCCGTTGATCGAAAACAGGTTCCTGGCCTGGCGCTCCTTCACTCGCACGTGCGCGGGATCGACGGTCATGATGATCGACTCGTAATGATAGTCGTCGTGAATGCCCGCGCGTGTCGCGGACCTCACGTCCGGCACCTGCCTGATGCCGATCTCCTTCAGGTAGTCGAAGCTCCACATGTCCGTCTCGTAGTACTCGCGGACGTGGTGCACGCGCGGTCCGGTGTCCGCCCATTTCGCGGTGAGGGCGTCGGCCACCTTCTGCATGCCGCCCAGGTTGCCCCCGCTGTCGCCGATGAGCACGATGTCGCGGAAGCCGTGCTGCTTGAGGCTCGTGACGATATCGGTCAGGAGCGCGACGAACGTCGCGTCGGTGAGGCTGATGGTGCCGGGATACCGCATGTGTCCCGAGGGCGGCTCGATCCGCCCCTCGGGGACGAACTTCACGATCGGCGCGACGAGCGCATTGCCGAGACGGCGCGCGATGGCCTCGGCCGTCGCTTGCAGCACGTAGTTGTGCTTGCCGGTGGCGACATATGGTCCGTTCTGCTCCATCCCGCCCGTCGGCACGATCGCCAGGGTCTTCCCGGCGCGGATCGCGTCGCGGACTTCCATCCAGGTCAGCTCTTCGATCCAGACCGAATCGCGGGCCTCGATCGGCCGGGGCGCGGTGAGGTCGGGCGTACGCGGTGGGCCCTGCGCCAGGGCCGGCGCCGCGGCGGCAACGAGGGCAGCGACGAGTCTGAGCATGCGCATGAGCAGCCTCACGAGAATGGCACGAGCTTCTTGAAGGTCGCCAGCGCCCAACGGTGGCCGTCGGGATCGGTGACCACCGCGACGCGATCGCCCCAGGGCCTGTCCTCGGCATCCGCGACGCCGGCGCCCGCCGCCCGCGCCCGCGTCGCCTGCGCGTCCACGTCGTCCACGTAGGTGTAGAGCGCGGAGGCGCCGCCGGTGGCCGTTGCACGATCGCCCGTGCGGACGAGCATCACGACCGACCCGCCGTGGCGCATCTCGGCGTATCGGAGCTGGCCGTCGACGTCGGGCAGCACGACGCCGCGCGCGAAGCCGAACGCCTGCTCCAGGAACGCGATCGACGCGGCCACGTTGGCCACCGCCAGGTAGGTGTTGATCGCCTGCATCCCGGGTGCGAGGCCGCTCGTCGTGGCCGGACGGCGCGCCGCCGTGGCGGACGTGGCCTTCGGGGGTCTGCGGGCTTTCCGGCCGGCGACAGGCCGGCGTGTCTTCCTGTGCACCATGACGACAGATGATACAGGGCCGTGGCATCATCCTCGCTGCGCCAGGCCGCCGCGAGCCTTCCGGGCCCGCGGGTCAGCCACTTGCGGCGATCCGCGTGCTGGGCGTGAACCGATCCGTCAGAACGCGCTCGAAAGGGTAGCTTTCCGCGCACGCGCGGGGCTACGATCCGGCTCCGCTGGAGAGAGACGACGATGGCACGTGGACATCGGCAGATCGAGCACCTGCTCCGCCGCGCCGGGTTCGGCGCGAGCCTCGACGACCTGACCCGGTTCCAGGACCTCGCCGTCACGGTCGTCACCGACCTCCTCTTGAACCCGGGGAACGACGACGTGGACTCGCACATCGGGGAGGCGGCCTACGTCAGCGTCACCACGCGCGGCACGTTCTCGCCGAACACGAACATCGAAGACGCGCGGCAGCGGTGGCTGTTCCGCATGGTGCACTCGCCGAACCCGCTCGTCGAGAAGATGGCGCTCTTCTGGCACAACCACTTCGCCACCGCGTACAGCAAGGTCGCCGGCTTCGCCGGCGCGCTGCAGGGCACGCGCATGATGGCGGGCAAGCCGGACGACGTCGGAGGGCCGCCCGGACAGATCGAGCTGATTCGGAGGCACGCGCTCGGCAACTTCCGCGATCTGCTCGTCGCCGTCGCGAAGGATCCGGCCATGCTCGTGTGGCTCGACGGCCGCACCAACACCCGGCAGCGGCCGCAGGAGAACTTCGCCCGCGAGATCATGGAGCTGTTCACGTTCGGGATCGGCAACTACACCGAGCAGGACGTGTACGCCGCGGCGCGCATTTTCACGGGATGGAACCTGCAGACGGTGGGGAGCCTGCGCACCACGGACGGCTACTACGAGTTCCTGTACCGCGCGAACCAGCACGATCCCGGCGAGAAGGCGTTCACCTTCCCGATCTACCGCGACGGCGGCCGCACGATCCCGGCGCGGGCGGGTGACGCGGGCCTGCAGGACGGGCTCGACTTCATCAACGCGCTCGCGATGCACCCGAATACGGCGCGCCGTCTCGCCGCGAAGCTCTGGAGCTTCTTCATCAGCGAGACGCAGCCGCCCGACCCGGTGTTTGTCGAGACGGCCGCGCAGATCTACCGGCAGAACAACACCGAGATGCGGCCGATGATCCGGTACGTCCTGCGGTCGCCCTGGTTCATCGACCCGTCGAACCACTTCGCGCGCTATTCCTGGCCCGTGGAGTACGTGATCCGCTCCGTGAAGGAGATGGGCTGGATCGGCTATTCGATCGACAACCTGCGTACGCCGCTGACCAACATGGGGCAGACGCTGTTCGAGCCGCCGGACGTGGCGGGCTGGTCGACCGGCGAAGCGTGGTTCTCGACCGGCGCGATGCTGTCGCGCATGAACTTCGCGGCGTCGCTCGCCCTCAATCAGCGGTTCAACCTGGCGCGCGCCGCGTCGCCGCACGGCGAGTCACCCGAGCGGCTGCTTGGGTACTTCCTGGATCGCATGTCGCCCGCCGACTTCGACGACGAGCCGTACGCCGAGCTCCTGGACTACCTGCGCGCGGGCGAATCGTGGACCGGCAGCCAGGCCCAGCTCAACATGAAGGCCTCCGGACTGGCGCGGCTGATCGCCGGCTCAGCGGAGTATCAATTGGTCTGAAAGACCGAAGACCAAGACCAGAGACCGAAGACCGAAGACCAGAGACCGCAGACCGAAGACCGGAGACCAGAGACGAGACACCAGAGACCGCCTATGAGAGTCACCCGTCGAGCGTTTCTTTGTGATGGCGTAGCGGCGTTCACCATCACGTTCGCGGCGCCGAGCTTCCTGGGGGACATCGCTCGCGCGCAGGGCGCGCGGTCGCGCAACCTGGTCGTGCTGTATCTGAGCGGCGGCAACGATGCGCTGAACACGCTCGTGCCCTACACGGATCCGTTCTATTACAGCCGGCGGCCGTCCATTGCGGTGCCTGCGGGGCAGGTGTTGCCGGTGGGCACCGACGCGGCGGGCCGGGTGCTCGGGCTGCACCCGCGGCTCACGGGACTGCGCGAGATCTTCAACCAGGGGCGGCTGGCCATCGTCCAGCGCACCGGCTACCAGAGCTCGAGCCGGTCGCACTTCGAGGGAACTGACATCTGGAACACGGCCGATCCGCGATCGCCGCAGGGCCTTGGGTGGCTCGGGAAGTACCTCGACACGCTGCCGCGCCCGGTCGACGCGCTCGCGGGGTGGAACACCGTCCGCGAGACGCCGCGGGCGCTCTTCGCCCGCACGGTATCGGTGCCCGCGATTCCCAACGCCCGCACCTACAGCTTCTCGAGCCCGAACAACGCGGCCGAGGCGCTCAACGAGCGCGCCGCCGCGACGCGCATTTCGTCGCACGTGCCGATCGGCCGGCCGAACCTCGCCTTCGTAAACGCCGCGTCGCGCGGCGCGCTCGAGACGCTCGATCGCGTCGCGACGGTGAGCAGCTATGCCGGCACCGTGGAGTATCCGAACAACGGCTTCGCGCAGGCCCTGCGAACCGTGGCGGGATCGATCGTGCGCGGCATCGGGACGCGCGTGTTCTGGGTGCAGACGGGCGGCTACGACACGCACTCGGGACAGGGCACCGGTGGGGGAGGCGCCTACACCAACCTGATGGCGACGTTGAACGACGGCGTCTTCGCGTTCTACAACGACCTGCGGAACCAGGGCCTGCTGAACGACACGCTCGTCCTGCAGTTCTCGGAGTTCAGCCGCCGCATCTCGGAGAACGGCAGCGGCGGCACCGATCACGGCGCGGCGGGCCTGATGATGGCAATCGGCGGCGCCGTGCGCGGCGGCCTTCATGGCACGGCGGCGTCGCTCGTCCCCGATCCGTCAAACCCGGCGCTCGAGAACAACGCCAACGACGTGCGCTACGAGACCGACTTCCGCTCGGTGTACGCCCGCGTGCTCGACGGCTGGCTCGGCGCCAACTCGGTGGAGATCCTCGGCGGCGACTTCCGCGCCGGCGCGCCCGCGATCGTGTAAACGCCCTGGAGAGCTCAGGGAGTCGTCGTCTTCCTGAGCACGTCGTACGTCGGATCGACGGCGGCTCCTTTCAGGAACTTGTCGTACCAGAAGCCATAGCGCCGGTAGCGGTCGATCTCGTAGGAAGGCCGCCGGATGCTGTGGCTCTGGCCGGGGTAGATGATGAGCGCCGTCTCCTTGCCGAGCGTTTTCAGCGCGAGGTAGAGCTGCTCGGACTGCGGCAGCGGGCAGCGGAAATCCTTCTCGCCGCACATCACGAGCGTCGGGGTGGTCACCTTCTTGACGTCGTAGATCGGGGAAAGCTTGCGGTAGAGCTCCGCCTGGTCCCAGGGGTGCCCGAGCTCCGAGACCCACCATCGCTGCAGGTCGTCGTAGCCGAACGCGCTGAACATGTCCGCTTCGCTCGCGCCCGAGATGGCCGCGGCGAAGCGCGTGCTCTTCGTGATGATGTAGTTCGTGAGGATGCCGCCGTAGCTCCAGCCGCCGACACCCATGCGGCGCTCGTCGGCGAAGCCCATCTTCAGCAGGTGATCGACGCCCGCCATCACGTCCTCGTAGTCCTTGTTGCCCCAGTCCGCCAAAATGGCGCGGCTGAACGCCTCGCCGTACCCGCTGCTGCCCCTCGGGTTCGTGAAGAGCACGACGTAGCCGAGCGAGGCGAGGTACTGGTGCTCGAACGAGAAGCTATCCGTGTACTGCGAGACCGGGCCGCCGTGAATCCTCACGATCAGCGGGTACTTCTTCGCGGGATCGAAGTCGGGCGGCTTCACGATCCAGCCTTCGATCGGCGTGCCGTCCGCGCTCGTGTAGTGGATCTCCTCCGCCGGCGCGAGGCGCAGGGAGGCGAACAGCGTGTCGTTGGCGCGACTCAGGTTTTCGGTCGCGCCTCCCGCGAGCGCGACCGAGACAATGTCGGTCGGACGCGTGGGCGCGCCGGAGGTCGCCACGAGGTGCGTGCGCGTCAGCTCGAGCGCGCCGAAGTCGCCGTCGATCGTCCCGAGCCGCCGGCCGGCGCGCGAGACGCGCACGATCGGCGTCCGCCCCTGGTCCACCAGCGTCACGAAGATCGACTGGCCGTCGCGCGACCAGCGAGGCCCGCCGCCGGCGTGACGATCGAAGGCGCCCGTCCAGTCGTGCGGCCGGCCGCCCGTGGCCGGCACGCTCCAGACTCGCGGGGTCGCGTAGACCGGGGGGTCCTTCGGCATGTGAATGAACGCGACGTCGCGGCCGTCGGGTGACCAGACCGGGTTGTCCTCGCCGCCCGGATCCTTCGTGAGCTGCGTGATGCGGCCGGTGGCGGGCTCGATCGTGAAGATGTCGGTATTGTCGTTGGCGTCGGGGTGGTCGGTGCGATTCGACGAGAACGCCACCAGCCGTCCATCGGGCGACCAGGCAGGCCTGCGTTCGTCGTAGATGCCCCACGTCAGCGGGCTCACCACGGCGAACCTGGCGCCCGCCGATGCCAGCGCCTCCTTCGCGTCGGCCACGTAGAGATGCGACTTGCGGCGGTCGAGGTAGCCTTCGCCGTCCTGCTTGTGCTGCAGCCGCGTCACGACGATTGGCCGCGGCGCCTTGTCCGCCCCGGTCTTCTTCTCGACGCCTTCGAGCGGATCGGGATCCGTGATGACGAGCGCCAGCCGCGCGCTGTCGGGCGCCCATTCGAAGGTTTCTACGCCCTGCTTGACGTCGGTGACGCGGAACGCCTCACCCCCGGCGGCCGGAAGCACCCACACCTGCGTCTTATCACCGCGGTCCGACAGGAACGCCAGGTGCCGCCCGTCCGGCGACCAGGCCGGCGCCGATACCGAGCCGGTCTGTGTCAGGCGCCGGGGCGGCCCTCCGGCGACGGGCACGCGCCAGAGGCTGGCGTCTCGCCGGTCCTCGTCGACATTGACCTCGCGCACGACGTACGCCGCGTGCGCGCCGTCGGGCGAGACCGCCACGCCCGAGACGCTCTTGATCGCGAGGTAGTCATCGAGCGCGATCGGCCGCGGCGACTGCGTGCGCGCCGCGGATCCGGTGAGGGCGCCGCCGGCGAGAGCCAGGAGGACGTACGTCGAGCAACGGCTTGGACCTGTACGCATGCGGTCCATTATCATCGATGGGCGAGGGAGACGAAGCTATGACGCGGACGACATGGATGGTGACGCTGCTGCTGGCAGCCGCGACAGCCCTGGGAGCGCAGGAGACGAAGGAGGACAGCGAGGCGCGGCGAGTGGCGGATGCCACGCTCGTCTTCAACGAGATCATGGACGCGGGGGACAGCGCCATCCCGAGCGCCATCTTCGACAAGGCCGAGGGCATCGCCGTGTTTCCGAGCACGATCAAGGCGGGCCTCATCGTGGGCGGTCTGCGCGGCCGCGGGATCCTCAGCGTGCGCGGCGAAACGGGCACCTGGTCGGCGCCGGCGTTCCTCACGCTGACGGGCGGGAGCATCGGGCTGCAGATCGGCGCCCAGGCCACCGATCTACTGCTGGTCATCATGAACCGCCGCGGCCTGGAGAACCTGGTCCGCAACCAGTTCAAGGTCGGCGCCGATGCGGGGGTGGCCGCCGGTCCGGTCGGTCGCGATGCGCAGGCATCGACCGACATCCAGATGCGGGCGCAGATCCTCAGCTACTCCCGCGCGCGCGGGCTCTTCGCCGGCGTCACGATCAACGGCAGCACGATCCGCCAGGACAAGGACGCGAACCGGCGCTTCTACGGCAAGCCCTACGAGACCCGGCAGATCGTCTTCGAGCGCCTGGGCGGCGCGCCGGAGCCCGTCGCCGCCTGGCGGCAGGTGCTCACGAAATACACGAATTAGGCACGGGCGTCGCCTGGGTAATGACGGCGCCGGGGACCGGGATCGACGTCCACATCCGCGGCGGAATTGCAGACTGCGAAGCGCGGATTGCGGATCGCGGATTGCGGATCCCGGAAAGCGCGGAGCGCTCAGCGCCGCGCATAGATGGCGCGTAGCGCCGGCTCGAGCGTCGGGTACTCGAATCGATAGCCCTGCGCCTGGGCCTCGGCGGGCAGCACACGCTGGCCGGCCAGGAGCAGGGCGTCGGCCATTTCGCCGAGCGCCACGCGCAGCACGACGCCGGGCGCCGGCATGAAGGACGGGCGCCGCAGCACGCGCCCGAGGGTCTTCGCGAATTCGCGGTTGGGCAGCGGGTTCGGGGCGGTGAGATTGAGAGGGCCCGACACGCGGCCGGCGCCGAGCGCCCAGCGCACGAGACCGACCCAGTCGCCGCGGTGGATCCACGAGTAGAACTGGCGTCCCGACCCGACCGGTCCACCTCCGAAGAGCTTGAACGGCAAGGCCATCTGCGGCAGCGCGCCGCCGTCCTTGTCCAGCACGAGACCGGTGCGGAGCAGGACGACACGAGTGGTGCTCGCGGCGCGGAGCGCTTCGGCTTCCCAGTCGCGGCAGACGCCGGCCAGGAAATCGTCGCCGGCAGGCGCCTGCTCCGTGAGCGGCTCGTCCCCACGGGGACCGTAATAGCCGACGGCGGATCCGCTCAGCAGCACCGCGGGAGGCCGTGCCGCCTGCTGGATCGCCGTGACGAGACTGCGCGTCGCGCGGATGCGGCTGTCCCGGATGCGTGCCTTGCGGGCCGCCGTCCAGCGTCCGCCCGCGATCGACTCGCCTGCCAGGTTGACGACCGCATCGGCATCGTCGAGCGCTTTCGCCCATGCGCCGGTGGATCCGTCGGGAGACCATGCGATGTCGCCCGGCGAGGCGGCCCGCCTCGAGAGGACGCGCACGTCGTGTCCATCCTGCCGGAGCCGCTCGCCGAGCGCGCGTCCCAGGAATCCAGTTCCGCCCGCGACGACGATTCTCATGCCTGCTTGGACACCGCCTGCACGGCGTGCGGTGCGGCACGCGGGGAGCAGGGCGGCGGCCGACACACATTACAGAGCCGGGCGATGGCGCGTCGAGGGCCGGAGCCGGGCAGATCCGAGGCGCGCTTGACACGGCGCGGCACCCGGAGTATTAACTAACAAGTTAGTTTTACTAACCGGTTAGTCAACTATATGGCCAGAAGACCCGTCGGGCGCGATTCCAGGCTGCAGGTGTTCCGGGCCGCCGCAGCCGAGTTCGCCGAGCGCGGCTACGAGGCCGCCGGCGTCGACCGCATCGCCGGACGGGCGCGGGTCAACAAGGCGATGATCTATTACCACTTCGGCAGCAAACGGGCCCTCTACCTCGAGGTGCTCCGCGACATGTTCCGCGCCGTCGCCGCGCGAGCCCGTGCGCTCGCCGACGGTCCGGGCACTCCCGAGGAGAAGGTCGACGCCTGGATCGTCGCCATCGTCGAGGAGGCGTCGGCGCGGCCCTGGTTCCCGCCCATCATGCTCCGCGAGCTGGCCTCCGGCGTCCCGCACGTGGATGCCGACACGATGGCGCTGCTGCAGGCGGTCGTCGGGGCGGTGCGCGACATGATCGTGCAGGGACAGCAGGACGGGGGCTTCCGCGACGTCGATCCGCTGCTCGCCCATCTCACGATCATGCCTCCCATCATGGTGTTCTTCGTGCACGAAGGCGTCGTCAGGAAGCGCACGAGGGGCTTGCCGGGCCCCTTCGCGAGCCCGAAGAGCCGCGACGAGTTCATCACGCACATGCAGCAGGCCGTTCGCGGGATGCTGCGCAAGGACTGATCATGCTGGTACGTGGGATGTCGGTGATCCTCATCTGCGCCGTCCTCGCCGGCTGCAACAACGAGGCGGCCTCGAATGCCGCGCGCGTCTCGGGACACGTCGAGGCCACCGAGGTGCGCGTCGCGGGTGACGTTGGCGGCCGCATCCTCGAGCTGCTGGTGCAGGAGGGCGACCGCGTCAGACGCGGAGACCTCGTCGCCCGGCTCGACACGCGCGATACCGAGTTGCAGCTCGATCGGGCGAAGGCCGAGCGGCAAGCGGCCGATGCCGAGCTTCGCCTCCTGCAGGCGGGCGCGCGCGTGGAGGACGTCCGCCACGCGGAGGCCCAGATGGCCGCGGCGGCTACCGACGCCGCGGCGGCGCGCGCCGAGCTTGCGGCCGCGGAGGTGGACCTGGAGCGCTTCGAGTCGCTCCTCCGCGCGAACGCCGGCTCGCAGAAACAGCGTGACGACGCCAAGGCCCGCGC
>JBOGIW010000457.1:0-4589 GCA_050748045.1 Vicinamibacterales bacterium | reverse complement strand
TCCTTGTCGCCTTCCCGGACCTTCACATGGACCCGCACCGTGTCGCCGGACTTCATGTTCGGCCGATCCGTCATCTGCGACTTCTCGACCAGCTCAATCGCGCGCATTGCCGTCTCCTGTACGGCGCCCCGTCGCGGGCGCCAGCTCGTTCAGAATCTCCCGCTCTTCCTCGTCGAGCGACGCGGCGGCGAGCAGGTCCGGGCGCCGGTCCAGCGTGCGTCGCAGCGCCTCGCGCTTTCGCCAGCGCCGGACCTCCGCATGATGCCCCGACAGCAGCACCTCGGGCACCTGCCGGCCCTCGAGCGCCGCGGGCCGCGTGTAGTGAGGGTAGTCCAACAACCCCCGCGAAAACGAGTCGCCTTCCACCGACTGCGCGTCGCCGACGACGCCCGGCACGAGCCGGCTCACCGCGTCGACGATCACGAGCGCCGCCAGCTCGCCGCCGCTCAGCACGTAGTCGCCGATCGAGAGCTCGTCCGTGGCGACGAGCTCCCGCACGCGCTCGTCGATCCCCTCGTATCGGCCGCAGAGCAGCACCACGTGCGGCAGCGCGCGCAGGCGCCCGGCCTCCGCCTGCGTGAACCGTCGGCCCTGCGGCGACAGGAGGACCACCGCCGCCGGGTCCCCGTGCGTCCGCCGGATCGCCGCCACCACCTTGACGAACGGCTCGGCCTTCATGACCATCCCGGGCCCGCCGCCGTACGGCACGTCGTCAACCGTCCGGTGCCGGTCGGCCGTGTGCTCGCGAAGGTCGTGCACCTGCACGTCCAGGAGCCCCCGCTCAATGCCCCGGCTGACGATGCCTTCCGCGAGACCGGCGCCGACCATCCGCGGAAAGATCGTGACGATGTCGAATCTCATTCAAATCCAGCAACCCATCCGGCGGATCGATCCGGATGCGCCTGGCCTCGACATCGATCTCGACGCAGATCGCGGTGGCCAGCGGCACCAGGACCTCTCCGCGGCGCCCGCCCACCACGAGCCGGCTGCCGCCATGGCCCCCCTCGACGCGCTCGACGACGCCAACCGGCTCGCCGCCGATCGTGTCCACCCTGCAGCCGACGAGCTCATGATGGTAGAACTGGCCAGGCCCGAGCACCTGCAGCGCCTCCTCGGACACGCGCAGCTCCTGTCCGATGAGCCGCTCGACGTCCTCGACCCGGGCAAGGCCTTCGAAACCGACCACGGGCCGCCGCCCACCCTGGATGCGAACCGAGGCGACGGTCAACGTCTCTTCGCCGCTCCCCCCGCGCGTCCGCAGGGCGGCGCCCACACGAAAGCGCTCGCTGACGAAATCCGTTTCCGGGTGGATGACGACCTGGCCGCGGAGGCCATGGGGCCGGGCGATATGCCCGACGAGCACCAGGTCATCCCAACTCCCAACTCCCAACTCCCAATCTCCAACTTCCAACTCCCAATCCCCAACTCCCAATGGGTTCTGGGGTCCTGGCTAGTCGCGGATATCGAGCTGGGCGCGCTTGCCGTGCCGTTCCGCGGTCACCGACACGAGCGTGCGCAACGCGGCCGCCGTGCGCCCCTGGCGCCCGATGATCTTGCCCATGTCGCCGGGCGCGGTGTTCAGCTCCAGCACAATCATGCCGCGGCGCTCGTGCTCGCTGACACGCACTGACTCCGGGTGATCCACGAGCGCGCGCGCCACAACGTCAACCACGTCGCGGAGCGGACTGCCAGCCATCGCTACCCGGCGGCCGGCGGCGAGCCCGCCGGCGCTGTCGCGAGATCGCGCGTCAGGTGCTTCTTGAGGAGCGTCCGCACCGTGTCGGACGGCTTCGCGCCCTTCGTCAGCCAGTGCTGCACGCGCTCCCTGTTCAGCTCCACCTTCGCCGGCTTCGATCGGGGATGGTACGTCCCGACGTTCTCGACGAACCTGCTCTCACGCGCCGAGCGCGCCTCGGTGACCACTACGCGGAAGTAGGGCTTCTTCTTCGCCCCCACCCGCATCATTCGAATAACGAGCATTGACGTTTGACCTTTGACTCGAGGACCGTTGACTTCAGATTTCCGACTCTGTCTTCCGACCTCTGACTTTCGACCTTTGACTTCTTGACGTTTGAAATTTTGGCTTTTGAGGTCTGGATTATCGCGCCTTGATGAGTCCCCATGGGCCCTTCTTGCGCTTCTTCCGTCCGCCTGCCGCGAAGCCGCCGCCATGTCCGCCGTGCCGCATCGCCTGCTGGGCGAGCGCGCCCGGTGGCATCCGCAGGCTTTTGAGGCCCGGCGCGCCGCCGCTCATCATCTTCAGCACCTTCCGCATCTCGTTGAACTGCTTCAGGAGCCGGTTGACGTCCTCGACCGACGTGCCGCTGCCCCGCGCGATCCGCTTCCGCCGGCTGCCGTTCAGGACCGTGTGGTCGCGACGCTCGTCGGGTGTCATCGACGAGATGATCGCCTCCACGCGTCCGAGCTGCTTCTCGTCCGGCTTGTGCTCGGCGAGCTGTGTCAGATTGCCGAGCCCGGGGATCATCCCGAGAATGCTCTCGAGCGGCCCCATGCGCTTGATCGTCTTGAGCTGGCTGCGGAAGTCGTCGAGCGTGAAGGCGTCCTTCCGCAGCTTCTCCTCGAGCTCCTCGGCCTCGTCCTCGTCGACGACCTGCTCCGCCTTCTCGATGAGCGTGAGCACGTCGCCGAGGCCCAGCATGCGCGAGACGATGCGGTCCGGGTGAAACAGCTCGAGATCGTCGAGCCGCTCGCCGCTCCCGACAAAGGCGATCGGCACGCCGACCACCGACACCACCGACAGCGCCGCGCCGCCGCGGGCATCGCCATCGAGCTTCGTCAAGACGACGCCGGTCACGCCCACGCGGCGGTTGAACTCCCCCGCGCTCTTGATGGCGTCCTGCCCGGTCATCGCGTCGGCCACGTAGAGCAGGTCAGCCGGCTGCGTCGCGTCCTTGATGACCTGGAGCTCGTCCATCAGGTCGTCGTCGATGTGGAGACGCCCGGCCGTGTCGACGATGACCGTGTCGAACCCCTTAGCCTTCGCCTCGCTCACGGCGCCCTTCGCCCGCGCGACCGGATCCATCGTCTCGGGCGCATAGACCGGAATGTCGGCCTGCTCGCCGAGCACCGTGAGCTGGTGAATGGCCGCCGGCCGGCGCACGTCGGTCGAGACCATCAGCGGGTGCCGCCCCTGCCGGGTCACCCATTTCGCCAGCTTTCCTGCCGTTGTCGTCTTGCCCGACCCCTGGAGTCCGAGCAGGAGGATGATGCGCGGCAACGCGGCGCCCTTCGTCAGCCCGCTCTCGGCATCCCCGAAGAGCGCCAGGAGCTCGTCGCGGACGATCTTCGTGACCTGCTGTCCCGGCGTGAGGCTCTTCAGCACCTCCTCGCCCATCGCCGTGTCGCGCACGCGGTCGATGAACGCCTTGACAACCTTGACGTTGACGTCGGCTTCGAGCAGCGCCAGCCGGATCTCGCGGAGGGCCGTCTCGACGTGATCGGGCGTCAGGCGGATCTCGCCCCTGAGCGACTGGAACACGTTCTGGAGGCGATTGCTGAGCGACTCGAACATGGAAGAAGGGGCTCGCACAATCGCGCTAAGCCCTACGGACGCAAACGCTTATCTTAGCCCGGACGGGGTTCCCCGAGCAACACGTCAGACCGACGACAGGTGGTGGCCGAGCTTGTCTTTCTTGGCCTTGAGGTACTTGCGGGTGGATTCGTTCGCCGGGATCTCGAGGGGCACGGTCTCGGAGATCGACAGGCCATAGCCCTGCAGGCCGACGAACTTGCGTGGATTGTTCGTGAGGAGCCGCATCGACCGCACGCCGAGGTCGGTCAGGATCTGGGCGCCGATGCCGTAGTCGCGCTGGTCGGCCTTGAAGCCGAGGCGCTCGTTCGCCTCGACCGTGTCGAAACCCTGGTCCTGCAGCTCGTACGCGCGAATCTTGTTCGCGAGGCCGATGCCCCGCCCTTCCTGGTTCAGGTACAGGAGGACGCCGCGACCCTCCTGCGCCACGCGCGCCATGGCCGTCTCGAGCTGTGCGCCGCAGTCGCAGCGCGCCGAGTGGAACACATCACCGGTCAGGCACTTCGAGTGCACGCGCACGAGCACGTCCTTGCCCTCTCCGATGTCGCCGCGGACGAGCGCGACGTGCGTCTCGCTATCGAGCTGGTTCTCGTAGGCGAAGATCCGGAAGGCGCCGTGCTCGGTCGGCAGCTCCGCGGCCGCGATGCGCCTCACGAGCCGCTCGGTGCGCATGCGGTACTGGATCAGGTCTGCGATCGTGATCATCAGCAGGCCGTGCCTGCGCGCGAACCTCGTCAGCTCCGGCACTCTCGCCATCGTGCCGTCGTCGTTCATGATCTCGCAGATGACGCCGGCCGGGTAGAGGCCGGCCATGCGCGCCAGATCGACGGCCGCCTCCGTCTGGCCGGCGCGCACCATGACGCCGCCGTCGCGGGCGCGGAGCGGCGACACGTGACCCGGCCGCGCCAGGTCGGCGGGCATGGTCGCCGGGTCGATGGCGGCGAGCACCGTGGCCGCGCGATCGGACGCCGAGATGCCGGTCGACACCAGGTGCTTCGCGTCGATCGGCACGCAGAAGGCGGTGCTGAAGGTCGTGGTG
>JBOGIW010000456.1:0-12029 GCA_050748045.1 Vicinamibacterales bacterium | reverse complement strand
AGCTCGCGCTCGCGGCGCTGCCGGTCCGCCAGCTCCGCGCCGTGTTTCTGACGCACCAGCATTCCGACCACAATGCCGGGTACGGGCCGCTCTTTCTCCTTGGCTGGACCGCGGGCCTGTCGGCGCCCGTCGATACTTACGGCCCGCCGCCGCTCGTCGAGATGACGCGGCACCTCTTCGACGCCTACACGTTCGACATCGACCTCCGCATCGCGGACGAGGGGCGGCCACCGCTCGTGCCGCTCGTGCGGCCGCACGAGATCACGGCGGGTGGAGAGATCTTCAAGGACGACCGCGTGCGCGTCACCGCCGTGCTCAACGACCACCCGCCGATCGCGCACTCGTTCGCGTACCGGTTCGACACCGCGGACCGGTCGATCGTGATCTCGGGCGACACCAGGGTCTCGACGAACGTCATCGGTCTGGCACGGGACGCGGACGTGCTCGTGCATGAAGTGCTGTCACGCGAGTACTGGGAGCGTCCCGACGCGCCGCAGCCGAAGTCGGTCATCCGTCACATCATCGAGAGCCACACCGAGGTCGCCGACGCCGCCCGCGTCGCGGCTCGTGCCGGCGTCAAAACGCTCGTGCTCTCGCACTTCGTGCCCACGGAGGGACCGAACACGCCGACCGACGACGAGTGGGTGGCCGCGGCGCGCCGGCACTTCAAGGGGCGGGTGATCCCCGGCCGTGATCTCATGGAGATTTGATGCGTTCACTGATTCTGCTTCTCGTGCTCATGGCACAGGCGATGCCGCCGGGCATCACCCGCACGCCGCTCGTCGACAACGCCACCGTCATGGTGGCGCGCCTGACCATGGCGCCGTCGGCGCGCGAAACAGTCCACACGCATCCCTTCTCCGCCGTCGTCGTCCAGCTTCAGCCCGGCGAGGTGGAGATGCGCATCGGCACGAAGCCGGACACGGGGCGGCGGGATCGCGGGCACGTCGAGTTCATCGCGGCGGAGATGCCCCACGCCGCGGCCAACGTCGGCGCGAACGCCTTCGACGTGGTGACCATCGCGCTGAAGCCCGGCCGGAAGGCCGGTGGGACGCAGCCGGTGTCAGCGGCGCCGCCGGGTATCACGCGCGCGCTGGTGCTCGACAACGCGGAGGCGCGCGTCGCGCATGTCACCTTCGCACCAGGCGCGCGCGAGCCGGTGCACGCCCACCCCTTCGACATCGTCCTTGTGCTGCTCGCGCCGGGAACGATGGACGTGCTGGTGGGCGGCGACACGGGCGTGAAGGACTACGCCGCCGGCGAAGTGGTCTTCCTCTCTCGGGACGTGCCGCACGCCGTGGCGAGCGCGGACGAGAAGCCCTTCGAGCTGCTGAGCGTTGCGGTGAAGTAGGAGCCGGGGCCGCAGGCGCGCTAGCGCACTTCCGTCTGGGGCTCGTCGGGCGAGTCGTGGAAGATCGCCTCGATCGATCCGAAGGCGACCGTCATCCCGTCGGCCAGCGTCAGGGGTCTGGTGACGCGCTCCCCATTCACGAACGTGCCGTTCGTGCTGCCGAGATCCTCGATCGTGGCGATGTCGTCCTGCACCATGATCCGGGCGTGGCGCCGGGAGACGTCGGTGGAATCCAGCCGCACGGCGCACTCGACCGATCGGCCCACCAGGTTCTCGCCGTTGGCGAGCTCGATGACGCGGCCTTCGCAGATGAGACGGCAGTTGGCGCGCGCACTGAGCTCAACGCCACCCTCGGGCACGAACGCGTAGCCAAATCCGTGCACGGTCCGGATATAGCGCGGCTCACGGGCCGACTCGCCGAGCGCCGCCCGCAGGTCGAAGACGAGGGCCGTCAGGCTCGCGTCGGACACGAAGACGCCCGGCCAAATCCGCTCGTGTATCTCTTCCTTGGGCACCGGCTTCGGCCGCCGATCGGCCAGTAACGCCAGCAATTCCAGGGCCTTAGGGGTCAGGTGCACGGGCGTCCGCCGCCGGACCAGCAGCCGGACCGTCGGGTCGAAGACGAACTCGCCGAAGGCGATGGTACTGCCCACGTCCGGATTCTAGCCGAGCGGAATCGTCGCTACACAGACCTGTTACAGGGAAAAAGTAATGTTTCCCTGAGGACATGGCTTGGCGTTCTTGCGTACCTTCAGAACCAGAGAAGAACGATATGCAGATGTTGCTGGACGTAAGAGGAGCGGCCGCCATGAGCGGAAGAACGCACGACGACACGAACCGACCGGGACACCCGGCAGCCCTCGGGCTGGACGCCGACTTCGAGACCGACCTGCGCTGCGCGCTGACCAACACGTCGCCCGTCCTCATCACGGCGCCGGCCGACGTGGCCACGGCCGTCGCCACGCGGATTCACCGGAACGGCGTGAACCGCACGGGCGCCTTCCTGACCATCGACTGCGGCAAGGCGCACCTGCCGGAGCAACTCGACATGGTGTTCGACAGCGCCGCTCCGCGGGGCACCGTGTTTTTGCGCGACGTGGATCGCCTGGGGCCCGCGCTGCAATCGCTCCTGTACTTCCGCATCGTGCCGCTCGGTGTGCGCGTGATCGCGGCGACCTCGGCGAGCCTGCTCTGCGCCTTGACGCAGGGGACATTCGATGAGCGGCTCTTCTACCGGCTCAACCAGATTCACCTCGTGGCGGCCCAGCCGTCCGATCCCTGCGCCGTGGCCTAGGTCATCTGCGATCCGCGATCCGCGATCCGCAATCCGCGATCCGGTGCGCGCGCCACTGGAATCGGCGGGCGCGCGCGGCGCGCGACGGCACGCGTGCGCTGCCAGTTTGCCGCTCGCGCAGCAGATGTTACGGGCACCCCGACACGGGGTCGCGGCCTATACTTGACGGACCAGAAGGTCCGCCCTACACGTGACGTGTGAATCCGGTGATGATGCGCTGCGCGCGCTGATGGTGCGCTATCAGGCCGGCGACGCGCACGCGTTCGACGATCTCTACGCGCGGCTCGCGCCGGCGCTCCGGCGGTATTTGTTCGCGCTGGCGCGCGACGGGCAGCGCGCCGACGACCTGCTGCAGGAGGCCTTCCTGCAGATCCACCGCTCCCGTCGCACCTATAACGCGTTACGTCCCGTGCGGCCGTGGGCCTTCGCCGTCGCGCGCCACGTGTGGCTCATGGACCGGCGGACGCGGCGCCGCAAGGCGCCGCCCCATGCCGATCTGGCGTCGGCGCCGGAGCTGCCCGTCCCGCCCGAGGTGGAAGGCCTGGCGCGCGGCGACGAGCTGCGTCGCGCGCTCGCATGCGTGCCGGCCGATCGCGCGGAGGCGCTGCTGCTCCACCACGTGTGGGGATTCACTTTCGAGGAGATCGGCAAAATGCTCGGCATCAGGCCTGGCGCGGCGCGCGTGCGTGCCAGCCGAGCGATGGGAGCACTGCGAGGGTTGCTGAAGTGAAAGTCCCCGACGAGCTGCGCGCGCGCGTCACCCGCGATCTGCGCCCCGTGCGTCCGCTCCTGCGGCCGTGGCAGCGGGCGTTGCTCCTGGTGCCGGCCGCCGCGCTCGCGTTCGCGGCAGCGCCGGGGGTGTTCGGGCTGCGCGGCGACCTGCCGGACATGGGGGAGCTCCTCGCCTGGGGCGGCTCGCTCGTGCAACTGGGCGTCTCGCTCGCGCTGATGGCGGCAGCACTCCGCGAGGCGGTGCCTGGCGACGCCCGGCCGGCCTCATCGGCACGTCTGCTGCTCGCCGCGGGCGCCGCGCTTATCGTCGTGCTGGCCGCCGCGACGAGCGTCGTGAGTCCCGAGCCTCGACCGCGATCGGAGACGTTCGCCGACTGGTTCTTCTGCTGGCGAGGCGTCGTGCTGGCAGGCGTGCCGCTGCTCCTGGCGCTCCTCGTGCTCGTCTTCCGCGGGCTTTCGATGCGGCCCGCGCTCGCCGGCGCACTCGCGGGGATGGCGGCCGGCACCGCCGTCGATGGCGGATGGCGCCTCTCCTGCAACTACTCGCATCCCTTTCACGTCATCGTGTCCCACGGCGGCGGGGTCCTGGCGCTGACGCTGGCCGGCGCCGCCATCGCCGTAACGCTTGCCCGCCTGCGGCAAAGAAAACGCTAGGAGGAAATCATGACCGACAGACGATGGCGCCTCACGGCGCTGTGCGCGGTCGTCGTGGCGGCGGGCCTGGCGCTCAGCCGCGCGCAGGGCGCGGTGGCCGACACTGGTACGGACGCGGATCGCCATGCCATCCGCTCGCACATCGATCGCATCTTCAAGGCGTACATCGCGAAGGACCGGCGCGAGGTCCAGGCCACCCACGATCGCGAGTGGCGTGGGTTCCTGACCGGATCGCCCACAATCATCCGAGGAATCGACGAGTACATGCGCAGCGCCGACCAGTCGCTGACCTCGCCTGCGCGTCTCATCGGCTACACCATGGAGGATTTCGACGTGCAGTTCCGCGGCCCGGCGATTGCCGTCGTGCCGTACGTCGCCGAGCTCGAAGGCGAAGCCGAAGGGAGCCGGGCCACCTGGAAGCTGCGCGTCATCGACGTCTACGAGCGCCAGCGCGGCGAGTGGATGCAGGTGGCGTCGAACACGGCCATGCACCCGCACTCGACGTTCGAGCAGTCGAGCGAGCTGCAACCGATGCTGTCGAGCAACCGCGCCGAGCTCCTGAAGGCGCGCGAGGCGGTCTGGCGCGCGTGGTTCGCCGGCGACGAGGCGGCCCTGAAGAAGCTGCTGCCACCGGAAACGATCGCCCTGGCTGCCGGCCCCCACGGCTGGGCGACGCGCGACGCCATCATCGCATCCGCGCTCGAGTCGGCGAAGGCGGGCACCCGGCTCGTGGCGCTCGAGTTCCCGCGCACCGAGATTCAGGCCTACGGCGCCACGGCGATCCTTTATACGACCTACGCCTGGGAAACCGAGACAGGCGGCAAGCGCTCGGAAGAGCGAGGCAAGGCCATCGAGGTCTTCGTGCGCCGGCAGGCCGGATGGGTGAACAGCGGATGGCAGCTCATGGCCGATCCCCAGCCGAAGGCGTCGGAATGAACCTCGAGTTTACGTCAGCTGCATAGACGAGCTGTCCGGCGAAGGTTGCCGGGCGGTGGCAATGCTGTTGCACAACGGCCGGGCGACCCCCGGAGAACGGCAATGGCTGAAGTGCTGCTCGCCCTCGATTTTCCCGCGACCGACGAATCAGGTACCTACCGTCCGCGGGTGGTTGGCCGCCGCGCTGAGGACGGCATGTGGGAGGGATGGCTGGAGTTCCAGCCGGTGGACGGCGTGAGAGAGACACTGGTCGGCCCCGTGGAGTCGCGGCAGCCGGAGCGCGAGCACCTGGCATACTGGGCGACCGGCCTCACGCCTGTGTACGTCGAGGGCGCGCTGCGGCGCGCCCGCCGTCCTCTAACGATACGGACACGCATTGTGGAAGAGCCGGTATCCGACGCCCCTGCACCTCGTCCGGTCGTCATGTCCACACAGCGCGGCTTCCGCCGCGAGGCCGTGCTCGATCCCTTCGAGGTCGCGCGACAGAGCGGGCTCGAGCTGCTCGCACAGGAGCTTCGGGCGCTCAACCGGCCACGCCTCCTGAACATCGTCGCGGAGTTCGATTTGAACCCGGGCGGGGAGCACATCGCGTGGATGAGCGACGCGCAGCTCGTACGCTTCATCGTCGTCGCGGTCGAAGCACAGTCAATTCAGCATCAGGAGCTCAGAGTCAGGCATCACGAATAGAGTTGTCCGGCACGCATCGAAGGCGTCGCGAACGGACAGGCGGGCGGGGTGGACTTCCCCGTGCGACGCGTGACCTGCCCGCAGGATCTGGCGCACAATACGGCGCGTTCGCCCAGGAGGCGTCATGCGCCAGCTCGCCGTCGCCATCGTCGTCGCGCAGATCACCTACATCCCCGCGGGGTCGCCGATGGAGCTCGGCCTCGCCGGGTATGCGAAGGTCCTCTGCTCGGCGGTGTTCGTCTCGGGCCGCGACCCTCAGGAGGCGGCGCGCAACAGCGGCTACTTCCTGATGCCGCCGGAACTGGCCGACAAGCCGTCGTGGACGATCGATCGGGCGCAGAAGGTCGTGCGCATGACGCTCGGCGGCGTCACACGCGAGGCGAAACACTACGGCGACCAGGGCTGCATCATCCACCAGAAGGACAAGCCAGGAATCTTCTTCACGCCGGTGAAGGTCGAATCGCGCCTGCCGGACGCGATATCGCAGCCGTGGCCGATGGGCGACCGCCCCGACGCCACGCCGCCACCGGCTGGGATCGATCGCGCGAAGCTCGACGCCGCCGTCGAGGCCGCCTTCGCCGATCCGGCGGCGCTTACAGCCGGTTTCATCGTCGTCTACAACGGCCGGATCATCGCCGAGCGGTACATGCCGGGCATCACGCGGGACACGCAGCTCGAGAGCTGGTCGATGGGCAAGAGCCTCACGTCGACGCTCTTCGCGCTGCTCGTACGGGACGGGACCTACACGCTCGAGCAGCCGGCGCCGGTGGCGCCCTGGCGCGCGCCGGGCGACCCGCGCGGCGCGATTCGCAACATCGACCTCCTCCGCATGAGCAGCGGGCTGCGCTTCATCGCCACCCAGGATCCGGATTACACGCCCGACAAGGGATATCCCGATCACTTCTACATCTACACCGGAGCCGTGGACGCGTTCGAGTACTCAATCAACAAACCGCTGCAGGTTCCCGTCAACACCGAGGGCCGGTACCGCAACAGCGATCCGCTGACGATCGGCTACCTGGTGAAGCAGGCGGTCACGAAGCGGGGCGAGGAGTACCTGACGTTCCCCCAGCGCGCGCTCTTCGATCGCATCGGCATCCGCCGGCAGGTGCTCGAGACCGACCCCTACGGTAACTTCCTGCTCACCGGCTACGATTACGGCACGCCGCGGAACTGGGCCAGGCTCGGGCTGCTGTACCTGCAGGACGGCATGTGGCAGGGGCGGCGCATCCTGCCCGAGGGGTGGGCGACGTTCGTCAGCACGCCGGCGCCCGCGTGGAAACGACCGGTGTACGGCGGACTGTTCTGGACGAACGGCGACGGCGGCTGGAACATCCCGAAGGACGCGTACTTCATGGCCGGCGCGGGCGGTCAGAACACCTTCGTCATCCCATCGCACGAGCTCGTCGTGGTGCGCATGGGCCACTTCCGCGGCGCCGCCGCGGGACGCAAGACGCTCAACGAGGCGTTCACGCACCTGATGGCGGCCGTGCCGGCCGCGCGCACGCCCTGACACGGAGAAACCCATGCGCCGATTGCTCGCGGTTGCGTTCGTCGTCGCTGCAACGGCATCGCCCGTCGCGCAGAACCGCACGGCTGGCGCAGGACAGGACGGGCCCACCCTGTGGGTGACGCTCGGCGACTCCGATCAGCTCGTCGAAGTGGATGCGTTCACGTTCACGGAGATCCGCCGCATCACGGTCGATCCCAAGCCGCACGGTCTGGCCGCCTCCGCCGACGGTTCGAAGATCTACCTGGCGAGCGACCGGACGGGGAGCTTCCAAGTGGTCGATGCGCGACGCGGCCGGATCGATGGACAGCTTCCGCTCGGCAAGGATCCGAACCAGATGACGCTTACGAGGGACGGACGGTTCGCCTACGTCCCGATGCGGGGCGAGGATGCCGTGGCCATCGTCTGGCTCGATCCGCTGCGGCTCGTGAAGAAGATCCCGATGGACAAGGGACCGCACGATGCCTACACGGGCGCAGGCGGGCGACACATCTACGTCGGCGCGCAGTTCGGGAAATCGATCGGCGTCTTCGATCCCGACAGCCAGTCACTGCTCTATCAGATCGACACGGCCGCCGGCGTGCGCCCGATGCAGCCGACGAAGGACGGGAAGCTCCTCTACGCCGCCCTCTCGAGCCTGCTCGGTTTCGTCGTCGTCGATCCGTGGGCGAGGAAGGTCGTGAGGCGGGTGGAGCTCGGCACGCTGCCGGAAGGCCTGCCCGAGCCGTATCTCCAGACCTGGACGCATGCGCTGGCCCTCGTCAAGGACGACGAGGAGCTGTGGGTGACCGACTGTATCAACGACCTGGTGCGCGTCGTACGGACGAGCGATCTCGAGGAGGTCGCGCAGATTCGCGTCGGCCACTTCCCGCACTGGTTCGCCGAGCGGGCGGACGGCCGGGTGGTGTTCGTGAGTCTCTACCTGTCCGACGCGGTTGCGGCCATCGACGTGAGCACGCGGAAGGTGCTCGCGAACATTCAGTTCCCGCGGGCCAGCGGGCCGAAGCGGATCCTCGTCGCTCCGAAGGCTACAACCAGGTCAACGCCATCGTGAGGACGGCGGTCAGCACGACGAGCACGGGGAAGTCGGCTATCTGCGTGGCAGCCAGCGCGGTCATGCACACCGCGCACGCGCAGACAGCCCATATCGCTCGCATGTCCCGTAGCCCGAGACGTGTCAGTGGCCGCAGGACGCCGCGAGATGCCGCATCGACTGGGCGCGCAGCTCGCCGTCCTTGACGCTGCCCGTCATCGAGACGCGGTGGCCGACGTGGTCTCGGAGCTTCAGCTTCTTCGACGCCTCGACGACCTCGAGGTCGGCGTTTCGCTTGGTGATGAAGCCGGTCTTCCAGTTCCGCGCCTTCGGCGCCTGCTTTCCGCTCGTCTCCGTCAGCCTGAACGCCGCGTCATGGTGCTCGAGACAACCCGTCACCGTCACCGGCGTCGCGGGGGCGGCCTTCGCCTTGCCCTTCGTGTCGGAACCGGCGACAACGCTGGCATTGACGGCGCAGACGACGATCGCAGCGATGGTTGTGAAACGCATGCAGCCTCCCTCTCTCTATCTCGCCCGGTCCTGGGCAAACCGGGTGCCCGAGGCGGAGGCTGCCGATCAGGCCGAATTCCGTAAGAAGCGGCGCCGGGCCTCACGTCGAGGCCCGGTGCCGGCGACCGAATCTGTAATCGCACTCACAATCACAGGATCGCGGATCGCCCATTGCGGATTGCGGACCGCGGATCGCGGACCGCGGATTGCGGCTGAATCAGGGCTGCGTCGAGGCCGGCCGGATCGAGCTCACCACTTTGCCGAGGAACTGGTCGAGCGCCCCGCCGCCGCCGATCCAGCGCACGACGACGACGAGATCGTTCTGCCAGTCGATGTAGATGATGTTGGCGCCGTTGCCCCGGAAGGTGACGGCCGACTCCGGCACCGAGGGGAGCGGCTTGCGCGCGGTATTGAGGAACCAGTTCATGTAGCCGTATTCCTGGTTCGCCGTGCCCGGCGTGCGCGCCATCTGGATCCATTTCTCGGCGACGATCTGCCTGTCCTTCCACTTGCCGTTGCGCAGGAACAGGTAGCCGAACCGCGCCATGTCCCAGGCGTTGATGAACATGCCGCCGCCCCAATGACCGCCTCCCGTCATCGACTGCACCCGGCGGCCGTCGAGCTCGATCCACGAATTCTCGTAGCCGTGCCAGCGCCATGTGCTCGACGCCCCGATCGGCGCCATCAGGTCCTCGCGCAGCACGTCGGGCAGCGGCCGCCGCAGCACGTGCAGAGCGGCGAGCGCGAGCACGTTCACGCGCACGTCGTTGTACTTGTAGCGCATTCCGGGCGGGTGCAGCGTCCGGTTGGCCCACTGGTTGCGCTCGCCCTCGGGTCGATCCGCCCAATCGGGCTTGCCCCACAGCGTCCCCTTCCAGTCGCTCGTCTGGCGCAGCAGGTGGTCCCAGGCGATCGGCTGGTTATGCGGATCCTCGAAGAGGTCGACCCCGGGCGGCATGTAGTCGCGCACCCTGTCGCTCACGTCGCGGATGAGGCCCTTCTGCCACGCGAGCCCGACGACGGTCGAGAGGAACGTCTTGGTGACGCTGAACGTCATGTCGACGGCCTTGGTGTCGCCCCACTCCGCCACTACGTAGCCGTTGTGGATGATCAGGCCGTTCATCGCGGAGCGCGGCTTGTGCGGGCCGATGGGATTATCGAACGGCTCGTTGGCGCCGAAGCTGGTCGCATGCGCGATGAGCAGGTCCTTCGGCGCCTGGTTCTCGCTCGCGACGGCGAGCTTGACCGCCTCGTCGACGACGCCGCCGTCCATGCCGGCCTGCTGCGGCGTGCGGCGCTGCCAGTCGAAGCGCTCGGGGAAGTAGCGCGCCTGCGCCGACGCGGCTGACGCGCAGGCCACCAGGAGAACGGTGAGGAGGATGCGAAGCATGGGACCTCCGTAGGCGGCAGACCATGAGCCTCCCGCACGCCCAGGCATCCTACACCACGTATCGCTCGCCGGCTTCATCCCCCGATGCGACACGGCCGGGAGCGAAGGGCGCGAGGTCCATGCCCGGATCCCGGCCAGTGATCAGGTCCGCAAGGATCCGTCCGGCCGCGGGTGAATGCTGGAAGCCGTGGCCGCTGAAGCCGTTGATCAGGAAGAGGCCGTTCACGGCCGGGGCGGCACCGATGAGCGGGTTCGCATCCGGCGACATCTCGTAGAGTCCCGCCCACGCGTGGGAGATCGACGCATCCTCCAGCGCGGGCAGACGCCGCATCGCGACGTGCGTGGCCTCGGGCAGGAAGTCCCACCGGACGGTCGTGTCGAATCCGGGCGGCTCCTTCGGATCGCCCATCCCGAACAGCACGCCGGCGCCCTCGCGGTGGAAATAGAACGTCGTGTCGAAGTCGATCACCATGATCCGGTTCGGTGGCACGGGTCGCGTGAAGTGCTGCGCGATGAAGATGTGGCGGCGGTACGGCTCGACGGGAACATCGGCGCCCGCAAGGCGCCCCACCTGCCGTGCGTGCGGGCCGGCGGCGTTGACGACGATCGGCGTCGCGATGGCCCCGCGCGTCGTCCGTACGGCGGCAATGCGACCCGAGACGACGTCGATGCCGGTGACCTCCGTCTCGCGGGCGATCTCCACGCCGAGCGCCTGCGCCGTCCTGGCAAACCCCATCGTCACCCCGTTGGGATCGGCGATGCCGTCGCGCTGGCAGAAGGTGGCGCCGAGCACGCCCGCCGCGTCGAGCCCGGGAGCCAGGCGCTCGGCGTCATGCGCGTCCAGCCAGTCCACCGTGACACCGCAGGCCCGCTGCACGGCGACGTTCCGTCTGAACGCGTCCACGCTGCCGGGCGTCGAGAGCAGGAAGAGATAGCCGTCCTGGTGAAAGTCGATCTCGTGGCCGACCTCGTCGCGGAAGCGCTCGAGCGTGCGAATCGACTCGATCGAGAGCCGGATGTTGGCCTGGTTCGAGAACTGATGGCGCACGCCGCCGGCGTTGCGGCCGGTCGACCCGGCGCCGAGCACCGCCTCGCGCTCGACGAGCACGACGTTGGTCATGCCGCGCTTCGCGAGGTGGAACGCGACGGAGGCGCCCATACAGCCGCCGCCGACGATGACGGCGTCGGCCGTCGATTTCACCGGGAGCCTGCCGCGCGCGCCAGCTCGTCGAGCGAGGTGAGGATGGTCCAGCGGAGGCGCTGCGGGAATTGAAGCTCCCGCGCCAGGAAGTCGGTTACCGTGGCGACCGCTTCCTCGCTCCGATGGCCGCCGAGCGTGGCGTCCATCCAGCGTTTCGGGAAGAAGATATCGCCCGTCCGCTGGATCTCGTGCAGGAGCTCCAGGCTCGGACGAATGAACCGGCGGGCGTGCGCCTCGCGCAGCGGGTGATGCAAGTACTGCTGCGCCTCGAGCACCCAGGGCTCGCGCCGGCGGTGCTCCAGCTTCGCAAAGCGCTCGAATGACGCCTCGCGCTCGGCGGGCACGGCCGAGAGCGCCGGCCGCACGAAAGCAAACCGCTGCTTGCGGTCCGGGTTCTCGATGCGCGCGTACTGCGCGTCGAGAATCTTCTCCCACGCCGGCACGTCGCGCACGGCCAGCTCCATCGCCATGGTGATCTCATCGGTCTCGGCGAAGGTGAGGCCGGGGATCCGCTCGTCGCGCCGCCACACGCGCTCGAGCCACGCGAGGCCGTCGGGCGTCTGGACCACGTCGCGAAACGCCGAAAACCACGCGGACTTCTGGCTCATCGTTCCGGCACGGGTCATCCCCTCGCGCAGCATCTGCTCCAGCGCGGCGGCGCGGCGGAGGCGTTCGTCCTGCGGCAGGAAGCGCCAGTACGCGCGCGCCACGTAGCCAAGCATGCGCTGCGT
>JBOGIW010000455.1:0-7089 GCA_050748045.1 Vicinamibacterales bacterium | reverse complement strand
GCAAGGCGCGAGGAGCGCGCATACCGGGAGTATGTAAGCGACGAGCAACGCAGCCCGGCGGGATGCATCGGCGGCCAAGGTGGCCACCGTATTCCGACCAGGGTCCTAAGGGAAATCAGGCCGCGGTTCCGCATCACGGAGCGTCTCATGCGCAGGTTCATACTCGGCATGTGTGCATCGGCGGTCACCCTGGCGCTGGCGATCCCCACTGGTGCGTACGCGCAGGCCACGGGGGCCATCGCGGGCGTGGTGACCGACGAATCCGGCGCGGTGATGCCGGGCGTGACGATCGACGTGACCAACACCGGCACCAACCAGGTGCGCACGGCCGTCACCGGCCCGGACGGCTACTATTCCGTTCCGCTCGTGCAGCCGGGCCGGTACTCCGTCAAGGGCACGCTCGACGGTTTCAAGACGTTCGTCCGCGACGGCGTCACGGTGACCGTCGAGAGCACGGCGCGCGTGGACATCCGGCTGTCGGTCGGCGGGCTCGAGGAGACGATCAGCGTGACAGCCGACGCGCCGCTCGTGGAGACCTCGAGCGCCACGCTGGGCATCGTCGTCGACGAGCGACGGGTCCAGGAGCTTCCGCTGAACGGCCGCAACTTCACGCAGCTCGGGACGCTCCTGCCCGGCGTCGTGGCGCCCCCGGTCGGCCTGGGCGGCGCGGACGGCAATGCCACGCCCGGCGGCTTCGGCGCGGTGACGTCGGGGTTCAGCGTCAACGGGATGCGCAACCAGTCGAACAACTTCCTGCTCGACGGCGCCAGCAACAACGACACGTTCAACACCGGCTTCGTCCTGCGGCCTCCGCCCGACGCCATCCAGGAGTTCAAGATCCTCACGCACTCTTACGGCGCGGAGTACGGCCGGAGCGCCGGGTCGGTCGTCAACGTCGTCACGAAGAGCGGCACCAACGCGCTGCACGGCGGCGCGTGGATCTTCAACCGCGATGATGCGCTGCAGGCGCGCAACATCTTCGCCGCCGCGAACCAGCCGAAGCCAAAACTGAAGCAGAACCAGTTCGGCGGGGCGCTCGGCGGGCCGCTCGTGCGCAACCGGCTCTTCGGCTTCGGCTACTACGAGGGGCACCGCAACACCACCGGGACAACGCAGAACATCGTCGTGCTGAGCGATGCGCAGCGGCAGGGCAATTTCGGCGGCACCGCGATCCGCGATCCGCGCACCGGGCTTCCCTTCCC
The DNA here is from genome assembly GCA_050748045.1 of Vicinamibacterales bacterium. Lineage (GTDB taxonomy): Bacteria > Acidobacteriota > Vicinamibacteria > Vicinamibacterales > UBA2999 > CAVYVZ01. The sequence goes on along the minus strand of JBOGIW010000455.1, from coordinate 5,887 downwards.
CGCCAGCACCATTCCCGCGGACCGGATCGACCCGGCCGCGCGGCGGCTCATCGACGCGTTCGTCCCCACGGCCAACACCGCGGGCAATCGATGGGTCGCGTCGCCGGACACCACCGACGACCGCAACCAGTTCGGCATCCGATCGGACCTGCAGGTGTCGCAGGGCCATTCGCTGCTCGGCCGCTACATCCGGAGCCGGACGCACAGCATCCAGCCGGCGATCACGCGTCCGATCGGCACCGACGCGCGGGCCACGCTCCAGGACGTCATGGTGGCCGACCAGCACGTGTTCAGCTCGACCGCGATCAACCAGTTCCGCCTCTCGTACAGCCGCATCGCCGCGACCCCGCAGGCCACGAGCGGGCTGGCCAATGCGGACTTCGGCATCGACGTGCCGCACAACGTGCCGTCGGCGCAGGGCCTCGCCAACATCGTCGTGTCTGGCCTCTTCGGCACCGGCGCCGGAGCCGCGGCCCTCGGCGACGTCCAGCAGCCGTTCGTCGAGCGCCTCAATGAAGTGCTCCAGATCTCGAACGACTTCACGTTGATTCGCGGCAGCCACTCGCTGAAGTTTGGCGTCGACGTGCGCAAGGAACACATGTTCATCGCGTTCGTCAACCGGCCTAATGGCGACTTCACGTTCAACGGCGTGTTCACGGGCAACCCCGCGGCGGACTTCCTGCTCGGCCTTCCGTCGCAGTTCCGCCGGACGACGGCGAACGCGAGCCAGGACGGGACCGGCTGGTCCTATGCGGGGTACGCGCAGGACGAGCTCCGCCCGTGGGCGAACCTGACGTTGAACCTCGGGCTTCGCTACGAGCTGGCCAGGCCGTTCGTCGAGGCGGGTGACGCCATCAACGCGTTCCACCCGGGCGAGCAGTCGCAGCGGTTCCCCAACGCGCCGGCCGGCCTCGTGTATCCAGGCGATCCCGGCGTCCCGCGCGGCACGTATGAGACCGACACGAACAACCTCGCGCCGAGGCTTGGCCTCGCCTGGGATCCGACGGGCACCGGGCGGTCCAGCCTGCGCGCGGCGTGGGGCATCTTCTACGACGTGCTCGCCGGCCAGGGCGACTTCTTCCAGAACGGCGTCCTCGCGCCGCCGTTCACGCCGCTGCTTGAAGTGAACGCACCGCCGGCCCCGCTGACGCTGCGCGATCCGATGAGCGCCGTCGGCGGAGGCGCGAACCTGTTCCCGCCGGGCCTCATCTTCATCGGGTGGGGCAGGGACTTCACGTCGGCCTCCGCGCAGCACTTCAACCTGACGTGGCAGCAGGAAGTCGGCCAGCGCTTCGGAGCCGAGGTCGGCTACGTCGGCTCGCGCGGCAGGAACCTGCCGATATTCATGGAGGTGAATCCGGGTGTCTACACGCCAGGACAGACCACTCCCGGCGCGCGGCTCTTCCCGGCCTTCAGCCTCGTGCGCCCGACCTTCTCCGAAGCCAGGTCCTGGTACGACTCGCTGCAGGCGAGCCTCCGCATGCGCGAGACGCGCGGCGTGAGCTTCCTGGCGTCGTACACGCTCGGCCACGCCGAGGACCACGTGTCCGGCCTCAACATCGGCGGTGAACAGCGTCCCGTGCTGCCGGTGACGATCGGCGACCAGGCGTCGGTCGAGCGGGCGCTCGAGCTCGAGAAAGGCGACGCGCTCTTCGACGTCCGCCACCGGTTCGTCCTCAGCTTCACGGCGGAACTGCCAGGGCCCGGCGAGGGCGCGATACGGCACCTCCTCGGCGGCTGGCAGGTCAACGGTATCGTCCAGAAGCAGACCGGCTTCCCGTTCACGGTCATCGACGGCGTGACGACCATTCGCTACCTGACGAACCGGCCCGACGTGACCTGCGATCCGAACGTCAACGCGCCGCACACCGTGGAACAGTGGTTCAACACCGCGTGCTTCACGCGACGACCCGTGCCTCAAACGGCGGAGCCCGGCAACCAGCGGCGCAACACCGTTCGCGGCCCAGGCTTCGCGCGCACGGACCTGTCGTTCTTCAAGAACATCCCGCTGGCGGGGGCGCATCGGCTGCAGCTCCGCGTCGAGACGTTCAACCTGTTCAACCAGACGCGGTTCGGGCAGCCGGGGAACGTGATCAGCGCGCCGGCCACCTTCGGCCGCATCACCACGGCCGAAGACGGACGCATCGTGCAGCTCGCGGTGAAGTACAACTTCTAAGGACCCTGATCGGAATAGGGTGGTCAGCTTGGGCGTCGAGGCGCCCGCCTGGCAAGGCGCGAGGAGCGCGCATACCGGGAGTATGTAAGCGACGAGCAACGCAGCCCGGCGGGATGCATAGGCGGCCAACGTGGCCACCGTATTCCGACCAGGGTCCTAAGCGCCGAGACGCAGAGGCTCACACGGAGAACGGAGAGGGGGCCGGATTAACGCCGGGCCCGTATCACATGAGAAAGACATCTATTGCGCTTCTGATCGCCCTGGCGACGCTCGAGGCTCGGCCCGGCGCCAACGGCGCCTCCAAGGGTCTCACTGCGGTCACGGGCCTCAGGGTGGGGCACCACACGCTCGCCGAACGGCCCACCGGCTGCACGGTGATCCTCGTCGACGGCGAGGGGGCCGTCGGCGGCGTGTCGCAGCGTGGCGGCGCTCCGGGCACGCGCGAAACGGACCTGCTCGATCCGCTCAACATGGTCGACAAGGTCAACGCCGTCGTGCTGGCGGGCGGGAGCGCGTACGGCCTCGACGCGGCACAGGGCGTGGTCCGCTATCTCGAGGAGCGGAAGATCGGCTGGAACGTGGGCGCGGCGGGCGTGGTGCCGATCGTGCCGGCCGCCATTCTGATTGACCTCTGGTTCGGAGGAGATCCCAAGGTCCGGCCGACGGCCGACTGCGGCTACAAGGCGGCGCTTGCCGCAACCGACGGGCCGGTCGGTGAAGGCAATACGGGAGCAGGCGCCGGTGCCACGGTCGGCAAGATGGGAGGCCGCGGGCGTTCCATGAAGGGAGGCGTCGGCTCGGCGGCGATCATGCTGCCGAACGGCCTTGCCGTCGCGGCGATCGTCGCCACCAACGCCGTCGGCGACATCGTCGACCCCACGACCGGGCAGACCGTCGCCGGCCTGCGCACCGAGGACGGCAAAGCGCTCGCCGACGTCCGGAAGCTCCTGCGGGACGGGTCGCTCGGGGGTCTGCAGGCGCCGCGCGCCGGCGAGAACACGACGATCGGTCTTGTCGCCACGAATGCGAAGCTCTCGAAAGCCGACGTCAACCGTGTCGCGCTGATGGCCGATGACGGGTTTGCGAAAGCGATCAGCCCCTCGCACACCACTGGCGACGGCGACACGGTGTTCGCGCTCGCCACGGGCCGCTGGAGCGGCGACGCGAACGTAACCGTGATTGGCGCGCTCGCCGCGGAGGCGCTGGCCGAAGCGATCGTCCGGGCCGTCGTGAAAGCCGAGAGCTCGAACGGCGTGCCGTCCGCACGCGAGCTCGGGACTGTGCCCGCGCGGCTCAAGTGATCAGCCGCCGCGATTGCATCGCCGGCATGGGAGTTGAGGCGCGCTGATGGCGAAGCGGCGCGCGCCGGCGGCCACGAACGGACGGTTCGGATTCCTGACCGTGGGACAGACGGCCCGCATCCTCGGCGTCAGCCCGTCGACGCTTCGACTCTGGGAGAACGTCGGGCTCATCACGCCCGTGCGCAGCGATGGCCGCTACCGGCTGTACAGCCCCGAGCTGCTGCGGGTCCTGAAGCGGATCAAGTACCTGCGCGACGTGAAGCAGCTCAACGTCCCCGGCATCAAACAGGCGCTCGGAGGCGGTTCGGGACGCTCGAGGAGCCTGGGAAGCTCCGTGTCCAGCGGTTCGGAACGCTCGGGGGACCTCCACAGCCCGACGCCGGAGCTGGGCATGAAGCTGCGCACGCTGCGCCGGCGCACGGGCCTCGGCGTGAACGCCGCCGCGCGCCAGGCGAAGATCTCACCGGGGTTTCTCAGCGCTCTCGAGCGCACGCGGTGCAACGCGTCGGTCGCGACCCTGCAGCGCCTTGCCGCCACGTACGGCACGACGGTAGTCGATCTCTTCGAGAAGAAGCCCACAAAGCCGGCACGCCTCGTCCGGCCTCGCGAGACCCGCGTCCTGCAGACGCACTCGGGCGTCCGCATGGAGCTGCTCGCCAATGGCACGACGATGCTGCAGTGCATGCTCTTCCGCGTCGCGCCAGGCGCGGGCAGCGACGGCGCCTATTCCCACCAGGGCGAGGAGTTCATCTACATGCTCGAGGGGAGCCTCGAGCTCTGGCTCGACGAGATCGAGTGCCACGCGCTCGAGACCGGCGACAGCTTCTGGTTCGAGAGCTCGCTCGGGCATCGCTGGTACAACCCGGGCAGGACCGAAGCCGTGCTCATCTGGATCAACACGCCGCCGACGTTCTGATCGTGAATCTCGCGCTCGTCCTGCTCATCGCCTATTCCACCCTGCTCGTGGCCGTCGGCCTCTGGATCGGGCGGCGCGTGCGCGGCAGCGGAGACTTCTTCGTGGCGGGCCGCCGCCTCTCGGCCCCTCTGCTCCTGTCCACCGTGCTGGCGTCGAACATCGGCGCGGGCTCCACGGTGGGCGCCGCCGGGCTCGCCTATCGCGACGGCCTGAGCGCCTGGTGGTGGAACGGTTCGGCCGCGATTGCGTCGCTCGCGCTGGCGTTCTGGATCGGCCCGCGCATCTGGACGATCGCCGCCCGCCACAACCTCTACACCGCCGGCGACTACCTGGAGCTGCGATACGGAGCGAGCGTGCGGGGCATCATCGCAGTCCTCATCTGGTCAGGCACGCTGGCCATCCTCGCCGCGCAGCTCATCGCGGGCGCGGCGGTGCTCAACGTCGTCGCGGGGCTGCCGCGCTGGGGCGGCACGCTCGTCGGCGCGGCGGTGATGACGGTGTATTTCGTGGCGGGAGGACTTCTCAGTTCCGCGTGGGTGAACCTCGTGCAGCTCGTCGTCCTCGTCGGCGGCTTCTCCCTGGCCGTTCCGCTGATCCTCTCGAGCATCGGCGGGGTCGAGGCGATCTCGGGCCCCGCCGTGCCGCCGACGTTCTGGGACTTCTCGTTCTCGGCCGGACCCGGCTCGGGCTGGACGATGCTGTTCCTGCTCGGCGCGAACTTCGTCATCTCGCCGGGTCTGCTGCAGAAGGTGTATGGCGCGTCGAGCCCTCGAGCCATTCGCCTTGGCATCGGCCTCCAGGCGATCGCGCTCGCGATGTTTGCGTTCGCCCCGGTGCTGATGGGGATGGCCGCGCGCGTCGCGCACCCGGGCATCGACGGGCGCGACCTCGTGCTGCCGACGATCCTGCACGAGCACCTGCCGCCGCTGCTCGGCGCGCTCGCGCTGGCCGCGATCTTCTCGGCGGAGGTCAGCACCTGCGACGCGATCCTCTTCATGCTGTCGACCTCGCTGTCGCAAGACCTCTACAAGCGCTTCGTGAACCCGGCGGCGACGGACCGGCAGGTGCTGAACGTCGCGCGCGGCGCGGCGGTGGCCGGCGCGCTGCTGGGCGTGGTGCTCGCCATCACGCTGTCCTCGGTCGTCATGGCGCTCACGATCTTCTACTCGCTCCTGGCGGCGAGCCTGTTCGTGCCGATCGTCGGCGGCCTGTATACGCGGCGCGCCGGCGCGCCCGAGGCGCTGGCGTCGATCGCGGCGGGCGTCTCCACGCTGGTCGTGGTCCGCTTCGCGCTGGCGGCGCGGTTCCCCTGGATCGACCCGACGCTGACGGGAATCGTGGCGGCCGTCGTCGCATACGCCGGTGTGATGCTCCTTCGTCTCAACCGCACGATCGAACGCCCGGAATCAACCTCATGAGCGTGAGCGATCCGTTTCGTCTCGATGGAAGAGTCGTCGCGGTCATCGGCGCCGGCGGCGGCATCGGCGAGGCCGT
>JBOGIW010000454.1:0-11068 GCA_050748045.1 Vicinamibacterales bacterium | reverse complement strand
GGTCGCATGCGTCTCGCGAACGACGGGCTCACATCCACGCGCCGCCGTCGACCCGGAGCACCTTGCCGGTGATCCAGGCCGCATCGGCCGAGGCCAGGAAGACGGCGGCGCGCCCGACGTCCACGGGCTCTCCCGCACGCCCGAGCGGGATGCTGTCGAGCAAAGCGTCACCGACGAAGCGGAGCAGGCGCTCGCCCATCTCTGAGCGGACGAGCCCCGGGGCGATGCAATTGACGCGGACGCCCACCGGCGCGACCTCCTTCGCCAGGACCTTGGTCAGCGTGTTCACCCCCGCCTTGGCGACGTGGTAGGCCGCCCCGCCGGGTGCGGCCGCGTCGGCCCCGATCGAGGAGATGAACAGGAATACGCCACGTTGCGCGATCACGTGCCCGATCGCGGCACGCGCGGTGTGAAAGGCGCCGTCCAGATCCGCGGCCAGAACGCGCCGCCAGTCGGCCGGGTCGATCGTGGCGACCGGCGCCAGCCGTGACGCGATCCCAGCGTTCGCGACGACGACGTCCAGCTTGCAATTCGGCGACGGCGCCCGCCACCATCGCCTCGACCGCGGCGTAGTCGGCGACGTCGGCCTGCAGCGCGACCGCGCGCCGGCCCAGTGCGCGCACTTCCGCCACCGTTGCCTCGGCCGCGTCACGATCGCGACGATAGTTGACCGCGACGTCCGCGCCTTCGCGCGCGAACTCGAGCACGATGCCGCGGCCGATGCCGCGCCCACCGCCGGTCACGAGCGCCGTCTTGCCCGCGAGGCGTTCCATCAGCGTTCGTTCGACGCCGAACCTAGGTCGGTTCGCCGGACTCCGCGAGCACGGTCATGACGTCGTCGCGCACCTCGGCGAAGCCGGCGCCGAGCGACAGCCGAACCACCGTACCGTTCTCGCGATAGGCGAGCATTCCCGGATCGAGCGCCGTGACGAGCGCGGCGTGGTCCGGCAGAACGCCGATCTGTCCGAGCGCGCCCTGGGCGGTGACCTCGCGCACGTCGCGATCGACGAGCGTGCGCTCGGGCGTGTAGACGCGCAGGCGGAGACGATCGGCCATCAGGCGGCCATCTTCTGCGCCTTGGCGATCACGTCCTCGATCGTGCCGACCATGTAGAAGGCCTGCTCCGGCAGGTCGTCGTGCTTCCCGTCAACGATGGCCTTGAAACCCTGGATCGTGTCGGCAATCGGCACGTACTTGCCCTTGAAGCCGGTGAACTGCTCGGCGACGAAGAAGGGCTGCGAGAGAAACCGCTGGATTTTCCGCGCGCGCGCCACCGTGAGCTTGTCATCCTCCGACAGCTCGTCGATCCCGAGGATCGCGATGATGTCCTGGAGATCCTTGTAGCGCTGCAGGATCTGCTTCACCGCGCGTGCCACGGTATAGTGCTCGTCGCCGAGGACCCGCGGGTCGAGAATGCGCGACGTGGAGGCCAGCGGATCCACGGCCGGGTAGATGCCAAGCTCCGCGATCTGGCGCGAGAGATTCGTCGTCGCATCGAGGTGCGCGAACGTCGTCGCCGGCGCCGGGTCGGTGTAGTCGTCGGCGGGCACGTAGATGGCCTGGACCGACGTGATCGACCCTTTCTTGGTGGAGGTGATCCGCTCCTGCAGCTCGCCCATCTCCGTCAGCAGCGTCGGCTGGTAGCCGACCGCCGACGGCATGCGGCCGAGGAGCGCCGACACCTCGGAGCCGGCCTGCGTGAAGCGGAAGATGTTGTCGATGAAGAGGAGCACGTCCTTGCCTTCGGCGTCGCGGAAGTACTCGGCCACCGTCAGCGCCGAGAGGCCGACCCGCAGGCGCGCGCCGGGCGGCTCCGTCATCTGGCCGTAGACGAGCGCCGCGCGCGACTTCGAGAAGTCGTTGACGTCGATCACGCCCGACTCCTGGAACTCGATCCAGAGGTCGTTCCCTTCGCGCGTGCGCTCGCCGACACCGCCGAACACGGAGACGCCCCCGTGCTTCATGGCGATGTTGTTGATGAGCTCCATGATGATGACGGTCTTGCCGACGCCGGCGCCGCCGAAGAGCCCGATTTTGCCGCCCTGCAGGTACGGCTCGAGCAGGTCGACCACCTTGATGCCGGTCTCGAACATCTTGAGCTCGGTGGACTGCTCTTCGAGTGTCGGCGCGTGGCGGTGGATCGGCCAGCGTTCTTTCGACAGGACCGGCCGGTCGGGGAAGTCCACGGGCTCGCCGAGGACGTTGAGGACCCGCCCCAGCGTCTCGGGACCCACCGGTACCGAGATCGGCGCGCCGGTGTCGATGGCGGCCATGCCGCGCGTCATGCCGTCGGTCGGCTTCATCGCCACCGCGCGCACGCGGTTCTCGCCGAGGTGCTGCTCCACTTCGGCGACGACGTCGATCCTGTCGGTGCCGGCGCCGCCGTCCGAGACGATCCTGACGGCGCTGTAGATCTCGGGGAGCCCGCCCGCCGCAAACTCGATATCGATGACAGGCCCGATAACCTGAACGACCTTGCCGGTCCGCGGTGCGGTTGCTGTTGCCATATGACCCTTCGCGTGTCCGGCCGTCTCCGCCAGCGCGACGGGTGGCCGCCGTCGCTGGACGCGGAGGCGGACGCCATCGCGCTACGTTGCCGACGCCCCCGAGACGACCTCGATGATCTCGCGCGTGATCGCCGCCTGGCGCACCTTGTTCATGTAGAGCGTCAGATCCTCGATCATCTCGGCCGAGTTGCGCGTGGCGGCGTCCATCGCCGTCATGCGCGCCGCGTGCTCGGCCGCCGCCGACTCGAGGAGCGCGCGGTAGACCTGGACCTGCACGTGCCTGGGAATCAGGTCGCGGAAGATCTCGTCCGGCGACGGCTCGTACAGATAGTCCACCGCCGGACCGGCGCCGGCCTCGTCCGTGTTCTCGAAGCGGGGAATCGGCAGCAGCCGCTCGACGACCACTCGCTGAGACATCACGGACTTGAACTCGTTGTAAACGAGGTATACGCCCGACGCCTCGCCCGACGTGAAGGCCTCCATCGCGGCGTTCGCGATCTCCGCGGCATCGCCGAACGTCAGCTTCGCGAAGATGTTGATCCGCTCGTATTTCACGTCGACGCCGCGCCGGCGAAAGAAGTCGCGCCCCTTGCGACCGATGAGGCCGAGCGCGATCCGCCGCCCCTCGTCTCCCTCGGTCAGGATGAACTGGCTTGCCGCCTTGAGGACGTTCGAGTTGAAGCTGCCGCACAGCCCACGGTCGGCGGTGATCACGATGAGCAGCGGCCGGCCGCCCGCTTCAGGCGCCGGCGCGCGCAGCAGCGGGTGGGCTTCTTCTTCCACGCGGGACACGAGGCCGTTCAGCACGCGAAGCATCCGCTGGGCGAACGGCCGCGCGCCGACGACACGCTCCTGCGCGCGGCGCAGGCGCGACGCCGCGATCATCTTCATCGCCTTGGTGATCTGCTGCGTCGATTTGACGGCGCGGATCCGGCGGCGCAGATCGATGAGGCTCGGCATGCGCTAACCCGATGCTCGATTCCGATGGGTCATGAAGGGTCCGGCTTCCGATTCCGTTACGCCACCGCGGCCGCCTGCCTGGTCGCGAGGAAGGTGGCGCCGAATGCCTCGAGCGCGGAGGCGAGCGCAACCTTCACCTCGTCGTCCAGGACCTTCTTCGTCCTGATGCCGTCCAGCACGGCCGCGTGCCGTGTCTCCAGGAACCGATACAGCTCGTCCTCGTACCGCCGCACCTCCTCGACCGCAACCGCGTCGAGGAAGCCGTTGGCCGCCGCGAAGATGACCGCGACCTGCTTCTCGACCGGCAGCGGCTGGTACTGCGGCTGCTTCAGCATCTCGACCATCCGGCGGCCGCGATTGAGCTGGGCCTGCGTCGCCTTGTCGAGGTCGGACCCGAACTGCGCGAATGCCGCCAGCTCGCGGTACTGCGCCAGGTCGAGTCGCAGCGATCCGGCCACCTGCCGCATCGCCCTGATCTGGGCCGAGCCTCCCACGCGCGACACCGAGTTGCCGACGTTGATCGCGGGGCGCACGCCCTGGTGGAAGAGGTCCGCTTCCAGGAAGATCTGCCCGTCCGTGATCGAGATGACGTTCGTCGGGATGTACGCCGAGAGGTCGCCGGCCTGCGTCTCGATGATCGGCAGCGCCGTCAAGGAGCCCGCTCCGAGCTGCGTGTTCAGCTTCGCCGCGCGCTCGAGCAGCCTCGAGTGCAGGTAGAACACGTCTCCCGGATATGCCTCGCGGCCGGGCGGCCGGCGCAGGAGAAGCGAAATCTCGCGATAGGACTGGGCATGCTTCGAAAGGTCGTCGTACACGACCAGGGCGTGGCGCCCGCTGTCGCGGAAGTACTCGCCGATCGCGCAGGCCGAGTAGGGACTGATGTAGAGCATCGGTGCCGGATCCGCCGCCGGCGCCGCGACGACGATGGAGTAGCTCATCGCGTCGTGCTCGTCGAGCGTGCGAACGACCTGCGCGACCGTCGACGCCTTCTGCCCGATGGCGTTGTAGATGCAGACGACGTCCTGTCCCTTCTGATTGATGATCGTGTCGACGGCGAGCGCGGTCTTGCCAGTCTGGCGGTCCCCGATGATCAGCTCGCGCTGGCCGCGGCCGATCGGCACCATCGCGTCGATCGCCTTCAGGCCCGTCTGCAGCGGCTCCTTGACGGGCTGGCGATCGACGACACCGGGCGCGAGGCGCTCGATCGGCAGGAACTGCTTCGTGACGATCGGCCCCTTGCCGTCGAGCGGCTGGCCGAGGGCGTTCACGACGCGGCCGAGCATCTCCTCGCCCACCGGCACCGAGATGATGCGCCCCGTGCGCTTCACCAGGTCCCCTTCCTTGATCTCCTTGAACTCGCCGAGCAGCACGGCGCCGACGCTTTCCTCCTCCAGGTTCAACGCGATGCCGAAGACGCCGTGCGGGAACTCGAGCATCTCGCCCGCCATCGCGCGCTCGACGCCGTGCACGCGCGCGATGCCGTCGCCGATCGCGATGACGCTCCCCACCTCCGCCACGTCGACCTCGACGGCGAAGCTGCCGATCTGATCGCGGATGATCTTCGAGATTTCTTCGGCCCGGATGTCCATCTATCTGTTCTCCGAGAGGCGCGCTCTCATCTTGGCCAGGTGTGTCGCGATGCTGCCGTCATAGACGACCGTGCCGACGCGCGCCACGAGCCCGCCGACGATCGACGGATCGACGCGCGCGTCGAGGCGCACCGTGCGGCCGGTGATCGCCGCCAGCTTCTGCCGGACCGTCGCAACCCGGTCCTCCGCCAGCGGCGCCGCCGTGACCACCTCGGCGCGCACCACGTTCTGGTGGTCCATGAGACGGTTGCGATACGCCGTCAGGAGGTCCGGGAGAATCTCGAGCCGGTCGCGCTCCGCCAGGAGCAGCATGAGCTTGGCCACAGGCGGCGAGGGCGTCAGGCGCGCCACGAGCTGCTCCACCACGGTGCGCTTGGCCTGCGCCGGCACGACCGGGTTGGTGAGCGCGCGCCGCAGGTCGTCGTGCGTCGCAAACAGGGTGGCGAACGCCGCCAGGTCGGTTTCCGCAAGGACGGGATCGGCTTCTTTGATGGCGACGTCGAGCAGCGCTTTGGCGTAGCGGTTGGCGGAGGCCTGGTTGCTCATCTGACGGCAGGGCGGCACCCGGCTTCCAGCGACCGGGCAAACATCTCTTTATATCACGAAGGGAGCAGGGGTCACGGAGTCAGGGATCGAGAACGACGCGCGCGTCCTGGACGGGTACGGCCTCGCCGATGCGAGCAGCCGTCACCCCGCTCCGACTCAGCTCTCCCGCCAGCGTGTCGGCGTCTGCCGCGGCCACGGCAATCAGCAGCCCGCCCGACGTCTGGGGATCGTAGCAGGCATCGACGAGCACCGGATCGACCCCCGGCGAGACGCGGACGCCCGGCGAAAAATAGTCTCGATTGCTCGTCATGCCGCGCGACCTGTTCCGATCGAGCAGATCGTAGGCGCCCTCGAGCAAGGGGACGCACCTTGCCTGGATCGCCAGCGTGACCTTGCTGGCCGCCGCCATCTCGCTGGCATGCCCCGCCAGCCCGAAGCCGGTCACGTCCGTGCAGGCGGACACGCCCGCCACCCGCACCATGGCCTCGGCCGCCGCACGGTTCAACGTCCGCATCGAGCGAATGGCTCCGGTCCTGGCCACGTCGGCGACCCGGTCGAACTTGATGGCCGTCGCGATGATGCCCGTGCCGAGCGCCTTGGTCAGGAACAGGACGTCGCCGGGACGCGCGCCGGCGTTCGAGAGGATGCGGTTCGGGTCGATGACGCCGGTGACGGCGTAGCCGAACTTGATTTCGGGATCCTGCACGGTGTGCCCGCCGAGCAAGGCGACGCCGGCCGCGCGCAGCATCTCGAAGCCGCCACGGACGATCGCGGTCATCACCTCGGGTTCCAGCCCCTCTTTCGGGAACGCGGCAATGGCGAGCGCCGTGATCGGGCGCCCGCCCATCGCGTAAACGTCGCTCAGCGCGTTGGCCGCGGCAATCTCGCCGTAGGCAAAGGGATCGTCGACGATCGGCGTGAAGAAATCGACGGTCTGCACGAGCGCCGAGGCGCCATTCCACCGGTACACACCGGCATCGTCCGAATTCCGAAAGTCCACCAGAATCCGTGGGTCAGGCTGCGGAGGAATGTCGCTCAGGACCTGAGCGAGCTCGCCAGCGGCGAGTTTGCTCGCTCAACCCGCGCAGCTCACCATCTCGGTGAGCCGCTTCCTTTCGATCGTCATGCTCTTTTCAGTCATCGGAGGTCACGGAGGAACCTCCGTTAACTCCTCCCCGTCACGTACTCGTAAATCCGGTTCAACTCCGCCTCGGATCCGAAATCGATTTCGATTGTACCTCCGTGCGCGCTCCGGACGATTCGCACCTTCGTTCCCAGCACGAACCGCAGGCGATCTTCCGCCGCGCGCGTGTGCACGTCGGCTTTGGGCGGTTCCGCGCTGCTGGGTCCACGCTCCCGGCTCGGGCTCGCCGTTCCGAGCCTTCTGACGAGCACTTCGGTGTCGCGCACCGAGAGGCCGCGCGCAATGACCTCGCGTGCCGCGTGGCGCTGCGCGGCCGGGTCGACGATCGCGAGCAGCGCCCGGGCGTGACCCATGGTCAGCGCGCCCGACGCGAGGTCCGCGCGCACTTCGTCGGGCAGCTTCAGGAGCCGGAGATAGTTCGCGATGGAACTGCGATCCTTTCCGACAGCCGACGCGATCTGTTCCTGCGTGAGCTGGAACTCCTCGGCCAGCCGCTGGTACGCGCCGGCCTCTTCGACCGGGTTCAGGTCTTCGCGCTGGATGTTCTCGATGAGCGCAAGCTCGAGGTGCTCCTTGTGCGAGCCGTCGGGCACGTCGCGTACGACGACTGGGACTTTGAGCAGGCCTGCGCGCTGCGCGGCGCGCCAGCGGCGCTCGCCGGCGATGATCCGGTACCCGTCCCCCGTCTTGCGCACGAGGATCGGCTGGATGATGCCGTTGGCCTTGATGGAGCCCGCGAGCTCGTCGAGCCTGCGCTCGTCCATCTGGAGGCGCGGCTGGTCGTCGTTCGGCGCGAGGCGATCGATGTCGATCTCGATTGCGCCCTGATGCACGGGCGCGGGCGCGTCGGGGATGAGCGCGCTCAGGCCCTTTCCAAGTGCAGGTCTTCTCTCCAGCATCGTCACTCCTGGCTCGAGGACGCCGCGTCGCGCGCGAGAATCTCGCGCGCGAGCGCGACGTAGGATTCGGCGCCCCGTGATTTTGTGTCGTACAGGACGCCAGGGATGCCGTGGCTCGGCGCCTCGCCGAGCCGCACGTTGCGGGGTATCACCGTGTGGAACACTTTGTCCTGGAAGAAGCCGCGCACATCGCGCGCGACCTGCTGCCCGAGATTCGTGCGCTCGTCGTACATCGTGAGGAGGACGCCCTCGATGTCGAGCGACGGGTTGAGCGCGCCGCGCACACGGCGCAGGGTCGAGACGAGATCGGCGAGCCCCTCGAGCGCGAAGTATTCGCAGTGGAGCGGAATGAGCACGGCGTCGGCGGCGACGAGCGCATTCAGGGTGAGCAGGCCGAGCGACGGGGGACAGTCGATGAGGATGTAATCGAAGCGCGCGCGCAGAGGGTCGATGACGCGCTGCAGCCGGCGCTCGCGCTCGGGCAGCAGGACCATCTCGATCTCGGCGCCCGTGAGATTGCGATCGGCGGGCATCAGGAGGAGGTTCACGACGCGCGTCGCCACGAGAAAGCCGTCGGGCGAGGCGGGGTCCGTGGTCACGGCTTCGTAGACCGACCCGCTGGCACCGCGCTGTCCCTTCAGGCCGATGCCGCTCGTCAGGTTGCCCTGCGGGTCGGCATCCACCAGCAGGACGCGGCGGCCAGCCAGGGCCATCGCCGTCGCCACGTTCAGCGCCGTCGTCGTCTTGCCGACTCCGCCCTTTTGATTGGTGACGGCGAGTACGCGAGCCCGACCGGTATTTATTTGGGCATTATCCCCATTCATTGATTTCCGACCAACGCAGGATAGTACGCCGGCCGGATGGCGTCAAGCGATTGTTTCACGTGGAACGGATATAGCGATCAAACAGCGATCCTTCGGTGTGTTCCACGTGGAACACAACTTATAGCTGTTGCTTCTCGAGGATCACCAACCGGCTGCGGAGCGAGTCCACGAGCGGAAACGTGGCGCGCCACACGAGCGGTGGCGGCGCTATGTCGGCGGCATCGGTCGAAGCCGGTCCCCTGAAGAGGAAAAGCTGGCCCTGGGGGCGCAGGAAGGCCTGTAAACCGAGCAATACGCGTGTCTCGATGCGGACCGCGCGAATCGTCAGCAGATCGTGCGCCTCATGAAGATCGGGCCGCGCCAATAACTCTTCGAATCGCGCCGTCGCCACGTCCGCTGCCGTGAGGCTCAAGGCTCGGATCGCCTCCCGCAGGAACACCGACTTCCGCGTCTTGGATTCCACCATGAGAAGCGACACGCCCGGCGTGGCGAGCGCGAGCGGCAGTGCCGGCGATCCGCCGCCGCTGCCCACATCCATCATCCTCTGCACAGTCGCGGGGACGTGCCTGGCCGCGACCAGCGGCTCGACGAGCAGCCGGTCGAATGCTTCGTCACAAGGCTCCTGCAGGTTCAGCGCCGTGAGGTTGATCTTCCGGTTCCACGCGGCCAGGAGCCGATAGTAGATTTCGAGCTTCGACAGCAGATCGGGCCCGACGGCCACGCCGGCCCGCTTCGCGCGGCGCTGCAGCCGCTCCTTGAACTCGCGCGTGTTCACGGGTGCGCTGCCGGAGCGGCTGGAGGAGACAGCCTCCCGAGGAAGGCTCCCAGCACGGCGACGGCTGCCGGGGTCACGCCAGGCACGCGAGACGCTTGTCCCAGGGTTTCCGGCTGCACCTGCGACAGCCGGTGCACGACCTCCCGCGAAAGGCCGGGAACGCGCGCAAACGGAAATCCCTCGGGAATGCGGCGCCGTTCCTCGCGACGAAGCCGACCCGCGCGCGCCGCCTCCTGTTCCAGGTAGCCCGCGTACTTCACGGTGGTTTCGACGCTTGCCAAGTCGAGCTCGGCCGCGTCCGGATCGATCTCCAGCGTCACCTCGCCCGCGCACCGGAGTGCATCCAGGCGCACGCCGGGACTCTTGAGCCACTGCGACGCCGGAGCCCGATCGCCGCGCGCCGTGCGCACGAACGTCTTCTCGAGCTCTTCCAGATTCCGCTCGTACCGATGCCGGCGCCCGACGAACCTCGCCCATCGCTCGTCGTCCACGAGCCCAAGCCCGCGGCCCGCCGGCGTCAGCCGCAGATCGGCGTTGTCGATGCGCAATAACAGGCGATGCTCCGCCCTGGACGTGAACATGCGATACGGCTCGAGACATCCGCGTGTCACGAGGTCGTCCACGAGC
This sequence comes from Vicinamibacterales bacterium, assembly GCA_050748045.1. Classification (GTDB taxonomy): domain Bacteria; phylum Acidobacteriota; class Vicinamibacteria; order Vicinamibacterales; family UBA2999; genus CAVYVZ01. Next base: position 1,197 of record JBOGIW010000454.1, on the reverse strand, counting down.
ACCCCAACGTAGGCCTCGTCGCGCCCGAGAGTGAATGGCACCTGCCGCGTCACGACACGCGCGGCGTTGATTCCCGCCACGAGGCCCTGCGCCGCAGCCTCTTCGTACCCGGACGTGCCGTTGACCTGGCCGGCGAGGAACAATCCCCTCACGCGATGCGCCTCGAGCGTGGACCGCAGCTCCGTCGGCTGGATGAAGTCGTATTCCACCGCGTAACCTGGCCGCAGCATCTTCGCCTCGTCCAGGCCAGGCAGCGCACGGACAAGCTCCTCCTGAACCGCACGTGGAAGGCTCATCGAGAACCCGTTGACGTAGATCTCGTCGACGTCGAGCCCTTCGGGTTCGAGGTAGATCTGGTGCCGCTCCCGATCGGGGAACCGCATGATCTTGTCTTCGAGCGATGGACAATACCTCGGTCCGATTCCACGGATCTGGCCATTGAACAGCGGGCTCTGGTCGATGTGCCGCCGTACCAGTTCACGCACGCGCTCGGTGGTGTGCGTGAGCCAGCAGCGGATCTGATTCCTCAGGGGAGAGGTGGTGGCGAACGAGAACGGGACCGGCGATGCGTCACCCGACTCCTCGACGAACACACCGTCGCGCGTCAGCCGCTCGAAGTCGATGCTGGCGCGGTGGAGTCGCGGCGGAGTGCCCGTCTTCAGCCGTCCCCATTCGAAGCCGAACGATTTCAGCGACTCCGCCAGATCACGCGATGGCGGCTCGCCGGCCCGGCCCGCCGGACGCTGCTCGGAGCCGACATGGACGAGGCCGTTCAGAAACGTACCGGTCGTGACGACCAGCGCGCGACATCCCTGACGGTCGCCCTCCTCCATCTCAATGCCCACGACCCGTCCGTGATCGACGAGCACCCGGCCCGCCTTGCCGACAAGCCACGTGATGTTGCGCTCGGCGTCGAGCCTCGCGCGCACCCATTCGGCATATCGCTGCTTGTCCGCCTGCGCACGGGGCGACCAGACGGCAGGACCGCGACTGCGATTGAGAAGCTTGAACTGGAGGCCGGTCGCGTCGATCGCCAGCCCCATCAAACCGCCGAGCGCATCGATCTCGCGGACGAGATGCCCCTTTGCCGTTCCGCCGACGGCAGGATTGCACGGCATGTGCGCCACCGTGTCGCGGGACAGCGTGCAGAGTCCGACGTGGCAGCCGAGCCGCGAGGCGGCGTACGCCGCCTCGACG
>JBOGIW010000453.1:0-6547 GCA_050748045.1 Vicinamibacterales bacterium | reverse complement strand
CTCCGCGAGCGCGCGCGCCGGCCGCGACGCGAGCGCCCGTCCGCTCGAGGCCGACTCGCGTGCCGAGCCGCCACCCGCGGAGACGCCCGCCGCCATCGTGCACGATGCTCCGCGTCCGCGCAGGAGGACGGCAGGCCGTGCCGCCGGCACGGGCGAGCCGAACGCCGCCCTTGCCGAGCCGGTGGCGGTCGTCGGCATCAGCGGGCGGTTTCCGATGGCGGCGGATCTCGACGCCTACTGGATGAACCTCGTCGAGGGGAAGGACTGCATTCAGGAAATCCCGCCCTCGCGTTGGGACTGGCGAGCCTGTTACGGCGATCCGGCCCGCGAGGCGAACAGAACCAACGTCACGTGGGGCGGCTTCATCGACGGCGTCGACGAATTCGATCCGCTGTTCTTCGGGATCCCGCCTGCCGAAGCCGAGGTGATGGATCCGCAGCAGCGCCTGCTGATGCTGTACGTGTGGCAGGCGCTCGAAGATGCGGCGTACGCCCCTGGCGACCTCGCCGGCAGCCGGACTGGTGTGTTCGTCGGCACCGGCCACACCGGGTACGGCACGCTCATCGATCGCGCCGGCGTGGCGATCCGGGGCTACTCGTCCACCGGCGCCGTCCCCTCCATCGGACCGAACCGGATCAGCTACTTCCTGAATCTGCGGGGCCCGAGCGAGCCGATCGAGACGGCGTGCTCGAGCTCGCTCGTGGCGTTGCACCGTGCGATAGCGGCTCTCCGCACCGGCGAGTGCGGGATGGCCATCGCCGGCGGCGTGAACACGATTGTCACGCCCGACTCGCACATCGGCTTCAGCAAGGCCGGGATGCTGAGTCCGACCGGCCAGTGCCGGGCGTTCTCCGACGGCGCCGACGGCTACGTCCGCGGCGAGGGCGTCGGGATGCTGGTGCTGAAGCCGTTGTCGCGGGCCGAAGCCGACGGCGATCACATCTACGGCGTGCTGCGAGGCAGCGCCGTGGGACACAACGGCCGAACGAGCTCGCTCACGGCGCCGAGCGCGAGGGCGCAGGCCGAGCTCGTCGAGCTCGCCTGGCTGCAGGCCGGCGTCGATCCACGCACCGTCACCTATATCGAGGCGCACGGCACCGGCACTCCACTCGGCGACCCGATCGAGATCGACGGGCTGAAAGCGGCCTTCAGCACCCTCGCCGCGCGCACCGGGGCTCGTGACGCCATCGGCGGGCGCTGCGGCCTCGGGTCGGTCAAGACGAACATCGGCCATCTCGAGCTGGCCGCCGGCGTCGCCGGCGTCATCAAAGTGCTCCTGCAGTTGAAGCACGGGACGCTCGTGGCGAGCCGGCACTCGGATCGCCTGAACCCGTACATCGACCTCGACGGAACGCCGTTCTTCCTCGTGCGCGAGACGCAGCCGTGGAAGGTCCTGGTCGACGATCGCGGAATAGCGCTTCCACGCCGCGCCGGCGTGAGCTCATTCGGCTTCGGCGGCGTCAACGCCCACATCGTCATCGAAGAGCACGTCGGCTCCGCGTCGTTGCGAGCCTCGAATTCCGCTCCATCAGGTGAGCAGGGCAGAGAAGCTCACGCCATCGTCCTGTCGGCCAGGAATGAAGCGCGTCTCCGCGAGCGTGCGGAGCAGTTGCTGAACGCCCTTGAACGTGGCGACCGGGGCTCCTCGGATCTTGCATCTGTCGCGTACACGCTGCAGGTCGGTCGCGACGCCATGGAGGAGCGGCTTGGCTTCGTGGTCGATACGCTCGACGAGCTGCGCGACTCGCTGCGGGCGTACGTGAGCGGGCGCGAGACGACGGGCCACCTTCACCGCGGCCAGGTGAAGCGGCACAAGGAGATGGTGTCGGTCATCGCGGCAGACGAAGCGTTCCAGTCCACCGTCCGGTCGTGGATCGACGAGCGGAAGCTCGCCACGCTGCTCGCACTCTGGACGAAGGGCCTGAATGTCCCCTGGAAGGCGCTCCATGGATCGCCGCCGCCGTTCCGTATCAGCCTGCCGGGGTATCCGTTTGCGAGGGACAAGTATTGGGTGCCCGCGCCTCAGTCGCCGGCGCCTCGGTGGCTCATCTCATCACCGGTGCCGGTGCGAACAGTCATGCCCGAGGTGAGTCCGGCGCTGATGTACCGGCCTCGCCTGCGGGAGCGATCCATCGGCGATCCCGAGCCCGCGATCGCGCTCGACGACCACGTTGTTCTTCTCTGTGGCGTACGCGGCGTGTCGGCCCAGCTCGTCGAATCGGAGATCACGGGCGCCCGATGCCGGCTCGTGCCCGTTGAGGACGCCGGTGCCGCGCAGGTGTTCACGGACGTTTCGACCGCCGTCTTCGAAGCGATCCGCGGCCTGGCCGCCGCCGCAGGCCGTCGCGTGCTCATCCAGGTGGTCGCGTCCGCGGATCCGGCGCACGGCTGCCTCCGGGGTCTCGGCGGCCTGGCCAGGAGCGCGCGCCTCGACCATCACCATCTCGTCGTCCAGTCGATTGAGATCGGCGGCGCCGCCACGCCCGGCGACGTGCTCGACGTCGTTCGGCAGGCGGGGAAGGAGACGAGCACGCCGCAGTTCATCTGGAGCGGCGGCCGTTGGCTGCAGCGTGACTGGGAAGAGATTGCCCGCGACGGAGCGGCTGCACCGCCGTGGAAAGCGGGCGGCGTCTATCTGGTTACGGGCGGCGCGGGACGCATCGGGCGGTGCTTGGCCCGCGACATCGTGGCAACAGGTGTGGACGCCACGATTGTCCTGGTGGGTCGCTCGGCGATCCACGAGGATTGGACGGTCGCGCTGAACGTTCCGACGGGCTCGCGCGCCCGCGTCGAGTACCGCGCCGTCGACGTTACGCAACGAGGCGAGTGCGCGGCGCTCGTCCGATCGATCCTCCAGCGCCACGGTCGTCTCAACGGCATCGTTCACGCGGCCGGTGCGGTTCGGGACAGGCTGCTGAAGGACAAGAGCACGGCGGAATGGCGGGAGGTGCTGGCGCCGAAGGTGGCGGGACTCGTCAACCTCGACGAAGCCGCCAGTGACGTGCCGCTCGATTTCTTCGTCGCGTTCTCGTCGCTCTCCGGCGCGGTGGGGAATCGTGGCCAGTCGGACTACTCGACGGCGAATGCGTTCGTGGACGCGTACATGGCGCACCGTCGCGCGCTCGCCGCCGGCGGAGCGCGTCGCGGCACGAGTCTCTCCATCCTGTGGCCGCTGTGGCGTGACGGCGGCATGCGGGTCGACCAGGAGACGGAGGCGCGGATGTGGAGCGGGGCGGGCCTGGTGCCGCTCGAAACAGCCGCCGGTCTCGAAGCGTTCTACGACGGCGTGGCTTCCGATGCTGGTTGCCTGCTCGTGGCCTCCGGCGCGCGGGAGCGCCTCTCGACGTTCCTGCGCGGCACGCCTCTGCCACCGGCGGCGGTCGTCACGCCGGCGGTCGCCACGCCGGCAGCCACGACGCCGGTTGACCCGCCAGTCATCGCCCCGCCAGCAATCGCCCTTCCGAACGTCGCGTCGCCGGTTGCCACGCCGGCGCAGGCGCCGCCATCGGACGAGACGCTCATCGCCGCGCTCCGGCAGGAGCTTCGCGCAGCCATCTCGTCGCTCCTGAAAGTTGACGCCAGTGCAGTCGACGGCGACGACGAGTGGAACGAGTACGGGTTCGACTCGATCACGCTGACCGAGCTCACGAACCGGCTGAACCAGGCCTACGGCCTCGACCTGGTGCCGGTCGTGCTGTTCGAGCACCCGACGCTCAACGCGCTGGCGCGGCACCTCGTGCACACCTGTCGCGATCGCGTCATCAGGCAGCCGGAGGCCTCGTCCAGGACGCCGCCCGCTCCCATGCGCCCCGTCGCGACAGCGCGGCAGGGAGAGACCCCCACCGCGCCGGTGCCCGTGGCCGTGATCGGCATCAGCGGGCGCTTTCCGATGGCGCCCGATCTCGACGCGTTCTGGGACAACCTGGTGAACGGCCGCGACTGCATTTCGGAAGTGCCCTCGTCCCGGTGGGACTGGCGCGAGTGGTACGGCGACCCGCGAACGGAGCCGAACAAGACGAGGATCAAGTGGGGCGGCTTCATCGACGGCATCGACGAGTTCGACCCGCTGTTCTTCGGCATCTCGCCGGCCGAAGCCGAGGCGATGGATCCCCAGCAGCGCCTGCTGATGACGCACGTCTGGCAGGCGATCGAGGACGCCGGCTACGCCCCGCAGTCGCTGTCCGGCACGAGGACCGGCATCTTCGTGGGCACCGGCAATACGGGGTACGGCGCGCTCGTGGAGCGCGCCCAGGTCGGCGTGCAGGGGTACTCGTCAACCGGCGCCGTGCCTTCGATCGGCCCGAACCGGGTGAGCTACCTGCTGAACCTGCGTGGGCCGAGCGAGCCGATCGAGACGGCGTGCTCGAGCTCGCTCGTCGCGCTGCACCACGCGATGCAGGCGTTCGAGAACGGCACGTGCGACGCGGCGATCGCCGGCGGCGTGAACACGATTCCCGTCCCCGGCGGACACATCGGGTTCGAGAAGGCCGGCATGCTCTCCGGCGATGGCACGTGCCGGCCGTTCTCCGACCGCGCAAACGGCTACGTGCGCGGCGAAGGCGTGGGGATGCTGTTCCTCAAGCGGCTGGCGGATGCCGAGGCGGCGAACGACCACATCTACGGCGTGATTCGCGCGAGCGCCGAGAACCACGGCGGCCGCGCGAGCTCGCTCACGGCCCCGAATCCCGCCGCACAGGCCGAGCTCATCGTGGGCGCGTACACCAGGGCGGGCATCGACCCGCGCACGGTGGGCTACATCGAGGCGCACGGGACCGGCACGACGCTCGGCGACCCCGTTGAGATACGCGGGCTGGCGCGTGCCTTCGCGGAGCTGTACGCGGCGACGGGCGGCGGGGATATCAGGGCGAAGCACTGCGCCCTCGGCTCGGTCAAGAGCAACGTGGGGCATCTCGAGCTGGCTGCGGGCGTGGCGGGCGTGCTCAAGGTGCTGCTCCAGTTGAAGCACCGCACGCTCGTCAGGACGCTCCACTGTGAAGCGCTCAATCCGTACCTGCAGCTCGACGGCACGCCCTTCACAATCGTTCGCGAGCTGCAGGACTGGGCGCCGATCGTGGATCGGGACGGGCGTCCGCTGCCGCGCCGCGCGGGCGTCAGCTCCTTCGGGTTCGGCGGGGTCAACGCGCACGTCCTCATCGAGGAGTACGTGGCCGCCTCCGCGGGATCCACCGCCGCTCGCGCCGAGGGCCCGCCTCCGGCCGTCGCAATCGTCCTCTCCGCCAGAACGCCCGACTGCCTGCAGGAGCAGGCCGCGCGACTGCTGGCGGCAATTCGATCCGGCCGGGTAGGGCAGGACGATCTGGTGGGCGTCGCCTACACGCTCCAGGTGGGCCGCGACGCGATGGACGAGCGCCTCGCCCTCGTCGTCAACGCACTCGACGCGCTCGAAGCGAAGCTCCGGGCCTTCCTCGGCGGGCAGAGGGACATCGTCGATCTGTTCCGCGGCCAGGTCAGGCGCGGCGCCGACGGCGTACGCGAGCAGCGACCGCGCTCGGACAGCGCGGACGATGCATGGCGCGCGGGAGACCCCAGGCCACTGGTTGCGCTCTGGATCGAGGGGGCGCAGGCTGATTGGGACCGGCTCTACACCGGACCGAGGCCCAGGCGCCGCAGCCTTCCGACCTACCCGTTTGCTCGGAACCGCTACTGGGTTACGCCGCGTGGCGCCGCGACGCCGGACGCCGCACGGGACACGATCGTCGAGCGGCCGGGCCAATCGAGCAATCCGCGGGGAGCGGATGGCGGAGAGCGGATCGCGGAGAGCCGAGAGCGGACCGCGGATCGCGGATCGGGGATCGCGGAAAGCGGAGAGCGGAGAGCGGATCGCGGATCGCGGATCGCGGAGCCCGGCGAGCGGACGGCGGATCGCGGATCGCGGATCGCGGGGATCAGGGACGTCGTTCGCGGGAGCGTCGCCACGGCGCTCGGGATCGAGGAGCGCGACATCCAGGACGACCGCAGCTTCGCGGAGTACGGCGTCGATTCGATCGTCGCCGCCGGCGTCATCGACGCGATCAACGATCGCTGCGGCTCCGCGTTGAACACGATCGTGCTCTTCGACTACAACACGGTGGGCACGCTGAGCGAGCACATCGCCGCCAGCCATCCCGAGGTCGTCGCGCGCCTCCACGAGCAGGGTCGGCGCGACGACGACGAACGTGGCGTGACGGGACAGCGAGACCCGATCGCGTCTCTCGGCCACGGCGCGCGCGAGGCCGCTGCAGCCAGCGTCCCGCGGCACGCCGTAGCGCCACGAGCGCCGGTTGATTCGCCAGGCGAGCCGATCGCCGTTCTCGGATTCAGCGGCCGCTACGCGGGCTCGGCGACGCTCGACGAGCTTTGGCATCACCTCGTCGAGGGACACGATCTCGTCGGAGACGTCACGCGGTGGGACCTGGCGCGGCATTACGCGCAGGCGCTCGGCTCGGCCGATCGCGGCTGCCTGCAGGGAAGCTTCATCGGCGGGATCGACCGCTTCGACGCCGACTTCTTCCGGATCTCGGCGCTCGAGGCCCGCTATATGGACCCG
>JBOGIW010000452.1:0-4804 GCA_050748045.1 Vicinamibacterales bacterium | reverse complement strand
GCGGCTCGAACATCTTCTCGGGCAGCTATCGGGCCAACCCGTACAAGCCGTCCTGGACGAAGCGCACGCCGTTCGAGGTGCAGAACAACACGCAGCGGACGGGCGACGTGCTGTGGGTCCACGAAGGGACCTTCGGCGGCCCGATCCTGCGTGACCGGCTGTGGTTCTTCAGCGCCGGTCGCCGGGAAAAGGGCGCCACGCCGGCGCCGTTTCCCGATACCGGCATTGCGTTCTCGAGGGTGGCGGAGAACAACCGTTTCGAGCTGAAAGGCACGGGCACCCTGGCGGCCAACCACACGGTCCAGGGCAGCTACATCCGCAACAAGACGACGCAAACGCAGGCGACGTTCGCATTCAGCGTCGAACCCAACACGGTGGTCAATCGCGAATTGCCGAACGACCTCTGGATCGTCAACTACCGCGGCGTCCTCGGCTCGAAGTTCTTCGCCACCGCGCAGATCTCGCGGCGCGAGTTCGGCTTCCGCAACACCGGCGGCACGAGCACGGCCATCGTCGACTCGCCGTTCATCACGCGCGGCTTCACGACGGGCGTCACGCCGGTGCGGCACTTCAACGCGCCGTACTTCGACTCGACCGACCCCGAAGACCGCAACAACCGCCAGTTCGCGGGCAGCCTGTCCTACTTCCTCACCACGGCGGGCGCCGGCAGCCACGACATCAAGGCGGGGTACGAGAACTTCACGACGACGCGCGTCGGCGGCAACTCGCAGAGCGCCACCGGCTTCGTCTTCGCCACCGACTACGTCGTCGAGGGCGGCCGGATCGTGCTCGACTCGACGCAGCGGCCGATCCCGATCTTCCGTGCGGGCGCCGGGCTGTCCCGTCTGGAGAACTGGCTGCCGACGCGCGGCGCGCAGATCGACATCACGACGCAGTCGTTCTACGTGCACGACCGGTGGGCGTACAACCCGAACCTGACGCTCGATCTCGGCGTTCGCTTCGAGCTGAACGATAGCGAGGCCACGGGCGACATCATCGGCGTCGATACGAGCCGGATCGTGCCGCGCCTGGGCGCGACGTACGACCTGACAGGCGAGGGCAAGTATACGCTGCAGACCACCTACGCCCACTACGCGCACAAGTACAGCGAGACGCAGTTTGCCGACAACACCGACGTGGGCACGCCAAGCCTGCTGCTCTACGAGTATCGAGGGCCCGCGGGGCAGGGACGCGACTTCGCGCCCGGCTTCGACGTCGCCAACTATGCGCTCATCGGCGGCAACTTCCCGACGGCGAACGTCTTCTTCGACGACGGCCTCAAGTCGCCGCTCACGAAGGAGTTCACCGTGTCGGGCGGGTCGGCGCTCGGCAACCGCGGCGCGATGAAGCTGACGTACCAGTGGCGGAAGACGACGGACTTCATCGAGGACTTCATCAGCGATCCGAATCCAGCGACCGGTCATATTCCGGTCGTGCGGAACGGCGTGAACTTCGGCACGTTCAACCGGGTGCTGATCGGGAACAGCAACGATCCGCTCCGCGAGTATCAGGCCGTGTTGCTTCAGAGCAACTACCGCCTCCGCGACCGCTGGAGCGCCAATGCGCACTGGACGGTGCAGTTGCGCAATCACGGCAACTTCGAGGGCGAGAACACGAACCAGCCTGGCATCTCGACAACCGTCGGCGACTACCCGGAGATGCTGGTCGAGCGGAACTATCCAACGGGTCGCCTGAACGACTTCCAGCGCCACAAGGTCCGCGCCTGGACGACGTACGGGCTGGATCTCGGCTTCGTGGGCAGCGTGGATACGTCCATCCTGTGGCGCTACAACTCGCCGCTGACCTTCAGCTATTCGGCGACGGCGCCCATCACGCCGATCCAGGCGGCGAGGAACCCGGGCTATGCCCGGCCTCCCACGTCGCAGACACTGTTCTTCGGCGAGCGTGGCGAGGGCGAATTCGAGGACTCTCATCAGTTCGATTTCGCCGCGACGTACCAGGTGCCGGTATTCCGCACGCTGCGGCCGTGGGTGAAGTTCGAGGTCTACAACCTCTTCAACAACCAGAGCCTCGTCACCTACAACACCGCGGTCACGGCGGACAATACGAGCGCCCGCGATGCCGACGGTCTCCAGACCGCCTTCACGCGTGGTGCGAACTTCGGCCGCGCGACCGCCATCACGCACTTCCCGCGCGCGACCAATACGCCGGCGGGCGCGGCGGTCTACGCGCGGACCTGGCTCGCTTCGTTCGGTCTCCGGTTCTAGACGTTCCCGTCTCGTGTCACGTCGCGAGGGCGGCTCCGGCCGCCCTCGTTTCCTGTACGGCATCCCAGGGCATCTCGCGCAATTCGTTGACCCCACACGGTTTTCGGCCGCATAATTCGTCTGATCACACATGTCGGACCCGCTGCGCACAGACCCCGCGCGTCCTTCGGACACGTCAGCAGACTTCGACAAGGAGGCCCGCATCGAGCAACTGCTGCTCGCGGGGCTCGACGAGTACTTCGCGGGCCAGTACGAGCAGGCCATCAACATCTGGACGCGGGTCGTGTTCCTCGAGCGCGGCCACGACCGCGCGCGTGCGTACATCGAGCGCGCCCGTGGCGCGCTGGCCGAGCGCCATCGCGAGTGCGACGAACTGCTCCATCACGGCATCGCGGCGTTCAACGACGGGCAGACCGAGACGGCGCGCGATCTGATCACGCGCGCGGTGGAGCAAGGCGGCCCGCACGACGTGGCGCTCGCGCTGCTCGAGCGGCTCAATCGGCTGGCGGCGCCCGTGGCCACGCCCGACGGCCCGCGGTCCGCGCACCCGGAGCGCCGGTCGCCGCCGCCGCGCGACGTCAAGGCGTCGGACCAGCATCGCGTCCCGCTCCACATCGTCGCGGGGCTCGCGATCGCCGCGGGGGCACTGGGGGTCGCCGTGTTGACCGGCCTGGCCATGCCCGACTGGCTCGCCGACCCGGCCGGCTTGCCACAGCAGCAGGTGGCCACGATGCCACCGGATCCGCTCCCCGTGGCGAGCTCCGCGGAGCGGCTCGTCGCCCGGGCGCGCGCCTTGCAGTCCTCGGGACATCTGCACGACGCGCTGCGCACGCTCGACGCGGTTGACGTTGCCGATCCGAGCCGGCAGGAGGCCGACCGGCTCCGGGGGGAGCTGCAGCGACAGCTCCTCGAGGCAGGCACCCCGCCAGGGGCCGTGCGATGAAGTGTCCGAAGTGCGGATACCTGGGATTCGAAACCGGCGATCGCTGCAAGAACTGTGGATATGACTTCTCGCTCGTCGCCCCCGCGCCGATCCTCACGCCCGATCCCGACGTGGCCATCCGCACCGACGATGCCGAGACCGGCGCTCCCGAGTTATGGCTCGATCGCCTGGACCGTTCGATGGACGAGGTCAGCAAGCCGAGCGCGAAGCAGGATCACCTGATCGGCGTCCCCGAGCCGACGCCGATCGCCGATCGCCCGTTGCCCCTGTTCAACCCGGATGATCCGGACGATATTCCGCTCATCGCGCTTCCGGCAGCCCCGCGCGCGCCGCTGTCGGTGAGGCGCCCGGCGGAGGCGCCACGCCTGCGCGCCGTGCCGAAGATGGCGCCCGTGCCCGCTCCCGCGCTCGATTTCCAGGAAGAGCGCGCCGCGGATGTGGAGGACGCCGCCGGCAAGGCGCTCAAGCCGGACAGCCAGATCTTCGAGACGACCGAGTTTCCGGCCAGGATGGCGCTGCCTCGGCAGGCGCCCCGTGCGGTTCACGGCGCACGGGACGTGGGCGCCCGGCGCGTCGCCGCGGCGCTCATCGATCATGCGATCCTCGTCGCCATCGACGTGGCCGTGCTCTACTTCACCCTGCGCATGGCGGGCCTCGGCACGTCGGAGATCCGGCTGTTGCCGGTCGCGCCGATGGTCGTGTTCATCGGCATGCTGAAAGTGTCCTACTTCACGGCGTTCACCGCGATCGGCGGACAGACCATCGGCAAGATGGCGGTCGGGATCAAGGTGATCGCCGAGCGGGGGACGATCGACAGCGGCCGTGCCATCCAGCGTACGCTGGCGAGCCTCCTGTCGGTGCTGCCGCTCGGCCTGGGATTCCTGCCGGTGTTCGTCGGCGCAGATCGCCGCGCGCTGCACGATCGCCTCACCGGAACGCGGGTAGTCGGGCTACCATCGGCCTAGCGCGGTCGCCGCGCGCCCATGCGTCGTCTCGCGCTTTTCGTGTCCACGTTTGGCTACGTCGGCTACGCGCCGGTCGCGCCCGGCACCTTCGGCTCGGCGGCGGGGCTGGGTGTCTTCTACGCGGTACGCGCGACGGGATCCGTGGCCGTCGAGGTCGGCGTCATCGTCGCGCTCTTTGCGGTTGGCGTCTGGGCGGGCACTGTCGCCGAGCACCACTTCGGCAGCGCAGACCCGGGACCAATCGTGCTGGACGAGGTGGTCGGGATGTTGATCACGTTGTGCCTGTTGCCGGTGAACGGCACCGGCGCACTCCTGGCGTTTCTGGTCTTCCGCGCGCTCGACGTGATCAAGCCCTTTCCCGCCGCGCGGTTCGAGAAGTTGCCCGGCGGCCTCGGCGTGATGGCTGACGACGGCATGGCGGCGATTTACGGCAACCTGCTGATGCGAGGGCTCCTCGCCGTCGCGCCGGGACTGGCGTCATGACAGTTCCTCGTTCCAGGTGCCAGGTTCCGGGTTCTGGTTCGGTGTTCTGTTCCATGTTCGCAGTTCCACGTTCTGTGTTCGGCGTTCGGGCAACTATGAACCCCGAAGCGCTCGGAACCCGCAACTCCGAACCTCGAACCCCGAACCTCGAACAGAACGCGGAACCAGAACCCGGAACTTGGAAC
>JBOGIW010000451.1:0-2181 GCA_050748045.1 Vicinamibacterales bacterium | reverse complement strand
CGATAGTAGAGGCCCGGCAGGTTGGTGAGGAAGACATCGGACTGCGTGAGGCTCCGCAGGTCGCGCAGCGTGAAATTCTGACGGTTGACGTCGGCCTGCCCGTTGATGCCGACGGACTCCGGCGACGCGATCTGCAGGCCGTATTCGCGGAGCCGCGTCCGATCGACCTCGAGCAGCTCGACGTCGATGATGACTTCGGGCCGCGCCTTGTCGATGGCCGCGATGACGCGCGCCGCGGCGGCCACGCGCTCCGGCGTGACCTTGATCGTGATGGCGTTGGTGGCGGCGATCGGCGCGATCCGGCGCGCGTCGATCACGATGCGCAGCAGGTCGATCGTCTCCTTCAGGTCCGCGTTGCTCAGGTAGAACGTGCGCACGATCTCTTCTTCGTACTCGCGGCGCTTGGCCGGCGTGTCGGGAATCACGGTGATCGTGCGGGGCGCCGTCACGCGGTAGAAGGTGCGCGTGCTCGCGGACACCGAATTGATCGCATCCTCGAAGGCCGCGTTCTTCAGATCGATGGTGACGGGCTGGTTGCGGAACTGCGGGTCGAAGACCACGTTGACGCCCGCCAGACGGGCGAGCGCCGTATAGACGTCGCGCGAGGGGGCGTCGCGGAAGGTCAGCGACCCGGCGAGCTTCGCATCGCCCGGCAGGTCGAGCCCCAGCGCCGGGATGTTGCGCGAGCGCTCGATGAGCGTCTCGAGCTCGGTCTTGCCCTCGCGCGCCACGGCGACCTTGTTGCGCAGCGCCGCGCGTGTCGCGCGCATCCCGTCCTCGATCTCGGCGCTCGCCGGATTCATCTCGGAGGCGAGCTGGAACTCGACGAGCGCCTCCTCGAGCTTCCCGACGGTGTACAGACGGCGCGCGCGCGCATAGTGCTCCTGCGCCGCCCGGAGCTTGACCCGCTCCAGCGCCTGGCGCGCGGCCCGATCGTCCGGATTCTGCCGGAGGGCTTTCGTGTACTCGACGACGGCGACGTCGAAGTCCTGCACCTGCTCGGCGCGCCGGCCGCTGCGCATGGCGGCGGCCATGGCACACGCCGACACCGAGAGGGCGACGACGAGGACGAGCGCGCTAGCGCGAAACGCTGCCATCGGTGATGACGTCGACCCCGCGAGGAATGCGGAACGCGAACTCCTTATCGGACAGTCCCCTATTCTCCTTCATGTTGCTGAAGGTAAACGTGGATTCGCCTCCCTGGCTGTCGGTTGTCGTCAACCCGCGTATCTGCAGCGTGGCAGGGTCCAGGAACACCACCAGCGCATCGTAGTCCAGCTCGGCACGCTTCGGCACGAGCTTCAGCGCCCACGTGCCGGCGGGACCGCCGTTCCCGTCGCTCGCCGTGAAATCCCGCCCGATGTCGCCCTTGCCGGCCAGGAACATCACCGCCGTCGTCGCCTCGTCCTCCCGGGGCACGTCCGAGACGATGACCTGCCGATCCTGCGGAATGTAAGAGTAGATCTTCGTGCCGTCCGACACGAAGGTTTTCTTCTCGGGGGCCGTGTACACCCACCGCATCCTGCCCGGCTTCTTCACGGCCATCGTGCCGCGCTCGGTCGCCTGCGTGCGGAGCACGCCGCCGCGATAAGTGTGGACGAAGTCGGCCGAAAAGTCGCGGACCCTGGCGTAGCGCTGCTGGAGCGATCGGGCGAGGGCCTCGGGCGCCGGGCGGGCTTGCGCGCCGGCTGGGGCGGCCAGAAGGCTCACTGTCAGCGTCGCGATACACGTTCGTAGCATGGCTGGTCCTGAGCTCCTCATCGCTAGTGTAACAGCGCGAGCTCAGGAAGGCCTTCCGCCGGTATGCGGAAACGCGGCTGCAGGGCATAGATGCCGGCCGCGTAGAACGGCTCGCCCGGGTCCAGTGTGGCCAGGCTCACGCCACGCTCCACCGGGAGCACATCGCGTCTGTTCACGAGGACGTGCCCGAATCCGCCACGCCGGAACGTCTCCTGCGTCACCCACCCGTCCATCCGGATCTCGACGGTGCCTTCGGGCAGCCGCAGCCTCTGGCGGAACGGCCGGGCTTCGGCGCGGTGAAGCAGCGGAGGGTCGCCCGCACGGCCGAGGAGAACCTCGTAGGCGGCGCCCCGTCGCGCCGTCACGCGACCGCCGGTCAGCGCCGCCAGCGCACCGTTGAGCTCGCCGGTGTCAAGCGCGTTGTCGCGCGTCGGGTCGAGG
>JBOGIW010000450.1:0-8591 GCA_050748045.1 Vicinamibacterales bacterium | reverse complement strand
ACACTATCGCAGATCCTGCTTGAACCCACGTAGGCAGAAGTTCATGCAACCACCAATAGGGCGGCGCATCTTGACTCTGCTGTTCGGGTTGGGTGTCTGGGCTGTCAGTCTGCCTGTTGGCGGGTGGCTGATTTGTCGTGACAACAACGCTCTGCGAGGGGGCTGTGTTTTGCTCGTTGGTTGCTGCGCTGGTGCCGGGGGATTCCTGTTGCTGCTCCTGACTGCTCTCCCCCGGAGTTGGGGCTGGTGGCTGTGATGGCGCTTGAGCCCAAGCGGCAACCGATCCGACCAGTACAGCAGCAAGGATTCGCGTTAGCATCGAGGGACTATGGGCCGTCCAACCAAGGAATTTCAAGCGTTTCGCGACCTGACGGATCGGCTGCTCGCGGTGCCGCGCGCAACGGTCGAAAAACGCATTGCGGAGCACCGCGAACGGGCTGCGAAGAATCCCAAGAAGCGCGGGCCGAAGCCAAAAACTACCTGATTCGGCGCTTCCCGCGCCCTTGGCGCTTAGCTGACGATGTTGCCCTGAAGGTCGTCCTTGCCGGTGAGCGCCGCGTAGGTCAGGCGCTTGCCGACGATGCCGCAGATCGCAGCACTGAAGCGGTCGGCGTCGTTCATGTCTTTCCGGTTGTTGTACCGGAACGCTTGCTCGTCCAGATACCGGAACAGGTGGAACGGTTCGACGCTGACGTACGTCCCGCTCAATCCGCGCTTCAGCAGGCTCCAGTAGTTCTCCATCCCGTTCGTGTGGACTTGCCCGTCTACGTACCGGACGGCATGGTCGATCACGCGTTGCGCGTACTTCCCCTCCAGCCCGTCGTAGAACAGGAGTTCATCGGTGTAGAGGGACGTGCCAGCGCGGACGTGCTTGTTGATCTCGTCTTGCAGCATCGCCTTCTTGCGGTCAGGGACGACGGTCGTTCGCACCTTGCCCCCGCGCTTCAGGATGCCGAGCACGGCGGTCTTGTCAGTCGTGCCACGGCCAGTGATTCGGCGTTTCCGTTGCGCGATGTGCATGTTGCGGGCTTTGCCACCGATGAACGTCTCGTCCACTTCGACGTGTACGCCGATCTTGCCGCCGCTCTCGTCCTGCATGGCGAGACGAATTCGCTGGAGCATGAACCATGCGGTCTTCTGCGTGACACCAATCGAGCGGGCGAGTTCATGCGAACTGACGCCGTTTTTCAGGTTGGCGATCATCCACACGGCCGGCAGCCACTTGTCCAGACGGAGCGCGGAATCCTCAAAGATCGTCCCGGTCTTGAGCGTGAACTTCCGCTTCGGATGACGGGTCTTGCACTCCCACCCGTTCCTGGAGTGGTCGAAGTAGACCGCGGTACTCCCGCAGACGGGGCATGTTACGCCGTTCGGCCAGCGGCGGTCCACGAGGTATTCCCGGCAATTATCGGGGCTGGCGAAGTAGCGGCTGGCGTCAGAAAGGGTCTTGGGGTGCGTCATGGGTAACTCCAATAATGAGAAGTCTACCCGAGACAATATCCCCCGTCAAGTATATTATTACCGCGTTTTTGCTGGAAACGGGTCGGTTTCAGGTGCTTTTGCGGTTCGGTGTGCAGTCTGCGAAACGCGTGTGGTTCGGCGAGCGTTTATTGTGGTCGTTAGATTTGAGACAACGAGCGGAAATCGCGCAGGTAGCCCTCCGTTGCCTCCGTTCCTCCGTGTGATCCCGTTCCCTCCGTCCCCCTCCGTTTACTGCTCCGTCGTCACCACTCTCCTCTCCCAGTAGAGCGGCTTCCGCGGCCTCGGGTGATTCCCGAGCTCGTTCAGCGTGGCCGCGTCGTAGAGCCGTCCGTTCAGCATCACCATCCGCACCGAGTCGCTGTTCCTGATCTGCTCGAGGGGGTTGCGGTCGAGCACGACGAGGTCGGCGAGCTTTCCGGTCTCGATGGAGCCGAGCTCCTTCTCGAGCCCGAGATACCGGGCGCCGGCGATCGTCGCCGCCTCGAGCGCCTCGAGGTTCGTCATCCCGCCCTGCTGCAGCATCCAGAGCTCCCAGTGCGTGCCGAGCCCCTGGAGCTGGCCGTGGGCGCCGAGCTGCACACGGCCGCCGGCGTCGCGGACCTTCTTCGCGCTCCGCGCGATGAGGAGGTGGTTGAAGTCGCCGTCCGCCGCCATCGGCCGCCGCCGCGACCGCGCGTCGACGATCTCCCGGGGCACGAACCGCAGCAGGCGCTGATGCTCGTAGACGTTCATGTGCTGGTACCAGTAGTTCTCGCCCGCAAGCCCCCCGAAGCCGACGATGAGCGTCGGCGTGTAGCCGACCTGGCTCTTCGCGAACAGCGTCACGACGTCGTTGTACAGGTTCGGCACCGGCAGCGAGTGCTCGATGCCCGTGTGACCGTCCAGGATGTGCGTGACGTTCATGTAGAAGAGCGAGCCCCCCTCGGGCACCACCATCATCTTCAGCTCGCGTGCCGCCTTGACGATCATCTGGCGCACATCGCGGCGCTGCTGGTTGTAGCTCTTCACCGTGAACGCGCCCATGGCCCGGAGCCGCTCGAGGTGCGCCCGCGCATCGTCGTAGGACTCCACCACGGCCTTGAACGGCGTCTCGGCGCCGTACAGGATGGTGCCGGTCGAGAAAAGCCGCGGTCCGAGCTTCAGGCCCGCGCGGATCATCTCGGCGTTCGTGAAGACGGTCTCGGTGTTGTTCGACGGATCGTGAGCGGTGGTCACGCCGAACGCGACATTCGCCATGAGCGGCCAGCTCGCTTCGGCGAGGATACCCTGGCTCTCGCCGTCAACGTGCGCGTGCACGTCGACGAGGCCTGGGATGATCGTCTTCCCCCTGACGTCCACACGCGCCGCGCCGGCAGGCACGCGTACCGAGCTGGACGGGCCCACGGCCGCGATCCGGTTGCCTTCCACGATGACCGTCGCGTGCTCGATGGGCCGATCGACGGCGGCGCCCGTCTTCTTCATCGTGATCACGCGCGCGCCCACGAGCGCCACGGTCCCCGACGGCGCGTCGCTCTTCACCGTGAAGCCGATGGGAATGCCCCTGACTTCCGGCTCCGCGGCTTTCGCCGCGCTTCCCGTGCCGGCTCCCTGGTCGACGAAGGCAAACGTGCGTCCGAGGTCGCGCGAGAAGTACTCGGGACCGAGCACCCAGTGCAGCCGGCGGCTGTCGGCCGACCAGTGGAGCGACGTCCCGGCATTCCCCGACACGCGCGCGACCGGAAACGCGGCGGCTCCCGGCCCGATGTCGACGGCGCGGCCGGACCGCGGAAACGCGCCGATGTACGTGCGGTAGCGTTCCGAGAACGCCACAAAGCGGCCGTCGGGTGACGGCACCATCTGCGTCGCATTGGACGACTGCAGGTGGACGATCTCGTCGCCGCCGGACAGGTTCACGCTGGCGAGGATGAATTTCTCGTTGCGGACCTCCGAGAAGTAGATGCGCTCGCCCGTGTGATCGAACTGCGGATCGCGGGCGTCGTCTCGGAGGCGGAGCGGCTCGCCCCCCTGGAGGCTGACGATGAACAGGCCCGGGTTCACGGCGTGCGTGAAGCCGCGGATGGCATCGGGGCCGGTGCTGCGGTACACGAGCGACTGTCCGTCCGGCGAGAACGAGGGCTTCGTGTAATGGCCCGGCGTCGCCACGACATCGCGCGCCTCGGCGCCATCGGCCCGCATGATGCGGATCCGCCCCTTCTCGGCATCGGACCAGGTGGCGTACGCGATCCACGCGCCGTCGCGCGAGAAGGCCGGCGCAAACTCGAGGCGATCGTCCCTGGTGAGCTGCATCGGGGCGCCCGGCCCGAGCGCCGTCGAGGGGCTCGCCACGAGCGCCGTCGAGGGGGCGCCCTGGAGCCGCTTCGCGTAGAGGCGCCCCAATGCGGAGTAGACGATGGTCGAGCCGTCGGGAGACGTGGTGACGTCGCGGAGCACGCGCACGGGGAACTCGTCCCGGTGCACCTGCTGTGGAAAGCGCACTGCCTCGTTGAGTGTCTGTTCGACGCGCGCCGTGAAAGGGATCGGCGTTCCCTGCTTCGCGGCGACGTCCACCCGCCAGATCCGGCCCTCCCCCCAGATCACGATCGAGCGGCCGTCAGGCATCCAGGCGTACTGCGGGTATACACCGTGAATGGCCCACGCTTCCTGGAGATCCTTGTCGAGCCGATCGAAGATCGGGGTTTCCTCGCCGGTCGCCAGGTCGCGCACGTGCAGCACGCTCTCGAGGCCGACGCGGCGGACGAAGGCGAGGCGCGTGCCGTCGGGCGAGGGGCGCGGCGCGACCGAGCCCCCCGGACGGCTCGCCAGGCGCCGCTCCCTGCCGGTCCTCAGGTCGCGCTCGATGACGGCGTAGATCGTCTGATACGGGTTCTTGTCGTACTCGAAGCGCTCCCCCGGCGTCACGTCCTTGCTGAAGTACAGGTAGCGGCCGTCCGGCGACACGGCCGGCTCGCCCTGGTCTTTCTGCCAGCTCGTCTTCTCGGTCACCTGCAGCCCCTCGGCTCCGCTCACGTGGTACATCCAGATCTCGCCGGCACCGAGCGATCGCTCCTTCACGAAGTGGTGCCGCGCGAAGATGAACTGACCGTCGGGCGACCAGGACGGGCTGTTGATGAACCACCGCGTGTCACGCGAGATCTGCGTCGCGTGCTTCCCCTCCCGGTCCATCGTCCAGATGTTCGTCGCGCCGTCGCGATCGCTCGCGAAGGCGACGAGCCTCCCGTCAGGGCTGAATCGCGGCTGCATGTCGAACGCCGGGCCGCTCGTGAGGCGGGTCGCGGCGCCCCCGCCGATGGGCATCACGTAGAGATCGCCGAGCAGATCGAACACGATCTGCTTCCCGTCGGGGCTGACGTCGAGATTCATCCACGTCCCCTCGGACGTGTCGAACGCAATCGTGTCCGTCGGCCCGAGGGGCGCGGTGACGTCCCACGTCGGCGGGTCCTGCGCATCGCCTTGCACGACCACGCCGACGACGACGACGAGGATCGAAAGTCGTTTCATAGTCAATCTGCCAGGGGCTTGTTGTCGAGGCTGGCCCAGAGATACCAGCACGCGATCGATCGGTACGGGCGCCAGGCGTCGCCGATGCGCATCATCCGCGCCGGCGTCGGCGTCTTGCGGAGCCGGTACGCCTTCTTGATCGCGTTGACGATGCCCAGGTCGCCGACGGGGAGGACGTCCGGCCGGTGCAGGCGGAACATCAGGAACATCTCCGCGGTCCATCGGCCGATGCCCTTCACCTGCGTGAGCTCGACGATCACCGCCTCGTCGCCCATCGCGTCGAGCGCGTCGAGGCGCAGGGAGCCGTCATGCACGCGCCGCGCGAGGTCGCGGACGAACGAGACCTTCATCCGGCTGAGGCCCACGGACCGGAGCCGCTCATCGGACATCGCGAGGACCTCCGCGGGGGCCGGAAACCTGCCGCCGAAGAGATCGTCGAACCGGCGCGCGATCGTGGCAGACGCCTTCGTCGAGAGCTGCTGCGACATGATCGAATGGACGAGCGCCTTGTAGGGATCGGTGTGCTGGGAGTCGGCGAGCCCGCACGCGCCGTAGCGGCGCATCAGGTCGCGCATGACGGGGTCGCGGCGCATCAGCATGCGCCGGGCCCGGGCGTAGTCGACGGGTGGCATGTCCGGCACTTCGCCGGGACGTGCGCTGGTGTTACGAGCGGGCGGCACGCGGCTACTTCAGCTCCGCGGTGAGCGTGACGCGGGCCCGCAGCTCCATCCGCCCCGCCGCGATGGGGACGTCGGCCTGGGCCTCCTCCCGCGTGGCCATGCGCACCATCGGTATCGGCGGCTGAGGAGGGGCAATGACGCCCTGCTCCTCGATCCGGACCACCCGCGCAATCGACTGGCCGGCGCCGGCGGCTGCCGCCTCGGCGCGCGCCCGGGCATCGGCCACGGCCAGGCGCAGCGCCTCGCGCTCGAGCTTCGCACGATCCTTCAAATCGAAGCGGATCTCGCCGACCGAGGTGGCGCCGGCCGTCACCGCGATGTCGAGGATTTCGCCGAGCCGGTCGATCGCGTCGACGCGGACCTCCACGGAATTCCGCGCGACGTAGCCTCGCGACACGCGGCGGCCGTTCACGTAATCCCATTCCTGCTGCAGCTCGTAGTAGGTCGTGCGGATCGCGTCGGCCGGGATGCCCGCTGCGCGCAGCCTGTCCTGCACCGGCTTCATCAGCTCCGTGTTCCGTCGCTGGGCCTCGCGCGGATTCGACGCGCGCGACTCGGCCGTGATCGTCACGAACGCCCGATCGGGCACGGCCTGCACCACGCCCTCGCCGCCGGTCACGACGACGGGCTCGGGCGGGGCCTCCTTCGTCTGCCCGAGCGCGGGCGCGGCGGTCGCCAGGAGGAGCAGGAGCAAACCAGACATTCGAGTCACACAACACCCCTCGACAGTGTAGAGCGGGCCTTCACGGCCCGCCAAGCGGGCGCCCATATCCTCTATGACGCCGCCAGGCGGCCGGCGGACGATTGCGTGGCGTACGCAATCCGGAAGCCGATGCTGTAGGCGTACGTGTCGGGCGGGACCTTGTGGCGGTACGCCGTGCGAAGCATGTGCGCGTCGTGCACCACCCACCCGCCGCCCCGCAGCACGCGGAGCGTGCCGCTCGGCGGGCCTCCCGGGTTGTGCCGCAGCCGGCCGCTGTACAGGTCGTGCTGGTACCAGTCCGAGACCCACTCCCACACGTTGCCGATCACGTCGAAGAGGTTGTAGCCGTTCGGCGGGTAGGAGCCGACCGGCCCCGTGCCGCGCAACTGCTTGGAGGTGGGATCGGCGAGGTAGTTCGCCCTCGCGGGATCGAGCTCGTGGCCCCATGGATACTTCGTCCCGTCGGTGCCGCCGCGCGCGGCGCGCTCCCACTCGGCCTCGGTGGGCAGACGCACGGCCAGCCCCGATCGGTGCGCCAGCCACTGACAGTACGCCGCGGCGTCGTCGGCCGTGATGAGCGTGACGGGATGATGGTCCCGGTTCCGCGGCGGATCGCCGGCGCGCCAGACGTACGGCGCGGCCAGCCCGCGGAACGCCTGCTCCTGATCCCCGGTCACGATGAGGGGCAATTGCCGAACAGCGGGCAGCCGGTGCTTGGCCTCGCGGACGAAGACGGCGTACTGGTCGTTGGTGACTGGATACACCCCGATGCAGAACTCGTCGAGGACCACTCGGTGCGCGGGGCGCTCATCCTCCTCGCCGTCGTCGGAGCCCATCGTGAATTCGCCGGCCGGAATGCGCGCGACCTGCGGGTAGACCGCGTCGCTCATGTCCAAGGTGAGCCAAGTATAGGAGTAAACTGCGGCGTCATGAAAATCGAACCCTTTGCCATGGAGCGGTGGCAGTCCACCTACGAGAACGACGTGGAGTTCAACCTGGCGGAGAGCGGCGTGCACCCGTTGACGGTGCGGGAGCTTCTCGACGACGCCGGCGAGTGGGACGGCGTGCTGGACCAGCCGCTCGTCTACACGCAATCCAACGGCACGCGCGAGCTGCGGGAACGGGTGGCGGCGATCTATCCCGGCGCCACGCCGGATCACGTGCAGGTGACCAACGGCGGATCGGAAGCCAACTGCGTCGTCACGTGGCGGCTCGTGGAGCCCGGCGACGAGGTGGTGCTCATGGTCCCGAATTACCTCCAGGCGCAGGGCCTGTCACGGGCGTTCGGCGGCATGGTGCACGAATGGCGGATGCGTCCCGATTACGGAGCGAAGCGCTGGATCGTCGATGTCGACGAGCTCCATCGTCTCATGACCGCGAAGACACGCGTGATCGCGATCTGCACGCCCAACAACCCGACCGGCGCGCGCCTCGGCGAGAGCGACCTGGACGAGATCTGCCGCATCGCCGGGCACTACGGCGCCTGGGTCGTATCGGACGAGATCTACAGTGGCGCGGAGCGCGACGGCCGGCAGTCGCCCTCGGTGTGGGGGCGGTACGAGCGGGCGATCGTCACGAGCGGTCTTTCGAAGGCGTACGGGCTGCCGGGCCTGCGCATCGGATGGGTCGCCGGCGCGCCCGACTTCATCGCGTCCACCTGGCTCCTGCACGACTACACGACCATTGCTCCGTCGGCGCTGAGCGATCGCCTGGCGCGTGCGGCGCTCACGCCCGACCGCCGCCAGCGGCTGCTCGGCCGCACGCGCCGGATCGTCCGCGACAATTACTCCATCCTCGAGGCGTGGCTGGCGGACCAGCCTGGGGCCTTCACGTGGATCCCGCCGGAAGCAGGCGCGATCTGCTGCGCGCACTATCACTACGACATCGGATCGCTCGTCCTGGCCGAACGGCTCCGGGCGGAGAAGAGCGTGCTTGTCGTTCCCGGAGAGCACTTCGGGATGGATCGCTACGTCCGCTTCGGCTACGGGGAGCGGTCCGACTACCTGAAGGCCGGCCTCGCGCGGGTGTCGGCGCTGCTGGCAGACGTGCCGCTCGCCGCCCGATCGGGCGTGTGACCCTCGAGCTCATCTTCATCGGCTTCGGCCACGTCGGCCGGCGTGCGTCGGCGCTCATCGACGAGATCGGCGCCCGGCTCCCCTTCGACACGCGGACCATCGCCGTGGTCACCGGGCATCACGGCGCGCGCGCCCCGGGCGGCTGGCCAACGG
>JBOGIW010000449.1:0-8373 GCA_050748045.1 Vicinamibacterales bacterium | reverse complement strand
GGATGGTTCCGCGCAGGGTCGTCTCGAGGCCTGGGAGGCCAGCATGCGCATGGCGGCCAGCAATCCACTGCTTGGCGTCGGCGCCGGCCAGTTCCCGGGAAACTTCGTGAGATTCGCCAGGCCGGCCGGGGGGAATTACGGGCGCTGGATGACGGCGCACTCCATTTATTTCCTGATCCTGGGAGAGCTCGGGCTGCCAGGGCTGGGGTTGCTGATCGGGTTCATTGTGTCGAACATCATGGCGAACCGGCGGGTCGCCAGGGAGGTCCGGAAGCTCGGCGCCGGGGAAGCGATGGAGGTGCGGCTGCTGCAAAGCATGAGCGCCAGCGTCCTGGCGTACGCGATTGCGGGCGCGTTCCTGAGCGCGACCTACTACCCGCACATGTTCGTCGTCGGGGGCTTGACGGTCGCCGCGCGCCGCATCGCCCGCCTCGAGAGCCGCGCGGGGCAGGCGGCGACGCCGGTGCCCGCGAAACCGGCGCCGACCTACCACTGGGCGATGCGCCGGGCGATGTCCCGGGGTGCGTCGTGGCGCACGGGCAGGGTATGAGCGACGCCGTCGGATCGAACGAGCCGGCCCACGCGGACGGAAAGGTCAACCTCCTCATCGTGGCGTCGTCGCTCTGGATCGGAGGCGCCGAGATGGTGATGCGGCACCTGGCCGAGACGATCGATCGGAGCCGCTTCCGCGTGGCGGTGTACTGCGTGAAGGAGCGAGGACAGATCGGCGACGAGATGGCGCGCGCCGGCATCGAGATGCTCGGCGCCACCGGCTCCGGGAAGCCCGAGGTCAGCTATCTCTCGTTCACCAGGCTGCTGAAGGTGATCCGGGAGCGGCGGATCGACGTCATCCACACCCACACCGTCGACGGCCTGGTCGACGGCGCCTTCTGCCGGCTCCTGATGCCCCGGCTGAGGCTCGTCCACACGTTCCACTTCGGGAACTACCCGCACATGTACAGGCACTTTCTGTGGATGGAGCGGATTTTCTCGCGATGCGCCGATCGGCTGCTCTCGGTGGGCGAAGTGCAGCAGCGGCAGATCCGCCGTGCGCTGCGGCTGTCCGGCGCGGCCATGCGCACGATCTACAACGGCGTGCCGCTCGGCGCGCTGCCGGCCGATACGTCCTTCAAGTCGAGCATCGGCGCCGAGGGCCGCGTGCTCATCGGCACGATCGCCACCTTGATCCCGCAGAAGGGTCTGTTCGATCTGCTGAACGTGGCCAGGCGTGTCGTGGACGCGGGGCACCATGTCACGTTTGCGATCGTCGGCGAGGGGCGCTTGAGGCCGGTGCTGGAGGCGAGGCGCCACGAGCTCGGGCTGGACGACACCGTCGTGCTGACGGGCTGGGTCACCGGCGCCAGCGAGGTCGCGCTGCCGGCCTTCGACGTCTTCTTCCAGCCGTCGCTCTGGGAGGCGATGTCGATCGTGATTCTCGAGGCGATGGCGGCGGGCAAGGCGGTCGTGGCGACGAAGGTTGGTGAGAACGGCCACATCATCGAGGACGGCGTGAGCGGCCTGCTCGTCGATCGCGGCGACGTGGACGGGATGGCGGCGGCGCTCGGCCGCGTGATTGCCGACCCGGAGTTCCGCGCGGGCCTCGGTCGCGCCGCGCGCGCGCGCGTCGAGCAGCGCTTTACCGTGGCGCAGATGACGCGCGCCTACGAGCAACTGTACCTGGACACGCTGCGATGAATCCGTACGCCGCGGCGGTCTACCGCCTCGCGCCCGTCTGGGGGCAGAACCTGATGCTGACCGCGTTCGGCACGATGCTCGAGCGCGAGCGCTACGGCGGCCGCTACGGCGAGTTCCGCGATCTGCTGGCCGGGACCGAATGGCGCTCGCGCGAGGCGCTCGAGGCCTGGCAGGACGAGCGGTTGCGCGCGGTCGTGGCGCACGCCTACGAGACGGTGCCCTACTACCGGCGCAGGTTCGACCAGTGCCGGCTTCGTCCGGCGGACGTGCGCGGGCGGGCCGACCTCCACAAGATCCCGCTCCTGACGCGCGAGGAGATCCGCACGCACTTCGACGACCTGTGGTCCTCGTCTGTGCCGCCCCGGGCCCGGCGCAGCGGCCACACGAGCGGGACCACGGGAACGCCCTTGACCGTCGGCTACGACCGCGACACCGTCTGGATGACCTACGCCGTGTTCGATCGCCATTACCGGTGGGCCGGCCTCCGCATGGGCCGCGACGGCGACCGCATCGCCGTCGCGCGGGGGAACGTGATCGTGCCGCTGAACCAGAAGGCCCCCCCGTACTGGCGCTACAACCGGCGTCAGAACCAGCTCCTGCTCTCGTCCTTCCATCTGTCGAAGGCGACGCTGCCCGCCTACTTCGACGCCCTCGCGCGGTTCGGCCCGGCCGTGCTCGACGGCTATCCGTCCACGCTCTACGTCCTCGCGAAGTTCCTGCAGGGCCGCGGCGAGACCTTTCCCCTCCGCGCCGCGGTCACCTCGTCGGAGACGTTGTACGACTTTCAGCGCGAGGTCATCGAGGCACGCTTCGCCTGCCGCGTCTTCGACTACTACGCGCTCGCCGAGCGCGCCGTCTTCTCCGGCGAGTGCGATCGGCATGAAGGCCATCACGTGTCGATGGAATACGGCCTCGCCGAGGTGGTCGATGCCGGCGGCGTGCCCGCGCCGCGCGGGACGCCCGGGAGGCTCGTCGGCACCACGCTGCACAACCGGGCGATGCCGCTCATCCGGTACGTGACCAACGACATGACCGTCCTGCGGGAGCAGGCCTGCGGATGCGGCCGGGGCCTGGAGGTCATGGACGACGTGACCACGAAGGCCGAGGACGTGCTGACGCTTCGCGACGGGCGGCTGATTTCGCCCTCCGTCCTCACGCACCCCTTCAAGCCGCTCGACTGCATCGAAGGATCGCAGATCGTCCAGACCGCGCCCGACGCCGTCACGGTGCGCATCGTGGCCGGCGCCGCCTATACCCAGGCGCTCACCGATCACCTGATCGCCGAGCTCAAGGCGCGCCTCGGCGACGACGTGCACGTCGGCGTGGAGCTGGTCGATCGGCTCGAAACGAAGGCCAACGGGAAGTTCAAGTGGGTCGTCTCGCACGTTCCACTGGGGATCTGAGGGACGTCCTCCCGCCCATGACGATGAAGATCCTGTGGATCTCGCAGAACCTGCCGTATCCGCCGAAGACCGGCGTCCTGCAGCGCAACTACAACCTGATCCGCGAAGCCTCGAGGTTTGCCGAGGTGCACCTCGTCGCGATCCTCAAGAAGGACATCCTGCCGACCTTCGAGGAAGAGACGGCGGCGCGCGAGCTGGGGAAGCTCTGCACCCGCGTCGACATCGTGCGCCTTCCCGTGGAGTCGTCGCGCCTCCGGTTCCTGGGCGTCGTGGTCAGGAGCCTGTTCACCGAAGCGCCCTTCACGGCCAACTGGGCGGACGCTCCGGCGCTTCACGACGTGCTGGAGCGCGCGCTGGCGGCGAACCGCTACGACGTCGTCTACTTCGACACGATCAGCCTCGCCGGCTATCGTCACTTGGCGAAGCGCTCGGTGACGGTGCTGAACCACCACAACATCGAATCGCACCTGTTCGATCGCCGCACCGCGTACGAGACGAATCCGTTGAAACGGTTCTACTTCGCGCTCGAAGCCAGGAAGCTGCGCCGGTACGAGGCTGCCGTCGCGCGCGACTTCGACACGCACCTCGTGGTGTCCGCCCTCGACGGCGATCGCCTGCGCGACATCAGTCCCGGCGTGTCGACCGCCGTGGTCGCCAACGGCGTGGACGTCGATTACTTCCGCGCCGGCGCCCGGCCTCCCGAGCACGGGCAGCTCGTGATGGTCAGCGGCATGAACTGGTTCCCCAACCGTGACGCGGCGCTCTTCATGGTGCGCGACATCTGGCCGCCGCTCGCGGCGGCGATGCCGGACGTGACGCTGACGATCGTCGGCGCCAGCCCGCCGCCCCCCGTGCTGGAGCTGGCCGCACGCGATCCGAGAGTCGCCGTCACCGGGTTCGTCGACGACGTGCGGCCGTACATGGAGCGCGCCCAGGTCTACCTGTGCCCCATGCGCGACGGCGGCGGCACGCGGCTCAAGATTCTCGACGCGCTCTCCATGGGCAAGCCCATCGTCGCCACGACGATGGCGCTCGAGGGCATCGACGTCGAGCCCGACAGGGACGTGCTCGTGGCGGATACGCCCGAGGCGTTCGTCCGGCAGATCGCGCGCGTGGCCGCGGACGCGGCGCTCCGCCGGTCGTTGGCGCAGAACGCGCGGGTCTTTGCCGAGCGCCATTTCTCCTGGCCTGTCATCGGGCACCGGATGCAGGAGACGTTCAGCGCGCTCGTGAGCGAGGACGTCCGCCGTGCCTGAGCGATCCATCGTGTTGCAGGCGGTCGGCGACATCGCGCTTGGGGATCACCCGCTCTGTGCCGGCTTCGGCACGCACAGCCGGTGCCGGACCGAGCCGCCCGGCTTTCCGTTCCGCCACGTGCGGGCGCTCTTCGAGCGCGCCGACCTCCTGTTCGGCAACCTCGAGTGCACGCTCTCGGAGCATGGCCTGCGGGCGCGCGACTATCGCTCCGTGCAGATGCGCGGACACGCCGCCTACCTCACCGGTCTCCAGGCTGCCGGCTTCGACGTGCTGAACGTCGCGAACAATCACTCGATGCAGCACGGCGCCGAGCCGTTTCTCGAGACCGTCGCGATGCTGCGCGGCGCGGGCGTGGAGGTCTGCGGCGTCGCCGCGTCCAGCGTCCGCAGCGCCGCGCCAGCCGTCGTCGAGCGCAACGGCCTCGCCGTGGCATTTCTCGGCTACTCGCTGCGGCCGCGCCAGTACTTCACGCGCGAGCCGCTCTACGCGGAAGGCGACCGGGAGCACATCCTCGAGGACGTGCGCACGGCGCGGAGGGCTTCCGACGTCGTCGTGGCGTCCCTGCACTGGGGCGACGAGTTCATCGACCGTCCGTCGCCGCGGGAGGTCGAGCTGGCCCACGCGGTCATGGACGCGGGGGCCGACCTCGTCATCGGTCACCATCCGCACGTGCTCCGGGGCATCGAGCGGTACGGACGCGGCTACATCATCTACAGCCTCGGCAACTTCGTGTGCGACATGCTGTGGGACGAGCCGCTTCGCGAATCGGCCATCGTCCAGTGCACGCTGACGGCCGAGGGCGTGTCGGCGCTGACGGTCACGCCGATCAGAATCGCCGACGACTCCTGCCCCGTGCCGCTCCATGGCGAGCGCGCCGCCGCGCTGACGCGGCGCCTCGACGCGTTGTCCAACGCGCTCGGCCACGCGGCAACGAAGGCGTCCGCGCGGGACGTGGAGGAGTATTCCGTCGCGGCCGACCTCGCGCACCGCGACGAACGCCGCAAGGCGCACCGGTATTTCCTCCGGAAGGCGCATCGCTTTCCGCCGGGGATCCTGCTCCAGCAGGTGGTGACCTGGGCCCGCAACCGCCTCGCGGAGCGGGGCCTCGTCAAGGCGGTTCCGACGGAAAGCCGTTGAACGAGCTCGCGCTCCCTGTGCCGGTCATCTTCTACCTTCCCTTCACGAACGATGGGATCGTGACGGTTCCCAGCCGAGTGGAGGACTATTGGCCGTGGCTCTCCAGGCATCGGCGCGTCGGTGGCGGCAAGTATGCGTGGACCCTGCAGACGTACCTGCACCTGAGAGACGCCGGTGTCTCATGCCAGCTCGCCAACCGGTTTCCGACCCGCGGCATCGTGATCTCGCACAGGGACTTCCTGCCGGTATTCCTGCGTCCCCGGGTCGGCGTGTTCTTGATCTGCATCAAACCAGATCGACAGGCGCACACCTGGGCGCACTACTACATTGTCCAGAACGGACACGACAGCGTCCGTTCGACCCGAAAGGGCAGGAATCGGACAACGGTCCTTCCGGTCTGGCCGCAGCCAGCACTGATCCCCAGGCGTGCGGACCGGGGAGATCTGTGCCGCAACGTCGCGTACTTCGGCCGCAACTTGAACCTTGCCGATGAGCTCAAGGCGCATGGGTGGAGGCGGGAGCTGGCGGCGCTCGATTTCAACTGGTCGGTGCCGAGTCTCGAACACTGGAATGATTACAGCGCCGTCGACGTGACGTTATCCGTCCGCTCGTTCGGCGGAGAGGGCCCGAGCACCGATCCGGTTTTCGACGCCAACTCCAAGCCGCCGTCGAAGCTCATCAACTCCTGGATCGCCGGCGTCCCTGCGATCGTCGGGCGGGAGTCGGCCTACGAGAGCATCAGGGAAAGCCCTCTCGACTACCTGGACGCCGGCACGCCGGACGAGGCCAAAGAAGCGTTGATTGAGCTGCGGACAAACCGACATCGTTATCACCAGATGGTTGCGCATGGAAGGCTGCGTGCAAGGGACTTCACCGCGGAGGCCTTGTCTCGGCGCTGGCAGGCCATGTTGAGATTCGACGTGTCGGCCGCCTACGCAGAATGGAGAAGGCAGGGACCACTGCAGCGGGGCTTTGCGAGCGCACGCGGCGTGATCAACTACCTCACCCGGGTCGAACACTGGCGGCACTTGAATACGATCTCGAGAAAACAGCGTCACCGATAACCCGGCATTTGTCGTCCTGAGGCAGACTTCCCGCGTGGGTCTGCCGGAAAAACCGTGAATTCGCGTGAAGTTCCCAGGCGTCATGATTGGTAGTACCCTTGCACTCTCAGCCAGCTCCGTGACATTTTCCGACCTCACCGAGGAGCGGCAGAAGCTCCAGGAGGCTGCGGTTGCGTTTGCGCGCGCCTCGCTTGCCGGCGACATGGTGGCCCGCGATCGCGATGCGCACTTCGACAGGGACGCCTGGCGGAAGTGCGCCGAGTTCGGCGTGCTGGGCATGCCGATCCCGCAGGAGTACGGCGGGCTCGGGCTCGGGCTGACGGATCTCCTGGCGGTCATGGAGGGGCTCGGCTCCGGCACGCGCGACCAGGGGCTGCTCTTCTCGTTGAACGCGCACCTCTGGACCAACTCGATCCCCATCCTCCTCTACGGCACGGATGAGCAGCGGCGCACGTATCTGCCGCCGCTCTGCGACGGCACGCTCGTCGGCGCCAATGCGGCGTCCGAGCCCGACGCCGGGTCCGACATCTTCAGCATGCGCACGCGCGCCACCCGCGACGGCGACGACTACGTCCTCAACGGCACGAAGACGTTCGTGACGAACGCGCCGGTGGCGGATCTCTTCGTGGCCTACGCGACCGTGAACCCCGCGCTCGGCGCGATGGGGATCACGGGGTTCATCGTGGAGCGCGGCACGCCGGGTCTCACGATCAGCCGCAAGCTGCAGAAGATGGGGCTTCGCACCTCGCCCATGGCCGAGGTGGTGTTCGAGGACTGCCGCGTGCCGGTCGGCCGGCGGCTCGGCCGCGAGGGGCGAGGCGTGGCCGTGTTCGAGTGCTCGATGGAATGGGAGCGCGGCTGCATCCTGGCGAGCTGCCTCGGCGTCATGCGCCGCCAGCTCGCGGAGTGCGTCGAGTACGCGCGGCAGCGCAAGCAGTTCGGGAAGCCGATCGGCAAGTTCCAGTCGGTGGCCAACCGGATCGTGGACATGAAGGTGCGCCTGGACACCTGCCGGCCGCTCGTCTACCGGATCGGCGCGCTCAAGGATGCGAACAAGGACGCGACCACCGAGGCGGCCGTCGCGAAGCTGTACGTCTCCGAGAGCTTCGTGAAGTCGTGTCTGGATGCCGTCCAGATCTTCGGCGGCTACGGCTACATGACGGAGCAGCAGGTGGAGCGCGACCTGCGCGATTCGGTGGGCAGCACGCTGTACTCCGGCACCTCGGAGATCCAGCGCAACATCATTGCTCGAGGTCTTGGCCTGTGAGCTCTTCGACAGACGTGATGCGCCCGGCGATCGGCGACCGGGCTGTGCTCGACCGGCCGGCGAGCTGGCCGGCGGCGGCGAAGCACGTGTGGCTCATCGGACAGCTTGCGCTCGCCGCCCGGGTCGTCTATCTCTATTCGATTGAAGGGCCCGTCTTCCTCCGCCTGTTCATGCTGACGACCGCCGGCTTCGCCACGAACCTCGTGCTGCCGCTGAAGTACCGGCTGCCGTTCTTCGTCGCGCTGTCGCT
Source organism: Vicinamibacterales bacterium (assembly GCA_050748045.1). GTDB lineage: Bacteria > Acidobacteriota > Vicinamibacteria > Vicinamibacterales > UBA2999 > CAVYVZ01. The sequence goes on along the minus strand of JBOGIW010000449.1, from coordinate 300 downwards.
CTCGGGCGCCGTCGTCGTCTTCGGCCTCGCCGACGCCGCGTGGCTGGTCGGATGCGGCCTCCTGCTCATCGGCCTCTGCCACCTGCCGTTCTCGATGACGGTGCGCGTGGCGGCGCTCGCCGTCGCCGGCGCCATCCTCGCGGCGGCCAGAGGCGGGCTCATGCCCGCGCCCTGGTCGGCCGCCGTCTGGCCGATCCTCGGCTCGATGTTCATGTTCAGGCTCGTGCTGTACTTGCTCGCCATGAAGGGCGGCCGCGTGGAGCGGAGCCTCCCCGGCGCGCTGGCGTACTTCTTCATGCT